>PLRZ01000240.1:0-24608 GCA_003164075.1 Bryobacterales bacterium | reverse complement strand
CGCGGATGGCCTGCGACGGTTCGATAAACGTGCGGCCCACGTAATGATTGCGGATCAGCGCCTGGCGGAACGGCAGACCGCTCTCGGCGGAGTACCCGATGGCCGCCGGCACGCCGGAATCCGGCACGGGCACCACCAGGTCCGCGTCGGCGGGACATTCGCGCGCCAGCAGGACACCCAGATTTTCGCGCGATTCCTCCACCGCGCGGCCGAAGACCAGGGAATCGGGGCGCGCAAAATAGACGTGTTCGAAAACGCACTGCGAGAGCGGCTGCTTGGGCGCCCAGAACTCGCGGGTCATGCCTTCGGGCCCCACAATCACCATCTCGCCGGGCTTCACATCGTGCAGGTAGACCGCGCCGATCAGGTCGAACGCGCACGTTTCGGACGCGAACACATAGCACTTGCGTCCGCCCGAAAAGGCCATTTCGCCGACGGCTAGAGGCCGGAATCCATGCGGGTCGCGCGCCACGATAATGCGGTCCTGCGCCAGAAATACCAGCGAAAATGCGCCTTCCAGGTGCAGAAGCGCCTCGCGCAGGGCTCCCGCCAGAGTGCGCTCGGAAGAATGCGCCATCAGGTGGAGAATCACTTCGGTGTCGCTGGAGGCCTGAAAGATGGCCCCGTTGCGGCCCAGTTGGGCGCGCAATTCGGAGGCGTTGGTGATGTTGCCGTTGTGCGCCACCGCCACCTTGCCCTTGTTGCAGACCACCGCAAACGGCTGCGCGTTGAGCAGTACCGTATCGCCGGCGGTGGAGTAGCGGGTGTGCCCGATGGCCAGATCGCCGGGCAGCGTCTTCAACACGTCGCTGGTGAAAATGTCGGCCACATGTCCCATGGCCTTATGGGTGTGTACCGTACCGCCGTCGGACGTGCAGATGCCCGCGCTCTCCTGGCCGCGATGCTGCAGCGCGTGCAGCCCCAGGTAGGCCAGTTTGGATGCTTCCGGGTGGCCATAGATGGCAACCACACCGCACTCGTCGTGGAATTTATCGGGCTTCAATTCATCGAACATACGATTCGAAAGCCTGCGTGTACGCCGTTTTCAACGCTGCGATTTCCCAGGCTCCCAGCGTGATGGTGCGCTGCCGGATCTCAAGCCCCTTCTCAATTGTAACCCCCACCACCGGGGCGTCGATTTCGTACTTCTCGGCGATGGCCGCCACCTTATTGGGATACTCGGTGGAAATCAAAATACGCGACGGCCCTTCGTGATAGGCCAGCATCTCCGGCCGCAGGTCGGAATCGAGATCGATCAGCGCGCCGATGCCGCCCGAACCGAAGCAGCATTCCGCCAACGCCACGGCCAGCCCGCCATCGCTCAAATCGTGGGCCGATTCCGCCAGCCCCTCGGCGATAATCTTGCGGACGGCGAATTGCACGCGCTGCTCGTACTCCATATCGAGCGCGGGCGGCAGCCCCCAGAGTTCCTTGATGAACTCCTTGGCATACTGCGTTCCGCCGAAGCGCGTGTCGTCGCAATCGCCGATACCGCCTAGTAGAATCACCTTGCGTCCGCAGTGCTTGAAGGGGATGGTCACCGGCTCGGCGGTCTTCAACGTGCCCACGATGCCCAGCACCGGCGTGGGGTAGATGCCTTCGCCCAGGGTCTCATTATACAGGCTGACGTTGCCGCCGGTGATGGGGGTTTCGAAGAACGTGCAGGCTTCCGCGATTCCCTCGATGGCCGCTACCAGTTGCGCCATGATCTCGGGCCGCTCGGGATTGCCAAAGTTCAGGCAATTGGTCGCCGCTACCGGCCGTGCGCCCACGGTGGAAAGATTGCGGCAGCACTCCGCCACCGCCAGTTTGGCGCCCTCGCGCGGCGAGAGGAAGCTATAGCGGCCGTTGCCGTCGAGCGACATCGCGATCGACGTGCCGGTCTCCTTTATGCGCAGAATGGCGGCGTCGGTGCGCTCCGGGCCAGCCACGGTATTGGTGCGCACCTCGCGATCATACTGCTCCCAGATCCAGCGCTTGGAGCAGATATCGGGGGCGGCGAGCATGGCCGGCAAGGTACGCTGCAGCTTGGTGGACGGGTAATCGGGGATCAAGCCCGCGCGCGGCGGAACGGTGTACGGCCGGCTATAGAGCGGCGCCTCATCGGCCAGTTCGCGATTGGGAATTTCGGCGACCACCTCGCCGTGTTGTCGTACCCGCAGCTTACCGTCTCCGGTGACCACGCCGATTTCGACGGCTTCCAGTCCCCACTTGCGGAACACCCGGAAGACTTCCTCTTCGCGGCCCTTGTCGGCCACCAGCAGCATGCGCTCCTGCGATTCGGAGAGCATGATTTCGTAAGGCGTCATGCCGGTCTCGCGCTGCGGCACGCGGTCCAGTTCGATTTCGATGCCCACTTCGCCGCGGCTCCCCATCTCGCAGGTGGAGCAGGTGAGTCCGGCCGCGCCCATGTCCTGGATGCCCACAATGGCGCCAGTGTGCATGGCCTCGATGCAGGCTTCGAGCAGCAGCTTTTCCATGAAGGGATCGCCCACCTGCACGTTGGGCCGCTTCTGTTTGGACTCCTCGGTGAATTCCGCGCTGGCCATGGATGCCCCGTGGATGCCGTCGCGCCCGGTACGCGCGCCCACATAGATGACCGGGTTGCCCACGCCGGCCGCTTTGGCGTAGAAGATTTCTTCCTTCTTGCAGACGCCCAGCGCGAAGACGTTGACCAGATTGTTGCCGTCGTAGCACGACTCGAAAATGGTCTCGCCGCCGATGGTGGGGACGCCGAAACAGTTGCCGTAGTGCGCGATGCCGGCCACCACGCCGCCCAGAATGCGGCGATTGCGCGCGCCGTTCTCAGTACTGTCCAGCCGGCCGAAGCGCAGCGAATCGAGCACCGCGATGGGCCGCGCGCCCATGGTGAAAATGTCGCGCAGGATGCCGCCCACCCCGGTGGCCGCGCCCTGAAACGGCTCAATGAAGCTGGGATGATTGTGCGACTCGATCTTGAAGGCGATCACGTAACCGCCGCCGATATCGATAATGCCGGCGTTTTCGCCCGGCCCCTGCACCACCAGCCGCCCGCGCGTGGGCAGCTTCTTCAGATGCAGTCGCGAGCTCTTATAGGAGCAGTGCTCGCTCCACATCACGCTGAAGATGCCCAGTTCGGTATAGCTCGGCTCGCGCCCCAGGATGTCGACGATCTTGGCGAATTCGGAAGGCGTGAGCTGGTGTTGCGCGATCAGTTCGGGTGAGAGTGTGGTCATGCCTTTGCCACCGCCTGCAGGGCCGACTGGAAGACGGTCAGCCCGTCGCTCGACCCCAGTAGCGCCTCGCTGGCCCGTTCCGGGTGCGGCATCATGCCCATCACGTTGCGCTCGCGGTTGAGGATGCCGGCGATGTCGCGGAGCGAGCCGTTGGGGTTGTCGAGGTAGCGGAAGACCACGCGGTCTTCGGCCTCCAGTTCGTCGAGGGTCCGCTGGTCGGCGAAGTAGCAGCCCTCGCCGTGGGCAATGGGCATGCGCAGTACCTGCCCTTTCCGCGCGGCGTTGGTGAACGGCGAGTTGGTGGTGGCAGTCTGCAGGCGGACTTCGCGGCAGATGAACTTGAGCCCGCGATTGCGAATGAGCGCGCCGGGAAGCAGGCCGGCTTCCACCAGAATCTGGAAGCCGTTGCAGATGCCCAGTACCAGCCCGCCCGCCGCGGCGAACTGGCGGACCGCGGACATCACCGGCGAAAACTTGGCGATGGCGCCGCACCGCAGGTAGTCGCCGTAAGCGAAGCCGCCCGGCAGGATGACGGCATCCACGTCACCGAGGGTGCGCGAATCGTGCCAGATGAATTCCGCCTTCTGCCCCAAGTTGTGGCTGACGGCGTAGAACGCGTCGTGGTCGCAATTGCTCCCGGGAAAAACAATGACGCCAAATTTCATGAGCTTGTGGTGGGGGACTAAGGTCCATTTTAGCAGAGGCGGCGGTGGGCTTCCTGGCCTACCGATTCTTATACGTCTTCTCGAACTTGTTCCGCTTATTGAGCACCGTGAACGACCCGTCCTTCCCGGCCGTCACCTTCAGCCACTCGCCCCGGCAGATCTCGTCGATGTTGGCCACAAACGGGTCGGGCGAATTGTGGTCCTTGCCGGCCGCCACCGAGTAGTGCAACTGCCAGAAATCCTCCAACCCGGGACTGTCGTGGATCGTCTGCCAGGCTTCCGCCGCCCCGCCCTTGCGCGCGCCGTTGTTCATGATGGCCACCTGCGGATGGAGCGCGTCGACCAGCGCCGCCGAATTCGAGATATCCATGCCGTGGTGCGAAACCATGAACAGTTGTGCCGTTCCGAGCTTGTTATTGGGGCACACCAGCCCGTATTCCTTGTCTTTGGTCAGGTCGCCCAGGTCCACCGCGCGAAAGCTGCCGTAGGTCACCACCATCCCGATGGAATGCGCGTTTTCGCTCCGGTCCGGCGGCGGCGGCTGGAGACCGGCGCAATCCGGATTCGGCTGGCCGGCGCCCTCCAGCGGCGAGGCGATCAGGGCGCCGTCCGCGGAAACGATCTCCACGTCGAGCCCCTTGATGGGCAGCTTGTCCCCCGGTTTCACGATAATGTGGTTTCCCTTGTCGCGCATTCTCGAATATTCGCCATAGAGCACTTCGGCGGCCTGCCCGGTTTCGGTGTTGACTCCGTGATCCACGAAATTCCGGATGGTCATTTTCTCGGCCAGTTGTGGAACACCGCCGGCGTGGTCGGTATGGAAGTGGGTGATCACCAGGTAATCGATNNATCGCGTAGACTTCCAGTTTGCCGGCGGCCGGCAGAACCGCCGCCAGTGTCAGGAGGAGAATGGCCGGACGTAGCTTCCACATGGCCAGAATGTTAGCATGACCGGATGGCCGCGACGCGCGGAGGCTTGCCGGAACAGATTGCGCTCGCATAACGTAAAGATAGATAGATGCCCTTTTGCAGCCAGTGCGGGAACCAGGTGGGGCCGGCCCAGCCATTTTGCCGCCGGTGTGGCGCCGCCCAACCGATCGACCCCGCCGCTGCCGTTCCACCTGCCGGGCCTTCGCCGCCCGACCCGTTGTCCGGTATCTCCCCGCGGACTGCTTCCATTTTGTGCTACATCCCCGGAATGGGCTGGATTGCGGCGATTATCGTCCTGGCGTCGCAGCGCTACCGCCAGATGCCGGCCGTCCGCTTCCACGCCTTTCAGGGTTTATACCTGTTTGTGGGCTGGCTGATGAACGATCAGGTGCTGAAGTGGGCCTTGGCGCCGCTCTCGCACTTCCACCTGCACGATCTGGTGAGTCTGGTGCTGCTGGCGATGTCCGTCTTTATGATGGTGAAGGCATCGCACGGCGAGGCATACTCCTTACCGCTGTTCGGGGAGTTGGCGCACCGCTCGATCTCGGAGAGCTAGCTTCAATCGCCTCAGAACCGATACAAGGACCGCCGCACCTCACATGCCGCAAGCCGGCCTCGGCAGCCGATTCCAGCGGATCGGTCGAAAACATGGCAAATAGAAGCTCGGCAATCGACCTGTCGGTCTGGAAACCCGGCTTTGCACGTGGCCGCACTCCTCGTCCATGTTTGCTTTCATCCATCTCACGCGACGGTAAACCGGCCAACCCATCGTCGCGAGATGCCTCAATTGTGACGAAAGATGACAACGCCGTTGGCGGTCGGAAACGGCACTTGGTCGAAATGGGGGTCAATCCTGATCTGCTTCAGCATCGGGAGCGACACGATGTTGACGAAATTCGGGGGAGTAGTCTGAAAGGGCTCATCCAGTGTGATGTAGTACAACAGATTAAGATCTTCCACGCGTTTGCGTGCAGCAGCGACGTTTTTTTCGGCGTACCCGAGAGAGGTAAAGTAGCCGCGGACACCGGTCTCCAGCCGGTGCTTGGCAGCGAAGAAACTCACGGTATTCGCGTTAAGCCAGGGCTCTTCGACGCCGACGATGTTGTACCGGCCAGCGACGGTCGACGTTATCGCGACGATGCCTTCCACTTCACGGTACCGGGTCTGGTCCACATGCGGTTTGGTCAACCATTCGAATTGATCCGGCAGTACACCGGCCCCTCCCAGAACGACGCGATGTACCGCAATAAACTGGAGAGCGCAGAGCGCAAACATCGCGGCAAAAGCCGCCCGGGAGGTAACCGGCGCGCAGATACTCATCACGATGACCGCCAGGAAGACAAGCATCGCGTACATGTAGCGCGCATCTACCGCATCGTTCATCGAAAAGACCAGCAGAAGCAGCCCACACTGGAGCGCGCTCAGGACGGCGGTTGCCCTTACGGGACTCGGAAGAGAGCGCCTACCGGCAGAGGCGAAGCGAACCACGAGCCCCGCCGCCACGACAAGGATCACCACCCATGAAACGTAGGGGGAAAGGAACGACTGCTCCAGTAACTTCAGCCACACGACCAACTTGGTTCCTACCGATGCGCGTGCTCCATACTGCAGCGCGATTTCCCCTGACGACGAATCACGGACATGCCGCCAGACCGCCTTCAAGTTCACCGCGTACCACATGGCCGTGAGCGGAGCGGCCATAACTATGGAGATTACCAGAACGCGCCCGGAACGGCTGTACAATTCGCTCCGCCATCCTTGCAGCAACGGCTTGCGAATCAGGACGAATGCGATGTACAGGCAAGGCAAAAGACAGTAGATCGGAGTGGTCGCTTTAGCCAGAATACCTGCGAGGAGCGCTCCAGCCAGGTGCAGCATAATGCGGGCAGCCGGCCACTCCGAGCATCGGACCATGATCAAAACGGTCCAGGCCACTGCGAGCGCCTGAAGGGGCTCGACGAAAAACTGGTGAGAGAGGCCAACAAACGACTGCGCGGCGGCAGCTATGGAAACCCCAAGGGCAGGGACGGCATAAGACTTCGGAGCGATGGTCCGGCCGATTTGGAAAATCAGGTATAGAGTAACCGCTTGGGTCAGGAGTACCGAGAATAGAAGCGCGCTTTCGATGGAGCCGCCCAGTGCACCGAGCGGCACGAATAACTGTCCCAGCCAGACGATCCCTGGCGGCTTCAAATTCATGCCCGTCAACATGGTTCGGCCCCAATCGACCATGGAGCGCGTCAGGTTGAACCAGAGATCCACGGAAACCTCGCCGTACCAAGCTTGATCCCACGGCCATGGCGTGCGGTCGCGAATAATCCAGAGGATATTCGGAATGAGAGCGGCGCCGATCAAAGAAAGAAGGCAAAGAAGTTCGGTCTTGCCGGAGCGGGACTTGGACGGTGTCTCCGTAGTTTGACAGGCACCGGGGTCCTCGGCTTGTCCCAGGTCATCATCTGGAGTCATGTTTCGGGTTGGTTCGGGCTATCGGTAGGCCCTTAACACTTCATGAGCTTAACACAGCGGTGCGCGTCCCGCCGGAGGTGGAGCGCGTCGTATAGTCTTACGGTTCAATCCGATCATCGGGGCGTGTATGCTAAAATCCTTCGTTTGGACGAGACAGCGGTTCTTAGACGCGCCGCCCGGCGACCTTGCCGCAAAGCCGGGCTAACGTTTTGCTCCTCCCTTATGAGCACCAAGCCTGACATGCGCGAGAGAGAAGCCCGGGACGGAGGAGTCGCCGCTGCCCCCGCGGTATGGGGTCTGCAGGCACTTCGCGAACGGAATGAGCGCACGCGGCGTCTGCAGGCAGTGCAAGCTCCCTCGCGGGCCAATTGGATTCGACGGAATCGCTATTATTATCAGATCCTCAAGAGGCTCTTGAAACACCTCGTCGAGCCGGGAAAGCGCATATTGAACATTCGCTGCGAGACCGGCTTTTTGCTCGAAGCGCTCCAACCCTCTTATGGCGTCGGCGTGGATATTAGTCCGGAGATGATTGCCGCTGCCCGGCGGGAGCATCCGAGGTTCACTTACGTGGAGGCGTTCCCGGAGGACTACACCCCTTCCGAGACCTTCGATTACGTGCTGATCAATAACGTCAATGAGGTGGTGGACGTTCAGATGGCCCTGCACCGTATCCGGCCCGGATGTCAACGGCACACTCGCCTGCTGATCTACAATTACAACCACTTGTGGGAACCTATCCTGCTTCTGGCGCAACGTTTGCATCTCAAGATCCCTCAAGGCGATCAGAACTGGCTCTCGGAAAAGGACCTGACCGGATTGCTGGAGCTGACCGGGTTTGAATGGCTGAAGACTTACCGGACGGCCCTGTTTCCGAAGTATGTCCCGCTGTTGTCGGCCCTGCTGAACCGCTTCGTGGCCAAACTGCCGTTGGTGCAGCGCTTATGCATGGTGGAAGTGCTGGTGGCGAGGCCGATCCCCAAACCCCTCGATCCGGCTACGCTGAAGGTCTCGGTGGTGATCCCTTGCAAGGACGAGCAGGGCAACGTCGAAGACGCCGTGAGACGCATCCCCGAACTCGGCGGAGCCACCGAGATCATTTTTTGCGACGACAAGTCTACGGACGGCACCGAGGACGAGGTTCGCCGCATGCAGGCCATCCACCCCGAGCGGAACATACGGCTGGTGAACGGGCCGGGAATCTGCAAGTCCCGAAATGTATGGACGGGGTTCGAGCATGCCACCGGCGATATTCTGATGATCCTTGATGCGGACCTCACGGTAATGCCGGAGGAATTGCCCTACTTTCTGGATGCCATTGCCCGCGTGGGGGTGGAGTTCGTCAATGGTTCCCGGCTGATTTACCCGGTTCCGAAAACCGCGATGAAGGGCGCCAACATGCTCGGCAACAAGCTCTTCAGCGGAGTCTTTTCTTACCTGTTGGGGCAACGAATCAAGGACACGCTCTGCGGGACGAAGGTGATCTGGCGTTCCGACTGGGAGAGAATCCGGCCCATGATTGGAACCTGGGGGACCATGGACCGCTGGGGCGATTACGACTTACTTTTCGGCGCCGCCAAACTGAATCTCCGGGTGATGGACCAGCCGGTTCACTATCAGGAGAGGATCTATGGCGTCACCAAGATGACAAAGGTCTTCAAGAACGGTTTGATCATGCTGCGAATGTGTATGCATGGTTTCCGGAAGCTCAAGGTCGACTACTAAGCAAGCGATCGCGCCATACGGGCGTTCCAGGCCCCCGCTTCAGCCATCGTAGTATCCAGTCAAGATCGAGAGTTCAAATGCGAATATTGGCCAGACACGCGGTGACAAAGCTGCCCCGGGAGAATCGGTGCGCCGTCCGCCGGGGGGGCCTGGTAGAGATGGATCTTGCCGATCAGGTTGGCCTACGGGGCGACTCGAGTCGAAACCGCGTGTTCGATGGTACACGCGATTCCGCGGCAGACGTCCTGCGAGTGGAACAAGTCGGCGTTCTGAGGCGTGGTACGATGTGCTGAAATATGGCACAACGGCGTAAGAAGAGACATCTGCAACCATCGCAAAGGTTGAGCGCGGATGGAATTGCGGCAGCGGCACCCCACGCCGCTCCAAAGTACGACATGGTGAGCCGCCGGGTGCTGTCGTTAAATGCGAGGTTTCCGCTGCTTGTCTTATCCGCATGGCTCGTTCTCTACGCGGCGCGACCGTTCTATCTAGGTATCTATCAGGATGACTGGTGGGCTCTAATAGAGCCGGTCCATGCCACCGCGCCTTTTTCCCTGGATCGTCTCAGCTATTTCGTTGGCCTTACTACAAACTACGGCCCTCGGCCGGTGCTTGGATTTACTGCTTTCATCGTCACCTCTCTGATGGGCAAATCCGTGTTTGGGTTGCAGTGCGCCTCCATCTTTCTCGTTTTGGCCGCGGCTCTCTCTCCGCTCGTGGCTTATCCGTCTTTCGGAAGCCTCACCAAAATACACTCTAGCAGCGGACCTCGCCGTGATCTTCTGGCTCGCTCTGCCGTGGATGCTCGGGACTACAGCCTGGCCGATGGTGTCCCATAACTTGGTCGCTCAGATTCTGTTCACCGAGGCTGCCCGCATGCTGCTGGCGGGCAAACCGATCGCAATAGGCGCAATGCTTCGATTCGGGGCGTTATTGCTTGCTTCCTTTTTGACGTATGAGGCATTCTATTTCGCAATCTTCCCGGTTCTCGCATTCTATGTCGCCTATCGACTGGGACCGGGGCGGGACAAACGGACTGTGGGGATTCTCATTCTCATTTCTTTTGCCGCTCAGTCGGTTGCCATTGCGTTTAACCGCTACGTCGCTGGCCGTGGTGCGCCGACCAAGACCTTCTCCCAACACTGGATATTGGGGTTCCTATCCAACGTTCACTCTTTACCGGGCATTCTGGAGAGAAGCGTAGGGAATCAGCTTGTCTGGCGAGCGCTGATTGCATCGTTTGCCGCGTGTGCTCTGATCCCTCTTGTAGCAGCGCTGGTCAAGAGAGCCGCGCAGCCATTATGCCGACGAGTGCTGGGATTACTTGCGTTGAGCCTCATCACGTTTCTCGTCTCAAGCTTCGTCTACTCGCTGGCCGGTTATGGTTTTGCCCCATTTGGAATGGAATCGCGCACCCTGTTTTCAGTTTCCTGGTCATTCACCGTGGCCTTCTTTGCGTTGTTTTGCTGCATTGGCGTGCCTGCCTTGGGTTTTCTCAGATTGGGCTTGGTGGTTTCCGGGTTAGGTCTGATTACGTTTCTTGCGGCAACCCAGCAGCGCCAGGTTAAAGACTGGGCGGAAGTGTGGCAACGGGAACGCCGCATTCTTGCCGTAACGCCGATTGATGAGATTCGCAAATGTCCGCCCGATTCGGCGATCCTCTATATCGGACCCGCTACGTATAGGTCCATTACAGTGTTCGGTGCGACTTGGAGCCTGACTCCCGCCGTATTCTCTCTAAGTCCTCTGAATCAGGGCAGACGGCCGTTTCGAGGCATGACCCAGTTTCACCCGACGGAGGGCTATGTTTGGACGTGGGATGGATCGACCCTCTTGATGGACCTTCCGGGATATTGGATTCAGAAATTTTCGGCAAAGCACTTGTACGTCTGGAGAGTTGAATCCGCGCACCTTGAAGAGGTGCAGCCTGGTTACAGATTGCCCGCTTTGAAATAATGCGATCCGCGATTGGCCGGATGCGGACGGCACAGGTGGGCCTGCTAGCGTTATGGCGAGGAGGACAACGAAGTAATCTCCCCGCGCTTCGGTACCCCCTGTAGCACGGCCCGGAGAAAGTTCTGGGGAATCAGCCCTTTTTCGCACCAGCAAGAGGGGCAGCAAAATGGCGCCCCAGGACGTATATGTGGGAATCGTTAGGGCACTTCTGTTCCGCCTCGCGTCTGAGCGGTTGGATGGTGTAGTCGAGGAAGTGACCGACGGTCGGACCGCTTCCGGGGTCGACAAGGAGGATCCTCCAGCTACCGGCAGTGGCAGCCTCAAGCTCCGGTATGATGGTTTGAAAGGCGGCGGGTAGCGCCTCCTCTTCGTTGTAGCAGGCAACCACCAGGCAGAGCGAAACCTCACCAGCTTATATGCCCTGCCGCTGATCATCGGTGTCCCGCTGGACCCTTTGGGCATTGGCCCTCCACGTAGGCACGCGGCCTTCCTGCTCTCCCCACATCGCAAAATGCAGTAGAGGATTGACGCCGCCCCGCCGCACATCCGGGTACGCGCGCAGGTAATAGCGCGTATCGAAAGTGGGCGATGGGTTTCGTCCCTCGCGGAATCCGAGAAACAAATAGTGCAGGAGCGGAGACCGTTTCCGCTTCATCGGTGGAAACTGGCCGGTGTAGTAGTCCGCGTCGAAATGGTCCAGGAGTTTCTGTTCCTGGCCGCTCCGCCGGAGCCTCCACAAAAGCAGCGCGTTGCGGAAGTGTCCCGGCCAGGAAAGCGGGGAACACGCCCTCCACAAGCGGAGCGCCGCTGAAGGAGGCCCCGACGATCTGGCGGCCAGATCATAACAGAGGCCGGCCGCCACTGTCTCCGGAGTCAAATGACGGTCGAGCGCTTGCCGCTTCTCCCGCAGATCGTCGAATAGTCGTGCGTAGGCATGGCCGCTGTCCGCAATCGACATGTGCTCCTCGGCGTGCCTCCTGGCCGCCTGTGCGGAACGCCGCCACCGGTCCGGGCAGCACGCCAGCAGCCGGATGGCCTCGGCAAAAGCGGCGGCGTCCGCCGGCTCGCAGAGCAGGTCTTCCTCGCCTGGCGGCATCATCTCCGGAATTCCGCCCACGCGGCTGGCAACCACCGGCACACCCATGGCCAGGCTTTCCATAACGATGTTCGGCCGTCCGTCCAGACTGGAGCAAACCACCACCGCATCGCAACAAGGCAGGAAGTCGCGGGTGGAAACGAATCCCAGGAACGTGACGCGCCCGGTCAACCCGCGAGCTGCCACTTCGCTTCGCAGGGCCGGCTCCAGGGGACCGGACCCGCAGACGAGGAACTCGATGGACGGCTGGTCCGCCAGAAGCGCCGCGATCTCCAAAAATACATCCGGCGCCTTTTCTTCGGAAAGCCTGCCAAGGAACGTGGCCACGAACCGGCGGTCGTCCGGCAATCGCGGCTGTCTCGTGCGCCAGTCCAACCTGGGGCGGGGCGAGTACACCACCAGGTCCACACCGTTCGGAATGACAGAGACCTGGTCCTCTTGCGTGCCACGCTCCAGGAGCCACGCCTTCATGCCCGCATGCTCCGTGACGACATGGTCGATCAGGTAGTTATACTTGAAGTAGTCGGCGATGTGGCCATGGGCGTTGAATAACAAGTCCACAACCCCTAACTGGGGGAAGAGTTCCCGCAGGTTCGGCAGCAGCTCGTAGGTGTAGGAGGAGCCCACTTGCCATAAGACGCTAACGCCGTGCTGCTGGATCAGGTAGGTAAGGAACGCCGGCCAGTGCCCCATGTCCAGAAAGTGTGGCAGGTGGTAAATACCGGCCGCGGCATCCTCGAACCAACTGGTGGTATCGCCCTGGATTGTCGCCGTTGGGACGGTTGTATAAACCAAAATATGAAATCCCAGGCCCTTCAACTGCCGGCACAACTGGCTGACAATGGTCGCGCTGCCGCCCATCTTCAGGAACGGCATCGCGAGGAGGATCGTGCGGCGGGACTGCGGCCACCCGGTAACCAGTCCGGCATAACTGAAAGACCGTCTGCCGATCGGCTCCGGAATAAGCGGCGACGCTGTCGCGAGATTCCCAAGCGGAGGATCGGCGGGGCGAGCGAGAATCTCCGGGACTACGCCCATTACGGCTGCCAGGCGGCTTGCGAATCTCACGCGTTGCTCGCCAAGCCCACCAAGCCAGTCGGACCCGATGACGGTGGTGAGAACCGCTTTCCGCACCACGCAAATATGTGGCGCGCTATCCGGCGGCTCCTCACCGGCCGCTCCGGCATCGTCTCCATTGACGGCGATCTGGAAAAGACACTTCTCCAGGTAAGTTGGCGCTAACTCATCGCCTGCCAGCAAGCAGCAGACAAACTCCCCGGATGCCCGAGACAATCCTGCCTTCCACGCCCCGCCGCTATTGTCCGGAACGTCCACCAGTAGCGGAACGAAGCGCGGAGAGACAATGTCCCCTAGAGCCGTCAATCGCCCGGAAGGTCCGCATAGCAACACTTCCACCGAGGGAAAGCTTTGGGCCTCAACTGAACGCAGTGTCCGCTCCAGGGTCTCGCCCGGGTTCTCCAAGGAGACGATGACGCTGACAACGGGCCGAGTGGGGAGCATTGCTCAAGCTACAGTAACAGCAAACGGGGGTTGCCCGCAGCACGGCCGGACTGAAACAGCTATTCGCGCCAGGCATGAGCGGTTGGCGGGCCTTTGGCTGTATTGTACGAATCCACTTAACTCGCGGCGCCTGAACGAGTTGCTGCAAACCGATTGTTAAGCTACCATGTTTCTTCGCGGTGCTCGGGAACGCGGTCGGAACAAATGATGACTACGGGTATTATAGGCGCCACGGGATTCATCGGGTCTTATTTGTGCCACCATGCCGGCGATTCGCAAAGACCCCTGAGGATTCTCACTCGAAGCGCCGCCAAAGTGCCGTCGTCTCTTACGGCCGAAATCCTGCAAGGTGACCTGCTCTCGCGCGCGGACTGCCAACGATTCGCCTGCGGCCTGGAAACGATCTACTACCTGGCCCACACCAATACGCCTCTCAATTCCGACCTGGATCGACCGGCTGACGCGGCCCTGAACCTGGCGCCATTCCTGACTCTGCTGGATGCCGTTCGCCAGCTCCGCGGCAAGCCGCACATCGTTTACTTCAGCAGTGGAGGCGCGGTCTACGCCCCGAGCGGCGCGCACGTGCCGTACCGCGAATGCGACCCCTGCGCACCCGGCTCGTCCTACGGCATTCTCAAACTCGCTGCCGAGCACTACCTGCGGCTGGCGGCGGAACGCGGGGAACTCACTGCCACGGTGCTTCGCGTAGGCAACGCTTACGGAACACTCCTTCCTCAATTCCGCACGCAAGGCCTGATCGGCGTGGCCCTAAACCAACTCTTGCATGACGAACCAGTCCGCCTCTTTGGGAATGCCGGCAACGTGCGCGACTACGTTCATCTTCACGATCTCCGGGCCATGACGATGAAGGCATCCACGCCCCGCCGGCCGTTCGACATCGTGAACGTCGGATCGGGACAGGGACACTCGGTGCACGACGTTCTAGCCATCATGCGAGATTGCCATGGCTCGCCATTCCCCATTCGGATGGACGCGGCCCGCGGGCAGTGGCTGACGGATTGGGTGGTCCTGGACAGTTCCTATGCGAAGCATGAGTATGACTGGACTCCGGCCATAAGCCTGCGCGAGGGAATCGCTGCAATGCTCGAGGCCGCGAACGCCGAACTTGGCGCTCAATCGGCTATCGCACCATGAAATGCTCGGTGCTGCTCCCGGTTTACAATGCGGGGGAACCACTGCGCGAGGCCATCGAATCGATCCTCTCGCAGGACGAGCCGGATTTCGAATTCCTGATTATCGAAGACGGCTCCACGGACGGTTCGGCTGCCATGATCCGTTCCTTCGCGCAGACGGACGCCCGAATCCGCGCTATTTTCCACCAGCGGAACGCCGGGCTCGCCGCCACGCTGAATGAAGGACTGCACGAGGCGCGTTGCGACTTCGTGGCACGGATGGATCAGGATGACGTGGCTTTGCCGAACCGGCTCTCGACGCAGATTCGTTTTCTGCGAACGCGCCCGCAGGTGGCAGTGGCCGGCTCTTTCGTTTACCACATGGGCCGCACTCCTCAATTGGATCGACTGGTGCGCCTGCCCGTTGAACATGAGGGCATCGCCGGCACACTGCCGAGAAACAACTGCCTGTACCACCCCTCCGTGATGCTCCGGCGGGACCTCATCCTGAGTTTGGGCGGCTACCGGGCCGACTTCCACAATGCGGAGGATTACGACCTCTGGCTGCGCACATCGCGAGCCTACCAGCTTGCCAACATTCCGATACCTCTGCTGCGCTACCGCTTTTCCGCGACGGGCATGACGTTGGGGAAAAAATGGCAGCAGGCCTTTTACGCACAGATGGCAATGGTCTCCCACCGCTGCCCGGAGTGGAGCATCGAAGAGGTTCGCAAGCAGGCTGCGCTGGACCTGGAAAGACTCGACAAGAGCGACTTTCTGTTTGGGGTGGTCCGCGGCACCACGGAAGAACTGCGGTTACTCGGCCAGGAAGAGGATGCCCGCCGAACGTGGTGGCTGTTTTTCCACCAGTTGGGGTTTAGACAGAAACTGCGTTTGGCAACCACCTCAGGCTGGGACCTCTGTCAATTCCGGAAAATGTTTGACCGCGCCGGCGCGGGGTACCGGTAGTCGGCATTTGGCATGGAACTTCAGAACTCCTGATGTCGTGGAATTTGCAGTGAGCCCTCAGCCCATTTTCCCCGCCAGGCAGAAAATTGCGGGGCGACATCAGGAGTTCTGAACTTTCGTCTCAACTCTACGAACCTGCGCGACATGAGTGAGCCGGCCGAATTGCATGCTTGATGCTATCGCAGCGAATGGCCTCCCAGTTGCTTTCTCACGGCGTATGACTCCATCCCGTATCCTCGCCGGCCTGATGCTACTGGGCCTGGCCCATGCCCAGGACTCCATACCCGCCTTCCAGCGCGTGTCAGGATTGCCGCACGCCGTGGTTCTGCGGCGAATCCCGGTAGAGGACCCGTGGGACCTGGTGGCCGCCCTGGCCTCCGCGCAGCCTTGCGAACCGGCGCCGCGCCCTTGCTGGTGGAACACCAAGGATCGCCTCGGCATCCTGCTCCAGGATCGCAACGATCCTGGCAAAGTGGTGCCGCTGGCCATCGAACCCGGCCCCAACGACGACTGCTCCACGCGAGTCGAGCGCTTCACCGCGCAGGAACTGGTGCTCTCTTGCGTGGGCGAGAAGTGGTCCACCTACGACAATCGGAAATTCGTCTACGACGTCGGCGCGCGCAAGCTCGTGAGCCATTCTTCGTATGCTCCGTTCCACGCCGAACGCGTCCTCCATGGCCGCAACGGGCCACAATTCGCAATGACCGATAATCAGCGGCGCCTGCTGGTGGATATCGACCCGGCAACCGGTGAGCCTCGCGTGGTCCCGGTGGCCGAAGTGCCCCAGCCGCCGGAAGAGCCCGACGTGCCGTTCGGACCCGGCGGCCGCTTCCACCTGTCCAAACTCAAAGACAAATTCCAAACGCCATACACCGCGGTGACGGAGGGCGAGGGCCCACGCGAAAGGATCTACACTCTGCCGCAGACCGATCCGAAGACGTGGCAGCGTGCCCGTCCAGACGACGCCAAGACCTATGGGAACATCGAACTGGCGGAGATCCGCGAGGAGATCGGTCCGTACCAGGTGGAGGGCGGGCGCCTCTGGTTTGGCAAGACGTTTTACAACAGCGAAGGCGGCACCGGACTGGGAGGCTTCGGCTTCTTCGACCCAGCCACCGCGTCGTATCGCCTCATCGCCCCGCCGGAGATTTACGCCTGGTCGGTATCGGGGATCCTGGTGGAAGCGGACGGCGTGTGGCTGGTGCTCTATCGCCGCGGCGAGTACGGCGACTATCCCGGCGGCCTGTTGCGCTGGGACCGCGCGGCGGCCACGGTGCAGCATTGGGACATGCCATGGATCGCCACCGGCATCGCACGTTCCGGCGATGCGGTCTATATGGGCGCCACCGATGGCATCGTGGGCCTGCGCGGCGGTCGAATCACGAGTTACTTTGTAGACCGCTCTTCGGCGGGCCAATATCGGATTGTGGCGCGAAACTGAAGCTGCGCATCGATAGGTTGCCATAGTGGAAACCCTCGTAGATGGTCTCCACCGGCTCATCCGGATACGCCATTCCCAGCACCACGAACAGCGGATCGAAATGCTCCGTGGTGGGAACCGAGAGCCGCGCGTGCGGCGCGTTGTGGCGATAGGCCAGTAAGCTCTCCAATTTGCGCGCGGCCACCGCTTCCGCCACCCAGGCATCGAATTCCGCCGCCCACGCGTCCACCGGGGCGTCTTTGTTTTCCATGCGCACGCGACTCAGATTGTGTACGATGCCGCCGCTTCCGGCCACCAGAAAGCCGTCGTCGCGCAAGGGCCGCAGCGCCCTGCCGAGTTGGAATAGCTCCTGCGGAGGGACGAACGGCATGGAGACTTCGATCACCGGCGTAGTGGCTTCCGGCCACGCCAGCCTGAGCGGCGTCCAGGCGCCGTGGTCCAGCCCGCGTTCCCTCTCGAAGCGCGCCTGCTGGCCGGCGGACTGCAGCATGTTGACCACCCGGGCCGCGGACGCCGGACTCCCCGGCGCCGGATAGGTCAAGCGATACAGTTCGTCCGGGAACCCGCCGAAATCGTACAGCAGCGGAGCCTGGTCCCACGCCGTGACGCGCACCGGCTGCGATACCTGCCAATGCGCCGAGACCACCACGATGGCTCGGGCGGGGCGATGCCGCTCGCCAAAAGCGCGCAGCGCCGCTGCGTGCGAATCGCCGCCCAGGGCCGACATCGGCGACCCGTGCGCGAAGAATACCGCCGGTAAACGCTCCATGTTTCTATTGGATGACGGAAATCGGCGCGAGGCTTCGATATGCTGGAATCGAGGAGGCTGCCATGGCATCGCCAGAGAACTTGTTTATCGGAATCAGGGGTACGGTATTGGCGATCGACCGGACTACCGGCAAGGAGGTTTGGACATCGCCGCTCAAAGGCGCCGATTTCGTCAATGTGGTGCTGGATAAAGGACAGCTCTTCGCCGCGACCAAGGGCGAGTTGTACTGCCTGGATCCCGCTACCGGCCACATTCGGTGGAAGAACGAGTTGAAGGGAATGGGTTGGGGACTGATCGCCATCGCCCCGTCGGCGGATGGCAACTGGAGCGTTATCGAGGAGAAGCACCGTCAGGATCAAGCGGACGCGGCTGCCAGTACGACGACCGCGACCACTTAGAAGGGCCCTAGAATAACTTCGCAGCAAAGCATCGTGGCGCAGACTCTCAGTCCGGATGGCGTCGAGACTCCGAACTCCTGATCTCGCCTGGGATTTCGGGTGGCCTGGGAAAATGGGTCGAGCCGTTTCTTGCCAGGTGGGGCAGGCGGCACCGCCTGCCCCACCCGCGAAGCTCTCGCCATCGGAAGGAATAGCTCAGCCCATTTTCCCCGCCAGTTTGAAATTGCGGGGCGACATCAGCAGTTCTGACCGTAAAGTCCGGTAAATTAACATTGACCGCGCAGCGCCGGGAAGTGGATCGGCCCCTTCCAGAGATATAGTAGAGGAAAGAGAGATGCTGATCCAAAAACCTGCCGGCATTCGCTACTCCGAGGTCACCCCCAAGGCCCTCTATTTCGACCGCCGTAAATTCCTGGCCGGAATTCCCGCGGCCTTCCTGGGCGCCCGCGAGTTGCTCTCGCCCTCGGCGCGCGCCCTGGCCGGCACCAAGCTGCCCAACCTCGCCAAGAGCCCGCTCAGCACGTCGGAAAAGGAGAATTCCTACAACGACGTCACCCACTACAACAATTTCTACGAGTTCGGCACCGGCAAAGACGAACCCGTCGAATACGCCAAAAACTTCAAGACCAGCCCGTGGACCGTCTCGGTGGAAGGCGAAGTGGCCAAACCGCGCAAGTACAGCATGGACGAGCTTATGCACGTGGCCCCGCTCGAAGAACGCATCTACCGTCATCGCTGCGTAGAGGCATGGTCCATCGTGGTGCCCTGGGCCGGCTTCTCGCTCAGCGCGCTGCTCAAACAGGTGGAACCTACGTCCAAAGCCCTGTTCGTCGCATTCCAGAGCTACTACGACGTCGGCCAGATGCCCGAAGCCCGGCACTCCGGCCTGCAGCTTCCGTATGTGGAAGGGTTGCGCATGGATGAGGCCATGCACCCGCTCACTATGCTGACCGTGGGGATGTACGGGGAGACGCTGCCGCCGCAGGATGGCGCGCCGGTCCGCCTGACCGTGCCGTGGAAGTACGGCTTCAAGAGCGCTAAATCCCTGGTGAAGATCCGGCTGGTGGCCAAGCAGCCGCCCAATACCTGGAACCTGCAAGCCCCGCAGGAGTACGGCTTCTACTCCAACGTGAACCCCAAGGTGGACCATCCGCGCTGGAGTCAGGCCACCGAACGCCGTCTGGGCGAGCTTCGCCGGCGTCCCACGCTCCCCTTCAATGGATACGCGGACCAGGTGGCCAGCCTCTACAACGGCATGGACTTGGCGAAGTATTATTAGGGCATGCTGCGTAGCCGCTGGACGAAAGCCGGGGTGTTCCTGTTGTGCCTGCTGCCGCTCGGGCGCCTCGCCTGGCGCTACCAGACCGGCAACCTCACCGCCAACCCCATCGAATACATCACCCACTTCACGGGCGATTGGGCCATCCGCCTGGTAGTGGCCACGCTGGCCGTCACACCGCTGCGCAAACTGCTCCAGCTTTCGGACCTGATTCGCTTCCGGCGGATGCTGGGGCTGTTCGCGTTCTTCTACGCCTCGCTCCACTTCGCCACCTGGTTCGGCCTGGATAAGGATTTCGATATGCACGAAATTCTGGCGGATTTCACCAAGCGCCGCTTTATTATTGCTGGGCTGGCGGCGTTCCTTTCAATGGCGCCGCTGGCCGTAACGTCCACCAAAGGCTGGATCCGCCGGCTGGGCGGGCGGCGCTGGCAATGGCTGCATCGCCTGGTCTATCTCACCGGTATCGCCGCGGTGGTGCATTATTATTGGCTGGTGAAATCGGACGTCCGCTGGCCGCTGTTCTACGGATCGCTGGTGGCGATTCTGCTGGCGTACCGCGCCGCAAGCCGGTTGTGGATGCGACGGGCGCCGGGCAAGGCGCCGCCCTTTCATGGAGGCTAAAGACTCTCCGCAATTCAGCCGATAAGCTGTTAGTCGTTAAGAGATTGGACCAGTTGCATGGCGATTCTGTCATCCCGAGATTTGTATACTTTGCCGCCTCTCCGTGGCCGGACGGTCAAGCCATCTTCCGGTCCTGCACCTCCGGTTCCCCAGCCGCCGTCGAGTGACGACGCGCTGCGCACGTTGCGCACCTTGCCCACGCTGTCTTTGGTGGCAACCTACTTGCTCCAGCAGGTTTCGCAGGAAAACATCAGCTTTCGTAAAGTATCGGATGTCATTCGGACGGACGCCCCGCTCAGCGCGGACATGCTGCGCGTTGCCAACTCCGCGCTCTTCGGCCCGCGATTTCCGGTGACCGGGGTACTTCATGCACTGGCCATGTTGGGCCTGGACCGCGTCCGGTCTCTCGTCACTACGGTGGCGTTGAAGAGTCTCATCGGCCAGGCTGGTGGCACGCCCGCGCTGGTGCGATGCTGGCGGCACAACCTGGCATGTGCGTTCGTGGCGGAAGAAGCGGCCCGCAAAGCCGATCTGGATCGCGATTTCGCCTATACCGCCGGTCTGCTGCACGATGTGGGACGGCTCACCATGATGAGCGCGTGGCGCCCGCGCTACGGGGCATTGCTGGATTCCGCCCAACCGGACCCGGTGGCGTTGCTCGCCGCCGAGCGGCAGGAGTTTGGTATTCCGCATACCCGGGCGGGATTTGCCTTGACACAGGATTGGAAACTCCCGCTCATTTTTGGCGAGATCGCCGATCGCCATCACGATCCGCCGCCCGAGGGAGTAGTCGACGTGATGGCGGTGGTCTGTTTCAGTTGCCGGTTCGCCGACGCCTTGGGATTCGGCGTGGTTGGCGGGCCCGTGACCGGCGAGGAACCGGACCCTCCGTCACCGCTTCGCCGGCTGATCGAAGGAAGCCTGAAAGATGCCGCGCTACGCGTAGCCGAACGGATCAATACATTCGAGTGCTGTCTGGGTACCTGAAGCCATAATGCCGCAAGGATTTCCCAAACATGGGATTCTGCATTAATTGTGGGGCGGATCCCCTGGTCCGCGCGGGACGCCCCGTCCCGCTTGCTCAGTCGAAGAATCAAGTACTTCAGAAACCGGGCAGGCCGGCGGGCACAGAGGGCACCCCGCGGGCGTCCGCCCCACTCCTTATGCACAGAACTCCTGATGTCGTGGAATTTGCAGTGAGCCCGCAGGTGGGGCAGGCGGTGCTCGCCTTCGCTCGATCCTATTCGAGTAGCGCGCCTAATTCAAGTCAGTGCGGGCGGGCAGGCGAGCACNNGAAAATGCGGGGCGAGATCAGGAGGTCTGATGCAGATGCGCGCTTGTAGGAAATCCTTGCGGCATGAACCTGAAGCCCGCTTGTTAACCAACGATAGTCTTGGCAATTCCCGCGCGGGCATCTTATTATTCATTTCTGGCCACAGGGATGGGTGAACGGCACATAGCGACCTTGCGCCAACTCAAGCGAAGCTTGCATTTGCGGTGCCTCTCGACAACCTTGGCTCTTCTGGCGGTCATTCTGACCGGTTGTGCCAGCCCCAGGCAGGGGTCCGAGGTTGAATCCGCGGCTTGCAAAGAACTAGAGAAGACCTTTGCGAATCAAGAGCAGGCTTTTGTCGCCAGAGTGCAGGCCATCCGCGCCCAGCACGTTTCTCTGCGGGAGTACGATCGCCAGATGATCGCGGCGATGACGGAGCGCCGCACGGCCCTCCAGTCCACTACGCTGACGGAGATGTCGGTGACGGAGGAAATTGCGGGCTGCTCCGGCAAGCCGTTGGAGGATTTGCGCCGCCGGGCTCAGCAGGAGATCGTGAATCTGCGGGCTTTCCTGAACGACTTCAATCGCGCCCTCAAGTCGGACCCGGAAGGGCTCTTCATCGATCAGCCGTGATCGATGGATGACCTGACTCGCACGCCAGGGGAAGCGTGTCACGCTGGCGTCGTGCTCTAGCTTGCCCGTTCCTTTCGTCGCTCATCTTCGCCGTTCTGTCTTCCCAATAGACCTTCCTGTCTTCTTTCGGCCGCGAACCTCAGCCGTCCGTGATACTGTTGCATTCACAGTGATCGAAGTCGACCATCTCCGCAAAACCTTCGGCGGCCTCACCGCCGTCAACGACATCTCTTTCACCGCCCATCCCGGCGAGATTTTCGGTCTTCTCGGCCCCAACGGTGCCGGCAAAACCACCACTATTGGCTGCATTTCCGGCCTCCTCACGCCTACCGGCGGCCACGTCCGCATCATGGGCCACGACGTGGTGCGCGAAGGCCCCGCCGCCCGCCGCGTTCTGGGCGTCGTTCCCCAGGAGATCTCTCTTTACGAGGACCTTTCCGCCGTCGAAAACCTCAATTACTGGGGCGGCGCGCAGGGCCTGCGCAATCCGCTGCTCCGCCAACGCATCCGGGAAGTGCTCGAAATCACCGGCCTCCAGGACCGCGCCCGCGAGCCCGTAAAACAATTCAGCGGCGGCATGCGGCGGCGCCTCAATTTCGCCTGCGGCATCGTCCACCAGCCCAAAGTCCTGCTGCTCGACGAGCCCACCGTCGGCGTGGATCCGCAGAGCCGCGTGCGCCTGCTCGATCTCGTCCGCGCACAGGCCCAGGCCGGCGCCTGCGTCCTTTACACCACTCACTATATGGAAGAGGCCGAGACTTTGTGCCATCACCTGGCCATTGTGGATCATGGCAACGTCATTGCCGCCGGGACGCTGGCCGAACTCCGCGCCCTCCTCGCCGAGCGCGATCTGCTGCGCCTCTCCGGCATCTTCCGGCCCGACGCCGCCAAAGCCGCCCTTCAGCCCATTGACGGCGCCGAGATCCTGCAAGCGGATGAAAACCTGCTGATTCTCGCGCTGCCCGAAGCCTCCCTCCGCCTGCCCGCGATCTTCTCCGCGCTGGCCGCCGCCGGCGCCGAAGTCCGCGGCGCCACCTTGACCCAACCCAGCCTGGAGAGTCTTTTCATCAAGCTCACCGGAAAGGAACTGCGCGAATAGCCATGCACTTCCTCGCCGTCAGCCTGCGCAAAGACTGGGCCCGCACGCGCCGCGATCCCTTCCAGTTCCTGGTCTCGCTCGGTATCCCGCTGGTGCTCGCCGTTTTGATGAGCCTGGTCTTCGGCCGCGAACCGGCCACCCCGCGGGGCCTTCTGCTGGTCGCCGATGAAGACAACACCATCGCCAGCACCCGCATGCTCGAAGCCTTCCACCGCGAGCCGCTGAGTAAGATGATCGGGATCGAGAAAGTAACTCGCGATGCCGGCCGCGCACGCATCGATCGCGGCGATGCCTCCGCCTTCCTGCTCCTCCCCAAAGGCCTGCAAATGGCCTTCCTGCTGAACCTGCCCGTTCAGCTTCAGTTGTTCACCAACCCCACGGAACGTATCCTGCCGCAGATGATTCAGGAGACTCTGTCCATCACCGTCGACGCCGCTTTCTATCTGCGCCGCGCCAACTTCGTACCGCCTCCAAACCCGCCCCTCATCGACCTGGAGACCGCCGTGGTCCGCGAGAATAAACCGGCCCGCAGCTTCGCCGCCGTCTTCCTTCCCAGCATGCTTTTCATGGGCCTGCTCTTCATCGCCAGCGGAGCCGCCGCCGATATTTGGAGAGAGCGCATGCTGGGCACCCTGCGCCGCATCGCGTCGAGTCCCGTGTCGATGGCCTCGTATTTAGTGGCGCGCGTGGTCTTCGTGTCGATACTCTATGTCGTGGTCGCGCTGGTGGGGCTGGTGGCGGCCAACCGGATGGCGGGCATGCCGGTGCCCAACCTGCCGGCCGCGGCGCTGTGGATCGCCTTCACCGGCACCATCTTCTACCTGCTCTTTCTGTGGATCTCGGTACAGCCCGCCACCGAGCGCGCCGCCAGCGTACTGGGCAACCTGATCATCTTTCCGCTCGCCATGCTCGGCGGCTGTTTCTTTCCCTTCGAATGGATGCCGGCGTGGATGGTCGCGATCGGCAAGCTGACGCCCAACGGATGGGCGATCTCGCAATTCAAAGCGATCCTCGACGGCACCGTCGACGCCGGTCGCATCGTCGCTTCCGCCGCCCTGATGGCGGCCCTGGGCGCGCTGGCATTCCTGCTCACGCTGCGCCGGCTTCGCCGTGGATTTGCCGTCTGAGAACCATATGCTGCGAGACGCCTTCTACATCGCCCGCATGGATGCCCGCTACCTGCTGACACGCCGCGAGACCATCGTGTGGACGTTCGTTATGCCCGTGGTCTTCTTCTATTTCATCGGCGCCATCGGCGGCAACAACAACTCATCGGATTCGCGCAGTCCTCTGGCGGTCAGCGTCCCCTCTGACGCCGGCTTCCTGGCCGATCGACTCACCGAGCGCCTCGGCGCCCGCGACTACCGCATCGTCCGCGCGCATTCTCCCGAGGAATTCCTGGCATCCGGCCGCCGC
>PLRZ01000582.1:3144-6123 GCA_003164075.1 Bryobacterales bacterium | reverse complement strand
ATTCCTGGGAGCCGGTGGAGTAGCCCGGGACCCGCAAGCGATCGACGTAGCGATCAGACCGCGAGGAAACGTCAGTTGGATTCGGCCGCATCCCGGCAGGCGACGGGGCCGCCATTTCCGGCAAGGTGGCTCAAAACGGGTCTGCGATATCTATTTACATTACAGTTCACGGGTGAATATGCTCCAACCGAAAAGCACTGGGCGAATCCTGGTTGCGGTCACGCTCTGTTCTTTATCCGCAATCGACGCTTATGGCTTCTCAACAGCCTCGTTCTTACATCCATCAATCGAACAGGAAGAGCTGACCATGTCATTTGTGGTGTGGGTCGTTCTCGGTCTGTCTGCGGGATTCATAGGCGGCCGGCTTGCAAACAGGAGCGGGAAGAGCATTATGCCTGACGTCCTGCTGGGGCTTCTCGGAGCCGTGGCCGGAGGATGGTTGTTCTACGCCTTCGGACCGCCGGGCGTAAACGGCTTCCACCTTCAAAGTCACTTCGCGGCGGTGTTTGGCTCATTGGTCTTTCTGCTTGCGTATTACGGCCTTAGACGAGTTTAATCCGGTTCATTGCCGTCCATTGGTCCACTGCGTGTTATCGAAGTTCCAGCCGCCGCCGAGTGCTCGATAGAGTTGGACGATCGCGAGCCGTCGATCGCGGGAAGTCTCCGAAAGGCTGATCTCGGCGGGGTAAAGCAGTTGCTGCGCTTCTAAGACCTCATAATAGCTCGCCAAGCCCCCCAGATATCGCCGCCTGGCAATGGTGACAGAATCGGTGAGAGCCGCCACTTCACGCTTCTGCTGCTCTTCCACAACAGACAGTTTTTGCGAAGCCGCTAAAGCATCCGATACCTCCCGAAATGCTCTCAGCGCGCTCTGTGAATACTGATATTTGGCCTGGTCGAAAATATCAACTGCCGCTCGATACTCGCTGGTCAGCCGGCCCCCGGTGAAGACAGGACCAGAAAACGAAGCGGCAANNGCCCAGATGTCCGCGGCCCCGCCGCTCAACGAACTGAGTTCCGGGCTCACCCTTCCCAAGAGCGCCGTCAACCCAAAGCGCGGGAAGAAATTTGCATTTGCAATGCCGATCCTCGCGGAGGCGCTTCTGAGATTCTGCTCGGCTTCGCGGATATCAGGCCTCCTCTCCAACAGTTGCGAAGGGATGCCGGCGGGAACGGTGGGCGGTGGGTTCATCTCCTTGCCCGGTGCAGCTCTCTGCACCGTACCAGGGTTGCGACCGATAAGAACGCAGATCTGATTTTCCTTCTCCGCGATTTGCAGTTCAACGTCGTTCAGCGTTCCTTCAGCCGCGGCCAACGCCGCTTCGGCGCGTGTGACCTGCAAGCGCGAAACGATTCCCGCTCCGTACCGCTTACTGAACAAGGTGTGTGTGGATTCGAAGGCGTCCCGGCTGTCGTGGGCTACGGCCACGCGCCCGTCCAACTCCACCAACTCCAAATAGGCCTGCGCCACCTCGGTAATCAGCGCCAGCATCAAGCCGCGGCGGCCTTCTTCGGTAGCGAGATATTCCGCATTGGCCGCTTCGTTCGACCTTCGGATGCGACCCCACAAATCGACTTCCCATGCCGTGGACAGACCTCCCAGGAACAGATTGCTCGTTTGGGCATTCGTGGGAAGCGTTAGTTCGGGGTCCATTTTATACACGCCATGATCGCGTTGAACTCCGGACTGCGCGTCCACTGTGGGAAAGTAAGCGGAGCGCGCTACCCCTCGATATGCGTCGGCCTCTTTGGCCCGTGCAATCGCCGTTTTCAAGTCGTAATTGTTCTTTAGCGCCTCCTTGATGAGGTCACTCAAGAAGGGATCGGAGTACACGCTCCACCATCCCTGATCGGCGAACGAGTTCTGTTCCNNTCCACCGCGTAATAGCATACCGGGATGATGAAGATTGCCAGCAACGTGGCCGCGAGCATACCTCCGATTACCGCTGTCCCCAGTATTCGCCTCCCGACCGCACCAGCGCCGCTGGCTATTGCCAGTGGCACGGTACCGAAAATAAAAGCGAATGCGGTCATTAGAATCGGTCTGAGGCGAATACGGGCGCCTTCAAGCGCCGCATCCTGCGCGGCCTTGCCCTTCATTCGCTCTGCTCTGGCAAACTCGACGATCAAAATGGCGTTTTTTGCGGACAGGCCTATTAACATCACCAGGCCGATTTGAGCATACACATCATTCTCAAAGCCTCTGATCCACAGGAATACGAACGCACCTAACACGGCGATCGGCGTCGCCAGGAGCACGCTGAAAGGAAGAGCCCAGCTTTCATACTGCGCCGCCAGGATCAGGAACACGACCAGCAAGGAAAAGCCGAAGACCGCGGCGGCGCCCACCTGAGTGGATGCCATTTTCTGCTGGTAAGAAAGGGCGTTCCAATCGTACCCCATGCCTTTGGGTAGCACTTGATGAGCTACCTGTTCCAATGCATTCATGGCTTGAACCGTGCTGTAGCCGGAGGCTGGGGACCCGGTAATCTCCACTGCACGATATTCGTTGAATCGCGAAGTGAATTCCGGTCCCGCTCTTGTCTGGAGGGAAACCACGGAGGAAAGGGGTAGCATCTCTCCGTCTTTGTTGCGGACGAAGAAATTCATGACATCCTTGGCCTGCGAACGGTATCCATCCTCGGCGGCTATATAGACCTGCCACGCCCGGCCAAAACGGTTGAAGTAATTCACGAACAGGGAGCCCATGAAGGCGCGCAGGGTGCTGTATACGTCATCTATTTCAACGCCTTGTTTAAGCACCTTGTCTCTATCTACCTCTACAAGCACCTGCGGCACGTTGGCATTCAGGGAACTGTTTAGCCTCGTCAATTCGGGGCGCTTCCGCGCCGCATCGAGAAACCGCTGAGTATTGTCGGCTAGATACGGGACGTCTTTACCCACCCGGTCCTCCAGCATGAAACTAAAGCCGCCGGACGTTCCGACGCCGGAAATGGCGGGAGGCGAGAAAGCGAATGC
>PLRZ01000582.1:1580-3097 GCA_003164075.1 Bryobacterales bacterium | reverse complement strand
TTGAGGACCGATTCCACTTCTTTGGTGAAGGCGTCCGTACGCTGCAGCGACGCTGCATCGGGGAGCTGAATGTTCAGATAGAAATACCCTTGGTCTTCGGTGGGAAGGAACCCGGAAGGCAGTTTATCCCCAATCAGAAGCGCGGCGCCGGCAACCGCGGCAAGGAGCGTGAAGCTCACGACTAGTTTCCGGATAAGAAATCCGGAAATACCGACATAGCCATTTGTTGCCTTCTCGAAGAGGCGATTGAATCCTCCGAACACCCGGGTCAAGAAACCGTGGGAGTCATGGCCGGGCTTGAGCAGCAATGAACAAAGGGCTGGACTCAGCGACAACGCGTTGAATGCCGAGATGAGAACCGAAATGGCAATCGTTACCGCGAACTGTTGATATAGGCGGCCCGTAATGCCCGGGATGAATGCCGTTGGAACAAATACGGCCGCCAGGATCAAGGCGATCGCGACCACAGGACCGCCAACCTGTTCCATGGCTCTCAGCGACGCATCCTTGGGACTGAGGCCCGCGGCCATGTTCAGTTCCACTGCTTCCACCACGACAATTGCATCGTCAACCACAAGTCCGATCGCCAGGACGAGACCGAAAAGGGAAAGTGAATTGATGGAAAAGCCCAGCATCGGGAAAAATATGAAAGTGCCTAGAAGAGACACCGGGACCGTTAGCGCAGGGATCAGAGTTGCCCTGAAGTTCTGCAGGAAAATGAAAACGACAAAAATCACTAAAAGCAGAGCCTCCCACAGTGTCGTCACGATTTCTTTGATGCCTGCGCGTACGGAAAGCGTGGTATCCAGAGAGACCACGTAATCCACATCGTCGGGAAATTGCTCTTTCAACTGGGCCATCATTGTCCGGACGCCATTCACGGCTTCCACGGCGTTGTATCCGGGCAACTGAAACACATTGACGATCGCGGCGGGCGCATCGTTCAGCCGTCCGATTACGTTGTAGGTCTGTGTGCCCAACTCGATTCGGGCGACGTCCTTCATCCGTACAACCGAGCCATCCTTGTTCTCGCGGATGACCACGTTACCAAAGTCCTGTTCCGTGACCAACCGGCCTTGCGTGCGCATCGTGTAGGTGAATTCCTGGCCCGGCGGAGCTGGCTCGGCGCCTACCTGGCCGGAGGGATTCACAGTGTTCTGTTGCTCCAGCGCTTTCACCAGGTCGGGGACCGTTACGCCCAAGCTAGCCAGTTGGTCCGGCTTGACCCACTGCCGCATGGCGTAAGCGCCGGCCCCTTGCACGACTACCGATCCGATACCACGGACGCGGGTCAAGGGGTCGCTGATATTGATGTACGCATAGTTCGCCAGGAATTTCGCGTTTCGCGTACCCTTCGGGGAGGAGAGCGCGATGATCATCAGGGGGCTAACGTGAGATTTCGCAATCGTGACTCCCTGGTTGCGGACCGACGGCGGGAGTTGGGGGAGCGCGCGGTTTACCCGTATCTCGGAAAAGACCTCCGCGATGTTCGGATCCAGATCGAGGTCGAAGTCGAT
>PLRZ01000582.1:0-1552 GCA_003164075.1 Bryobacterales bacterium | reverse complement strand
TGGACGGGAATTGGGCCATGGGAAGCCGCTGGGCCATAATGATTCCCCCAAGGACGATCAGAATGGAGATCACAATTGCCGTAACGGGCCGATTAATAAAGAATTTCGACATTAATTAGTTCGGCCAAGAGTGGTTGGCGGTCCGGAATTCAGGGGAGGCATCTTTGCCGGCTTTGGATCGACCGTCTGCCCAGTCTTTATATCCTGGAGGCCCTCGATGACCACCCGGTCGGTTGGGTTCAACCCTTGCTCAATCACCCAATAGGAGCCAACCCGATCGCCGGCTTTCACAGTTCGGAAAGTGATTTTATTGTCCGGTCCAACTAAGGCGAGCTCGAACTCGCCCTGCAATTCCTGGACGGCGCGTTGAGGAACCAGCAGGGCGTCTTTTTGCACTGAAGTCGCCGCGCGAATTCTGGAATACTCACCGGGACGGAGTACGTTCCCCGGATTCGAAAAGATGGCCCGAATCCGCATCGTTCCGGTCGAGGATTCGACCTCACGGCCAACAATGTCAATCTTGCCCTTGATTGGATAGACGNNATGGGATCGATCTGGGACACCGTTGCCAGGAGTGTTCGTTGGTCGGTTCCGACGAGGTCGCCGATGTTAGCGGCACGAATTCCCGCAATGCCGTTCACCGGCGACTTCACTTTTGTGAAGGCGAGATTCAACTCGGCAGCTTGCAAGGAACTGCGCGCCACTCCGATTTGTGCCTCCGCCGCGGTGACGGCCGCTTTGGAATGGTCGAATTTCCCTTTTGCCGCCGCAATTGAGGCGAGGTTGGCGAGGTTTGACTGCACGGCGTCGTCAAGTTCCTGTTGACTCACGGTCCCGTCCGTTGCGAGGGGTGTATACCGCTTTACATCCAACTGTGTTTTGAGTTGCGCGGCTTCGGCCCGGTCAATCTCGGCCTTGGCGGCATCTACGTCGGCTTTCGCCTGCGTCAAGCCGGCGTTGGCAACGTTCAACTGTGCATCCGCTTGGTCAACAACCGCCTGGAAGGGACGCGGATCGACCTCGAAAAGGAGGTCTCCCGTCTTGACCAGGGACCCCTCCAGATAATCTTGCGCCATCAGATATCCGGTGACCTTCGAATGGATCTCCGCATCGATAAAGCCGACGGTTGTTCCGATCCATTGCGAGTACACTGGCACATCCTGGCGGACTGGTGTGCTGAACGTGACCTCGGTGAGGATCGGTGGTGCGGGCTTTTTGAAGCAACCGCCAAGGCTCAAAGTTACGGCTGCCAGCACAAAGAGTGAAGGTGTCAGGGAGCGCCGAAGCAAACGACAGTTTCGTGAGGAATCCCGCAGGAATGATGCTGGAGGAGATCTCCGTCGAAATGACTCAAGAGGCGCCGTTCCACACGGTTGGGCGGTCTTCGGAACAAAGGGGAACAATTGTCGCCCAAGCTCGGAAAAACACCGGTGCATCGTCAGGCGTTCAACGCTCGACATTGATCTTACGTCCTGGCACGGGAAGGGCCAAAAACAGAACCGCCGCCACTTGGAGGCCGAGGCCGCTGGGCCGGCGGCGAGCGGACGGTGAC
>PLRZ01000618.1 GCA_003164075.1 Bryobacterales bacterium | reverse complement strand
CCGGCCGACATCAGGAGTTCTGAGATTGGCGAACTTCTGAAATTACGCCATGCTATCGACATGTATCTTCGAATCCCAATGTTCGTTGGAGTGGAGCAGCTCTTCCCAAGTCACTTCGCGGCCGGTATACGCGGCGCGGCGGCCGAGCATCGCGGTCAACGCCGATTCCACACCTTGCGCCGCCTGATTGTGCAACTGTCCGCTCGAGATGCTGCCGATGAAGGCCTTCTGTTTCTCCGAATCCGCTTCCGCCAGGTTGTCGGAAAAGGAGCCGCTGGCCGAGAAGGATGCCGCGCCTTGCCGGTCGCTGCCGGCCCACGTCCACTTCTCTTCGCCTTCGATGCCTAATGGGCCGCTGTAGGGCGATTGCGCCGCGCCGCGGGTGCCGAAGAAGCGCTGGCTCACTTCGAACGGTCCCTTGCCGAATTGCGTGGAATTGAAGCTGACGTGCACGTTGCCGGGGTAGCGGAAGATGACGTCGAAATGCGAATAGCAGTCGTCACCGGGCGCGCCCCGGCCGTTCTGTCCACCGCGGCCGACGGCGCTCACGGGATGGTTCTTGAGAACCCAGTTACAAATGTCGATGGCGTGGATATTCTGCTCCACGATGATGTCGCCGGAGAGTACGCGATCCTGAATCCAGTTGCGCAGGCGGAGCACATCGCCGGTGGCGCCGGTCCAGCGGCGTTCGTCGGGCGCGGAGCAGTAGTAGTGCGCTTCCCCGGCGGCGATCTCGCCCAAGGCTCCGGCATGGATGCGGCGCACTAATTCGACAAACGGCGGCGCCGAGCGGATCTGAAAACCGACGTCGAGACTGGTACGGCCTTCGGCCTGCCTGGCGATTTCCAGAACGCGTTTGGCGCCCGCCACATCCACGGCAACGGGCTTCTCGAGGTAGACGTGCTTGCGCGCTTCCACCAGCGTCTTCAGATGCTCCGGATGAAAGTAGGCCGGGGTAGCGACGACCACGGCGTCGACTTCCTTCGATTCGGCCAGTTGCTGGCAGGCGTGCGGCCCCACCAGCGTTTGCGAGACGCCGGGATAGCCTTTAGCCTGCGCGGCCGTGTCTATCCGCTGTTTGGCCTTGTCGAGTTGGTCCGGGAACAGGTCGGCCAGCGCCGTCATCCGCGCGTCGGTATGCTGGATGATGTTGTTGGCGTGGGTGGTGCCGCGCCGGCCGCATCCCAGCAGGCCGACCCGCACCGCCGAATTGGCTTCGGTCCCGCGCACCAGGTGCGGTTTCAGAATCGTAAAAGCGCCCACGGCCGCGGCGGTCTTCAGGAACTCGCGGCGTTCGGAATTCTCGGCTTTCATGTGTCAGCCTTTCATTGCTCAACCAATCAGCTTTTCCAGATAGGCCTTGGCCGCCAGGATATCGGCGGTCTGTTTCTCGCCGGCGATCTCGCGTTCGATGGTGAGCGGATTCCGGTAACCGATCTGCTTCAACCTGGCGATGAGGACCGGAAAATTCACCTTGCCTTCGCCGATGGGAACCTCTTTGCCAAGTTCCTTCGGACCGGTGGGGTACAGGCCGTCTTTGGCGTGGACTCCCTGAATGTAGGGGCCCAGTATTTCGATGGCGTCCACCGGATTGGCCTTGCCGTAGAGAATGAGATTGGCGGCATCGAAATTCACTCCCAGGTTGTCCAGCCCGACGTCGCGAATCGCCCTTACCAGGGTAATGGGCGTCTCCTGACCGGTCTCGCAGCGAAATTTCTGGCCGTTCTGGCGGCAGTACGCGGCCACTGCGCGGATGGCTTCGACGGCTTCCTGGTACGCCGGGTCGTTCGGGTTCTCGGGAATGAATCCGCAGTGGCTCTGCACGGCGGGAATCCTGGCCTTCCCGGCGAAATCGGAAATTTCTTTCATGCGGGCGATGCGCTCGGCCCGGTATTGCCGCGGCACCAGGCCGATGGTCAGCGGCCCCTGATAAAAGTCGTAGACCTCGGGCCCGGGCCCGGTGGCGACGGCCGAGGTGGCTTCCACGCCGTACCGGTCGAGCGCGCGGCGAAGGTTGGCGGCGGCATCGTCGCCGGTGTCCCTTACGGAGACCTGGCAGGTGGGGAATCCCAGGTCGTGCACACGCTGGATGGCGGCATCGGGCTGCCTGGTGATGCCGAGGATGATGCCCAGCCGCATCTTGGCCTCGGGCGTTGGCTGTTGCGCACGCGCCTGGAACAGTCCGCCGGCCGCGGCGGCACACAACAGGGTGCGGCGGTTGTAAGTTTCCACTGGCGACGATTGTACTAAATCTCCGGTGCGGTGGCGTCTCGATGCCGGGGCCGGGGAAATGGGCTGAGCCAATCTTTGCAAGGACGGCAACACGTTCGAACTGAACCAGCGCTCGCTGGCGAGCGTCTCGTAGGTGGGGCAGGCGGTGCTCGCCTGCCGCCCGCGCGGGACCAGGCCGATTGCTTCCGGGCAGGAGGTAAGGGGCAGGCGAGCACCGCCTGCCCCACCTGCGGCTCACCACAAATTCAGAACTCCTGATGTGGGCCCGGGATTTTGAGCCATGACGTGGCGCAGACACTCGTGTCTGGATAGCGCCGAGACTGGCCCAGGGGGCACCCCCGGCGCTCCGGGACGGTGGATGCCGCTCGCGAAGAGGTCGAGATGAGTCTCGACCCGGCAGGCAGGAGTGCCTGCGCCACGAAAACGGGCTCAGGAGTTCTGAAATTCCAAGACAGCGGGAGTTCGGAGATGGGGCCCAGCGCTGCCGACACGACTGCCTGCGCCAGGTCAGTCCTCGTCTACAATATAGATAATGTTCAGACCGGTGTTTACCTCCCTGTTGGCCGCGCTCGTTCTGGTTGCGGCCGGTGCGGCCCAAAGCGACAAGAAATCGGCCTTCAACAAAGCCGAACTGGAAACCTATGTCCGGCATCTATGGGTGATTCCGTCGACCATGGGGGTGACCATCGGCGACCCGACGCCGTCGGATGTGCCCGGCATGCAGGAAGTCCGCGTGAAAATCACGCAGGGGCAAGCCTCGCAGGAGGTGCCGCTGTACGTCACCAAAGACGGCGGCAAGATTCTGCAAGGCACCGCCTACGACGTCAATTTCAACCCCTTCAAGAAAGATCTGGACAAGCTGAAGACCACGTTCCAGCCCAGCCTGGGGACTCCCGGCGCCACCGTGGTGGTGGTGCTGTTCAGCGATTTTCAGTGCCCCTACTGCAAGGTGGAAGCCGAGATGCTGCGGAAGAGTCTGGTCTCGACCTACCCCACCCAGGTGCGCCTGTACTTCATCGATTTCCCGCTGGAACAGTTGCACCCATGGGCCAAGCCCGCGGCCATCGCAGGGCGTTGCGTCTTCCATCAGGACCCCGCGTCTTTCTGGGATTACTACGACTGGATCTATGGCCACCAGGAGACCATTACTGCCGATAACCTGAAGTCGATTGTGACCACCTGGTCCAAGGACCGCAAAGATATCGACACGCTGCAGTTGGGTGGGTGCATGGACCACAAGGAGACGGAGAAGGAAGTGGATGCCGAGGTGGCCAAAGGCAAGGACCTGGAGATCGGCGGCACTCCGACCCTTTTTGTGAACGGGCGCCGCATTCCGAATTCTGTGGAATGGACGTATTTGAAGAACACCATCGACAACGAGATCGAGTACCAGAAGGTCGCCAAGAACGCCGGCGAAGACTGCGGTTGCGAGTTGAAACTGGACGTGCCGGGCCTCCCAAAGCCGGGAGCATCGCCCATCAAGAAGCAGTAACGGGAGTGACATGACTGTCTGGAAACGTGGGCTGGGACCGCTGCTGTGCCTGGCGTCGTGGGCGTATGGCGCGGATGCGAAGGTCGATCCGAATCTGTACCTGAACGACGTGAAATACCTGGCGTCGCCGGAACTGAAGGGGCGTGCTACCGGCAGTCCGGAGCTGGAGACGGCGGCCCGGTACCTTGCGGGGAAATATCGCGAATTCGGATTGAAGCCCGCCGATGGCAAGAGCTATCTGCAGAGCTTCCCGGTGACCACCGAAGCGAAGCTCGGTCCGCGGAACCGC
>PLRZ01000400.1:5848-8350 GCA_003164075.1 Bryobacterales bacterium | reverse complement strand
ACGACGTCAGGAGTTCTGAAACTGATTTGCCGTTCTGAGCCGCGCGCGCCAGCAAGCGGTTCCCAGCCAAAATCCCCAAAACGCTGAAGCACCCGCACCGCCTCTACCTCTTCAATAAATGAATGCTGCCGTTCGACGTACTCAGGTCGATCAGCGGACCGCCGCTTCCAATCACGCCCTCCAGGCGATTGCGGCTCAGCTCGCCCCGGGCCCGCACCTCAAACTCCGTGTTGATGGACGCGTTATTGGTGCGCGCCGAGATGTCGGCATTGGTGCCCGCCGACATGCGGAGCGTGATGGGCCCGTTGTTGGTATTGACATGGACGCTGCTCGAAAAGTCGGGCGGCAAGGTCAATTCCACGGCGCTGTTGGAAGTTTCGATGCGAACCGGCTTGTCGGGGCGCGTGACGTCGATGGTCACTCCGCTGTTGGAAGTATCCGCTTCGAGCGACCCGTCCACCCGTTCCGCGCGGATGTGACCGTTGGAAGTGTGGGCGTGGACATTGCCGTTCACGCCCTCCAGCTCAATCGAGCTGTTGGAAGTCTCGGCTTCCAGGTCGCCGCGCAGGTCAAGCACGCGAATGGAACCGTTGCTGGTGCGCAGACGCGCGGACCCCGTGCCGTCCTGCGTGTGGATGGAGCTGTTGGACGTCGTAATGCGGTCCAGCCGGGTGTTGCGCGGGATCTTGATCACCAGGCGCGCACCTTGATTGTTGCGGCGTTCGCTGGGCCGGGGCACCCGGATCGAAACGGAATCGGCACTGGCGTCGACATCCACCCTGAGGTTATCGGCATCCTCCTGGGAAGGACCGTACCTGGTGCCGCTGACGTCCACCGTGTCCTGGTCCCAACCGGAGATATCCACCGAGCCATTGAACGTTTCCACGGAGACGCGTCCGCCGGGTTTCAGCGGGTAGCTGGAGTGGAAATCCTTGCTGAAACGCTCCCAATCGCCTACTCCCACAATGCAGGACGTGAGGCTCAGAAGGGCCGCCGACAGGGTACCGATGGCAAGAACGGACTTCGCTCGCATGTTTGTCCTCGATTCTCAGCATACGCAAGTAAGGCATAGTTTGTTCCGCAACGGGATCGCCCAATGCGTACAATGTGGTTAGACATGAACCTGGAACAAGTGGCCAAACGGGCCAAAGTCTCCACCGCCACGGTCTCGCGAGTTCTCAACAACGCCAGCGTGGTCAAAGGCTCAACCCGCGCCCGCGTGGTGAAAGCCATCGAAGAACTCAAGTATTACCCCAATCTGCACGCGCGCAGCCTGGCCGGCGGCAAGAGCCGGACTCTGGGGGTGATCGTCTCCAACCTGGAGAACCCGTTCTTTTTCGATATCTATAAGACCCTGGAGGCCGACGCCCACGCGCAAGGCTTCGAAGTTATGGCGGCCAACACCGACTATTCTCCCGAACAGTTGGTTTCGAGCGTCCATCTAATGATCGGGCGAAGGGTGGCCGGCCTGGCCGCCATTGTCTCCGAAATGGCGCCCGAACTCATGGAGGAACTGGCCCAGAGCCGCATCCCGGTGGTTTTCTATGACGTCGGCACAACCCGCGGCAACGTCACCAGTATCCGGGTGAATTATCGCCGCGGCATCGAAAAAGTGGTCGACTATCTGCAGAGTCTGGGCCATCGCCGGCTGGCGTTCGTGGGGCACCACGCAGTCCTCGGCCCTATCAATGAACGCATGAAAGCGGTGATGGACGCGGTGGCGCGCATTCCTTCGCTGGAGGTCCGGTGCGCCGTCGACGCCGACACGCTGGAAGGCGGACGCCAAGCCACGCGAGCCATCCTGGGCGCCGGTTTCCAGCCCACGGCGATTATCTGCGTCAACGATATCACTGCCGTGGGCGCGTTGCGCGAACTGCGGGAGCGCGGACTGCGAGTGCCCGAAGACGTGTCGGTCACCGGATTCGATAACGTCAAGCTTTCTGAATTCTGCTACCCGGCCCTCACCACGGTGCATATTCCGCGGGATCAAATCGGCCATATTATTTGCGAATCGCTGCTTTCGAAGACAGGGCGGGTGGCCACCGCGGAGGAAATCGTGATCGATCCCGAATTGGTCTTGCGCGATTCCACGGGTCCGGCGCCGGCCGAGCCGCGAACGTAGGTGTCGGGCGGCGACGGAATATTCACCACGGAGACACAGAGGCACAGAGAAAAACCAAAAGTGTCGTCACGCGACATTCGTGGCGCGGCGCCGTCCCCGTGATTTTGAGGTCACAGAGGGGACAGAGAGCACGGAGAAGCCTTTCGCAGCGTACCTGTTAGAAATTTCCGCCAGTCAGAGCCGCGACCGTAAGGGAGCGTTGGAATCTGCGGTCTTGCGCGATTCCACGGGTCTGGCGCCGGCCGAGCCGTGAACGTAAGTGTCGGGCGGCGACGGAATATTCATCAGATTTTGAGTTCACAGAGGGGACAGAGAGCACAGAGAAACCTTTCGCAGCGTGCTAACGTGCATCGCCTGCCCCACCTCCGAAACGCCCGGTC
>PLRZ01000400.1:0-5769 GCA_003164075.1 Bryobacterales bacterium | reverse complement strand
ACCCTGACGGGCGAGGATTTCTTCCTGGCCGGACGCGAAATGACCGCCTGGGTGGCCGGCTTGAGCTTCCTGGCCGCCAACCTGGGCTCGCTTGAGCTGATGGGTTGGGCCGGGGCATCTTATCAGTACGGTATCCTGGCCGCGCATTGGTATTGGGTGGGAGCCATCCCCGCGATGGTCTTCCTGGGGATCGTGATGATCCCCTTCTACTACATCTCCAAAACGCACTCCGTACCCGGATATCTCAAACTGCGCTACGGCGAGCCGGCCCGCGCCCTGTCGGCCGTCTCCTTCGGCTTCATGACGGTGCTGATGAGCGGCATCAACATGTATTCCATGGCGCTGGTGCTGAAGGTCGTGCTCGGCTGGAATATCACCACCAGTATCTGGGTCTCATCCCTCACCGTGGCGCTGTATGTCACGCTGGGCGGACTGCTGTCGGCTATTTTCAACGAAGTGCTGCAGTTCGTCCTGATCTGGCTGGGCGCGCTGCTGATTTCCATCATCGGGCTGATCGAAGCCGGCGGGTGGAACGGCATGGTGGCGCGCATCCACCACAACTTCCCGGCGCAGGACTTCACCCACATGTGGAGAACCATGGGTTCCTTTACCGATAACCCCATGGGCGTCCACTGGGTGGGGATCGTATTCGGGCTGGGTGTCTTTATCTCCATGGGCTACTGGACCACCGACTTCCTGGTGGTGCAGCGCGTCATCGCCGCCAAGGACCTGCGCTCGGCCAAACTGGCGCCTTTGATCGGCGCCGCCTTCAAGATGTGCGTGCCGTTCATCGTGATCCTTCCGGGCCTGTTGGGTCTGGCTCTCCTGGACACGCCGGGCCATCATTTCCTGATGCCCGAGGCGCAGGCGGTCGCTACCGGCGGCCACAGCTACAACGAAGTGCTCCCCATCATGCTGGCGCGCTACTGCGGACCGGGCCTGATGGGCCTGGGTATCACCGCCCTCATCGCCGGGTTCATGTCCGGCATGGCCGGCAACGTCAGCGCTTTCGCCACCGTCTGGACCTACGATATCTACCGCGCCGTGTTCCGCAAGGAAGCCAGCGATTCGCACTACGTCTCCGTAGGCCGCTGGTGCACCATTGTGGGCGTGCTGGTCAGCATCGGTACGGCCTACCTGGTGATGCATTTCAAGAGCATCATGGATTACGTCCAGGCGCTGTTCAGTTTCTTCATCGCGCCGCTGTTCGGCACCGTGCTGCTGGGCATGTTGTGGAAGCGCGCCACCCCGAAGGGCGGGTTCTGGGGCCTGCTGATCGGGACCGCGTCCTCCATAAGCATGTATGCGTGGGTAACCATCGATCACAGCGCGCTGCGCTACATCGCCTTGTCGCCGGATGCCAAGGACATGGCTGAGAACATGTTCCGCGCCCTCTGGTCGGGCCTCATCTGCATCGCCGTCACGGTGATCGTGAGCCTGTTCACCGAGCCCAAGCCCGAGTCGGAACTGGTAGGCTTGGTTTACGGCTGCACCGAAATACCTTCGGAAGGCCATCTTCCGTTGTGGCAGCGGCCCATTTTCTGGGCCGGTGTAATATTGGCTGTTTTTGTAACATTACAAATCATTTTCTGGTAGGTAAAACGATGCATCGTCCCGGCATGCTTTCAATCTGGTTTTTTATCGGCATTCTGCTGCTGGCTTATGGAATGCTGATTCTGGGGGCCGGTCTTTACGAACTGGCCAATCCACCGGAGCATCCGGTGGTCTTGGCAAACCTCCACGCCGGCATCTGGTGGGGGGCGCTGCTCGTGATACTGGGCCTGATCTACTCGCTGAAGTTCAAGCCCGGGAGGGGCAACTAGCATGACCAACGGCAAAATGACATTCGGCTTGATCGTCGGCAATCGGGGATTCTTCCCCGGTCATCTGGCCCAGAGCGGCCGGTCGGAGATGATCGCCGCAATCGAGAAGGCCGGGCACCACGTGGTCGCCGTGGGCGCCCACGAAACCGAACACGGCGCCATCACCACTCGCGCCGAAGTGGCGCTGTGTGTGGATCTATTCCGAAAGAACGCGGACAAAATCGACGGCATCGTGATTACATTGCCGAATTTCGGAGAGGAGCGGGCCCTTGCCGACACCCTGCGCGGCGCCGCGCTCCCCGTGCCCGTGCTGATCCAGGCGACCCCCGACACGCCGGGCCTGATGACCATCAAGGACCGCCGCGACAGCTTCTGCGGCAAGATGTCGGCCTGCAATAATCTGACCCAGTACGGCATTCCGTATTCCCTGACTACGCTGCATACCGAAGCTCCCGGTTCGGAACTTTTCCGCAAGGATCTGGAGTGGTTCGCCGCCGTGTGCCGGGTGGTGAAGGGCCTGCGGCGCCTGCGCATCGGCTCTATCGGCGCGCGCCCCGCGGCCTTTAACACGGTGCGCTACAGCGAGAAGATTCTGGAGCACAACGGCATCTCCATCGAGCCCATCGACCTTTCCGAAATCCTGGGCCGCATCGCGCACATGAAAGACGACGACCCGGCGGCCGTCGGCAAACTGGACGCGATCCGCAAGTACGTTTCCACGAACGACGTGCCGCTGCCCGCGCTGCTCAAGATGGCCAAACTGGGCGCGGTGATCGACGGCTGGATGGCGGAAACGCAGGTGTCCATCAGCGCGGTGCAATGCTGGACGTCGCTGGAAGAATATTTCGGCGTGGTGCCCTGCACGGTGATGAGCATGATGAGCGAGAACCTCATGTCCAGCGCCTGCGAGGTGGATATCTGCGGCGTGATCGGCATGCACGCCCTGCAACTCGCTTCCGGCACGCCCAGCGCCCTGCTCGATTGGAACAACAATTACGGCGACGACCCCAACAAGGCGGTCTGTTTCCATTGCAGCAATCTTCCCAAACATTTTTTCAAGGAAGTGCGCATGGAATTCCAGCAGATCATCGCCGGCACGGTGGGCCGCGAGAATACGTATGGCACGTGCGAGGGTGTGGTGAAGGCCAGCCCCATGAGCTTCGCGCGCTTCTCCACCAACGACAGCCAGGGCACCATCCACGGCTATGTGGGCGAGGGCCGGTTTACCGACGATCCGCTGACCACCTTCGGCGGCGCGGGCGTGGTGGAGATTCCCAATTTGCAGGGCTTGCTGCGCTTTATTTGTGAGCGTGGCTTCGAGCACCACGTGGCTGCCAACCTGGCTCCGGTGTCGGCGGCGGTCCGCGAGGCGGCCACGCGGTACCTCGGATGGAGCGTTCACAATCACTGCTAGCTGTCAGCGATCGGCCGGGGTGCCGCGTCGAGGTGCGGTCCATGGGAGTCTCCAGCCGGGGTCGGGTGGCCTGGGACAATGGCGAGAGATCCCGAGGTGGGGCAGGCGAGCACCGCCTGCCCCACCTCGGGGAGTCATCCCAGGTCTGACAGAGAATCGAGAACTTGCGAGCAGTTTCTGGAGAGCGATCGGCTATCGGCTCGCAGGCGCGCGGCCGGTAGCTGAAAGCTGATCGCTGAGAGCTTACACCTATGAGCATCGTCGCCGGAGTCGATTTCGGAACCCTGAGCGTCCGCGTATCTCTATTCGACAGCGTGAAGGGCAAACTCGGCGCTGGAGTGGGCGAGTATCCGCTGCTCCGCAAGAAAGAAGATCCCGACCACGCCACGCAGAGCCATCGGGACCACATGCAGGCCCTGGCAACGGCCATGCACGCCGCCGTGCGCGACGCCGGCATTGAGGGATCGGCCATCGAAGCCATCGCCCTCGATACCACCGGCTCCAGCGTCATTCCCGTGGACGCGCACCTCCAGCCNNTGGCTGCGCCACAATCCCGGCAAGCGCGCGGCCTTCGCCACCGCCCTGGAACATTGCGACATGGTGGCGGCGGTACTCTGCGGCATCGATGACGTGGCCGCCGTTCCACGCAGCATCTGCGCCATGGGCCACAAGTGGATGTGGAACGCCGCGCTGGGCGGCTTCCCGCCGGAGGAATTCCTCACGGCCGTGGATCCGCTGCTGGCCGGCGTCCGCGAAAAACTGGCCGGCCGCTATGAGACTTCCGACAAAATCGCCGGGCACCTTTCGGCGGAATGGGCCGAAAAGCTGGGACTGCGGGCGGGCATCCCCATCCCCGTGGGCGCTTTCGACGCCCATTGGGACGCCATCGGCGCAGGCGTGCGATTGGGCGACGTGGTCAACGTGGTGGGAACCTCCACTTGCATCATGGCCATCAGCCAACAGGCCGCCCTGGTGCCCGGCGTTTGCGGCGTGGTCCAGGGCTCCATCGACCCTGCGCGTACCGGCATTGAGGCGGGACTTTCCGCCACCGGCGATATTTTCGAAGCCGTGGCGCGGCGCGCCGCCACCACCGTGGCCGAACTTTCGCGCGGTCTGGAGCAGTACCGCGCCGGTGAGACCGGCCTGCTGCGGCTTACCTGGGACAATGGCGACCGCACCGTGCTGGTGAATCCCGAGTTGAGCGGCATCACCCTCGGCTGGCGCCTGACGCATACCGCGCAGGACGAGCTGTTCGCGGCCATCGAAGGGACGGCCTTCCACACGCGCGTGATTCTGGAGCGGATGGAAGAGCACGGCGTGCCCATCCATCGCGTGATCAATGGCGGCGGCATTCCGCAGAAGAACGCCGTGCTCAACCAGGTGTACGCCAATGTGTTGGGCAAGCCCATCCTGGTGCCTAAAGGCGACGTTACCAGCCTGGGCTCGGCCATCTTCGCCTTCCTGGCCGCCGGCACGTTCCGGAGTATCGAAGAGGCGCAGGCGGCACTCTGTCCGGGCCACCACACCATCGAGCCGCAAGCGGAGGAAGCCGCCGTTTACCAGGAGTTGTACCCGCTGTACCGCAAGCTGTATTTCTCCTTCGGACAGCGCCAGTCGACGCCCGTGGGGATCGGCGAGATTTTGCCCGAATTGCGCCGGGTGGCGGCGCAGGCGCGCGGAGGAAAGAATGCTGGACGAACTACGAGCTGAAGTTCTGGAAGCCAATTTGGAACTGGTCCGAAGGGGCCTGGTGATCTATACGTTCGGCAACGCCAGCGGCGTTTCCCGGGAACTCGGCCTGCTGGCCATCAAGCCGAGCGGCGTTCCCTACGACAAGATGACCCCGGACGACATGGTCATCACCGACCTCCAGGGAAACATCGTAGAGGGCACGCTGCGGCCCTCGTCGGACTTGGCGACCCACGCCGCTTTATATCGCGCCTACCCCTCCATCGGCGGTGTGGTGCACACGCACTCCCGCCACGCCACCGCGTGGGCGCAGGCCCTCCGCGAGATCCCCTGCTTCGGCACCACCCACGCCGACTATTTCCATGGCCCGGTACCGGTGACCGAGCCGTTGAGCGCGGCGGAGATTGAGGGCGAGTACGAAGCCAACACCGGGACGGCCATCCTGCGCCGCATGGATGGCCTCGACCCGCTCGGCTGCCCCGCCTGCCTGGTGGCCGGACACGCGCCGTTCTGCTGGGGCAAGAGCGTCTCGGACGCCGCTCATACCGCCGTGATCGTGGAGGAACTGGCGGCCATGGCGTGGATCACGCTGACCATCAACCCCCACGCACAGCCGATTTCCCAGGCGCTGCGCGACAAACACCACTTCCGCAAGCACGGTCCCACGGCGACCTACGGGCAGAAGTAGCTATTTCGGGGACAGGCTACATAACCTCGAAACTCCGCCCACCCGCCGGCAGGTCCGCCCGTCCAGCCTCGGTAGCCATGGCCGTGAAGGTCAGACCTCCCGATCTCGCCCGGCAATTTCTGCCTGGCGGGGGAAATGGGCTGAGCCATTCCTTT
>PLRZ01000749.1 GCA_003164075.1 Bryobacterales bacterium | reverse complement strand
CTTGCCCATATACAGCGCGCACACCAGCGCCGAAACGCCGGAGGTGATGTGGACCACCGTGCCTCCCGCGAAATCCCAGGCGGGGAACCGGCCGCCGAGGGCGCCGTTCAGAAAACCGCCTTTGCCCCACACCATGTGCGCCATGGGGAAGTACACCAGGAACATCCACAGCGTCATGAACAGCAGCATGGCCGAAAACCGCATGCGCTCGGCGAAGGCCCCGCAGATCAAGGCCGGTGTGATGATGGCGAACATCAACTGGTACACCATGAACGTCTGCTGCGGAATGGTGGCGGCGTAATCGGCATTGGGATCGGCGCCCACGCCGTTCAGGAACAGATAGCGCAGTCCGCCCAGAAACGGCGAGCCTTCGGAAAACGTCAGGCTATAGCCCACCACCGCCCACAGGATGGTCACCACACCCATCAGGGCGAAGCCGTGCATCATGGTGGAGAGCACATTCTTGCGGCGCACCAGGCCGCAATAGAATAGCGCCAGGCCGGGGGCCGTCATCATCAGGACCAGCGCCGAACAGGTCAGCATCCAGGCGTTATCGCCGGACATCTGCGCGGCCCGGGTGGCCTTTTCCAGTGCGTCGAGGCGCTTCGTAACGTCAGGCCCATTCGCTTGGGCAACTGCCATCGCCGCGAACAACGTCGACAGCGAAAGAGCGTTCAAACCGCGTTGGGCTAATTTCATCGTTAGCGGGGCCAGTCGTCGCGCGAGGGCGCGAATACGTCGAATACCACGGTATCTTCCAGCGCCACTACGCCGTGCGACACGTCCGGCGGGATCACCAGCGTCTCGCCCCCGCGCACCACTGTATGGCCACCGTCGATGGAAAACTTCAGCGCGCCGCGTTCCACCATGGTGATTTGCTCGTTGTGATGGCTGTGCTCGTCAACCTGCGCGTCCTTCTGCAATTCCAGGCGTGCGATGGTCATATTCCCGCTGTGGATCGCCTTGCGGGTGATCTTCGGATTCAGTTGTTCGGGCGTCAGTCGATTCCAATCGTAGTGCGTCATTTAAGGGTATTCTAACCGGTTTTGCCGGGCGGCCGGACCGGTATTGTATGATGAAGGCTTATGAAGGGCATCGTGCTCGCGGGCGGGACGGGGAGCAGGCTGTTTCCGCTGACTAAAATCACCAACAAACATCTGCTGCCCATTTACGACCGGCCCATGATCTACTACCCGATTCAGACGCTGGTGGATGCCGGCATCCGGGATATCATGGTCGTCACCGGCGGCAGAAACTCGGGCGATTTTCTGCGCCTGCTGGCCAACGGCAAGGAATTCGGGCTGAAGCACATCAACTACACTTACCAGGAAGGCGAAGGCGGAATCGCCGACGCGCTGGCGTTGGCGCAACATTTCGCCGATGGGCAAAAGATCTGCGTGGTGCTGGGCGATAACATCATCGAGCGCGATATTCGCGGGGCTGCCGAGAAGTTTCAGGCGCAGGAATCCGGCGCCCACATTCTTCTCAAGGAAGTGAACGACGCGGAGCGGTTCGGCGTGGCTGATGTCTCCGGCGGCAAGGTGGTGGGGATCGAGGAGAAGCCCACCCATCCGAAATCGAACCTCGCGGTGACGGGCGTCTACATGTATGACGCCACGGTATTCGACAAGATCCACACGCTGGTGCCCTCGCACCGCGGAGAGCTCGAGATTACCGATGTCAACAACGCCTACATCCGCGAAGGCAACATGACATTTTCATATCTGGAGGGCTGGTGGACCGACGCCGGGACGTTCGACTCTCTGCTGCGCGCGGCCAATCTGGTGGCCCAGTCCGTGACCGCACAAGAACGTATGGTGCAGGCCTGATGGCGGTCCAATCCACTCCCCAGGCCGCGGCGCGAATCATCGCGTCCTCCGGCGAACTGCAACTCGCCTATCCCGCGAACGACAAAGGCATCGGTGCGGTAATCGGCCGCGTGGACGCCCCCGACCTGATCGCCGGCGTGCGTCTGCAGCCCTACACCGTGTATCCCGACGACCGCGGGTTCTTCCTGGAAATCCAACGCATCGGCCACGGGTTGGCCGCCGGTTTCCCGCCCGAGCGCAGCCAGGTCTCGGCGGCCATGAACTATCGCGGTACCATCAAAGCTTTTCATTTCCATCTGCATCAGACCGATTGCTGGACGCCCGTCACGGGACTTTTTCAGGTGGTGCTGGCGGACCTGCGGCTTGGGTCACCCACTTTCGGCGCGCGTAATACGCTGTACCTGGGCCCTATGCGGCCCTGGCAGGTGCTGATTCCGCCGGGAGTCGCCCACGGGTACAAGATCATCGGCAATCAGGACGCACTACTGGTCTATATGACCGACCGGTTCTACAATCCCCAGGACGAAGGACGCTTGCCATACGACGATGCGTCGATCAATTACGATTGGGAAACCCAGAAAAAATAGAGCTACGGCTGAGTCCGAAGTGGAGAACCTGTGAAAATTCTAGTTACCGGCGGCGCTGGATTCATCGGGTCGGCCTTCGTCCGCATGGTCATCGGCGAGACGGAAACACAGGTAGTCAACCTCGATAGGTTGACTTACGCGGGGAACCTGGAAAATCTGACCTCCATCGAAAACGATCCTCGATATCGTTTCGTGCAGGGCGATATTTGCGACCATGCCCTGGTGGATTCCCTGCTGGCGGAAGAGAGGCCCGATGCCGTAGTGCATTTCGCCGCCGAATCGCACGTGGACCGCAGCATTCTCTCGCCGGAGCCGGTGATACAAACCAACCTTCGCGGCACTTTTACGCTGCTCGAAGGGGCCCGTAAGCACCGTCTGGGGCGCTTCCTGCACGTCTCCACGGACGAGGTCTACGGCAGTCTCGAGGCTCCGCTTGAAGCCGGCGAAAACTACCCGCTGAACCCCAGCAGCCCGTACTCGGCCTCCAAAGCGGGGTCGGACCTGCTGGCGCGATCTTACTTCGTCACTTATAAGATGCCGGTAGTCATTACCAGGGCATCGAATAACTATGGGCCTTACCAGTTCCCCGAAAAACTGATTCCCCTGATGATCTCGAACGCCCTGGAAGACCGCTCGCTGCCGGTATACGGCGATGGCCAACAGGTGCGCGACTGGCTGTATGTCGACGACCATTGCCGCGGCATCCTGGCGGTATTGCGCGGCGGCCATGACGGCGAAATCTATAACATCGGCGGCAACCGGTCGCTGCCGAATATGGACGTGGTGCGCCAGGTGCTGGCTCTCACCGGCAAGCCCGAGAGCCTGATTCAATACGTCACCGACCGTCCGGGCCACGACCGGCGCTATGCCCTTTCCAGCGAGAAACTGATGCGCGAAACGGGATGGCAGCCGCTCATGGATTTCGAGACCGGCCTGGCCCGCACCATCGACTGGTACCGCTCCCACTCGCCATGGATCGAGCGCGTGCGCAGCGGAGAGTATCGCACTTACTATGAGAAGAATTATGGCGGCCGGGAGACTGTGAGAGGGTAGTCACCCCATGCGAGTGGCGATTGAAGCCGCGTCGCTGGGCCTCTCTAGCGGTGGCTTGGCGCGTTACACCGGCGAGTTAAGCCTGGCGCTGGCCCGCTCGTTTCCCGACGACGAGTTCTTTCTGGTTTCCGATCAGCCCTTTCGCATGCCGGATGACGCGCCCGCCAATCTGCGGCGCGGAGGCGGCCCGCGCAACGCCGTGGAGCGCCGCTGGTGGATCTGGGGCCTGGATCGCGAAATGGCCCGCCTGGGCGCGGACCTGGTACACGGGCCGGATTTCGCCGTGCCCTACCTGTCCCGCCGTCCCAGCGTCATGACGCTGCACGACCTTTCCCCGTGGATGGACCCGCGCTGGCACCACGGCGCCCATCGGGTACGGCACCGCACCCCGCTCCTGTTGGATCTGGGGATTGCCACCATGATCGTCACGCCCGGGGACGCCGTGCGGAAGCAGGTCATCGAACACTTCAGGCTGGAACCGGACCGCGTAGTGGCTGTCCCGGAAGCTCCCGCGCCGTGGTTCCGGCGTGTGGACCCTCCGCCCGCGGCCGCGCCATACTTTCTCTTTGTGGGAACCCTGGAGCCTCGCAAGAATCTGCCGATGCTGGTGGAGGCATGGCGCGAAGTGCGGCGGCATCACGCCATCGACCTGGTGCTGGCAGGCCGGCGGCGGGCCGATGCCCCGGCGATCGCGGAGGAGCCCGGTCTGCGGCTGGCGGGCGAAGTCCCCGACGAGAAACTTCCCGAACTGTATTCCGGTGCGCTGGCGCTGGTCTGCCCATCCTTATATGAGGGCTTCGGCCTGCCGGTGCTGGAGGCCATGCAATGCGGCACGGGCGTGATTGCTTCGAGCGCGGTGGCGGAGGCCGCCGGCGATGCGGCGGTATATGCCGACGATGGCGCCACGCTGGCCGATGCCATGCGGCAGGCGGTGGAGCGGCCGGAGTGGGTGGCCGAGCGCAGGGCGCTCTCGCTGGCGCGGGCGCGCGAATTCTCCTGGGAGCGCACCGCAAGGTTGACGCGGGGAGTGTACGAGGAGGCTCGGAGGCGGTTTGGGAACTAAGGGTCTGTGTGGAAATAACCTGTTCAATCGCCACCTAACGCTCCCTGACGGTCGCGGCTCTGATGCGCGTTCAGAGCCGCGACCGTCAGGGAGCGTTAGGCAAGTTTATTTCTTGACAGCTCCTAAGGGCGCGGCGCGGCTTCGCCGCAAGCGGTCAGCGGTCAGCTCTCAGCGTTCAGCTTTTGAAGGCCCGCGCGGACCATCGGGATACCTTGGGATGACCTGTCAAGAGGTGGCGCCGAGACTAGTCTCCGAACTCCCGATGTCACCGGCATTCTGGAACTGCGGGGGAATCGGACTGAGCCACCACTCCGCACGAACAAATTCAGCCACGAATGAACACCGATGAACACAGATAAGAAAAACCCTTCTTTTTTGGTTTTATCTGTGTTCATCCGTGTTTATCTGTGGCCAATAATGTCTTTGCCCGGACTCCAAGACTGCGCCGCAACAAGGTTTTCTCTCATCCCTGTTCATCCGCGGCCATTCATGTTTCGCCACACCGGGGGAGTCTAAGTGTCTGCTGAACCGGCGCTCGTTCTCTCCCCCGAAGCTCCCTATCCGTTGGCGGGGGGAGGCGCATTGCGCACCGCCTCACTCATCCAATACCTGGCCCGGACCCGCCCCGTCGACCTCATCCTCTTCCGCCAGCCTTCCGCTCCCGACCCGGCCCTTCAGTTGCCCGCCGGACTGGCGCGGCGCGTGTCGGTGATCCAACTGCCGTCAACCGGCCGCAGCCACGCGGCGCGCGCCGCCCGCAATACCAGCCGCATGGTCCGCGGAGTCCCGCCCCTGGTCGACCGCTTCGCCGGTTTCCACCGGGAAGTAGCCGAAGCCATCGGCGGTGCGCGCTATGAAATCGGTCTCATCGAACATTCCTGGTGCGCGCCCTACTGGGAGCGGATTTCGCCCGCCTGCCTTAGGACCGTGCTTGACCTGCACAACATCGAATCCATGCTGCATGCGCGCTGCGCTGCCGTGGAAGGTGGGGCCACGGCCTTCGCGCACCGCGTTTTTCGCGAGGCATCGCTCCATCTGGAGCGGACCTGGCTGCCGCGATTCTCGCAGGTGCTGACCACCTCGCGGAGCGATGCCGATGCGGCGCTGGCCATCGCGCCGGCCGCGCATGTCGCCGTCTATCCCAATGCCCTCCCGTGGGTGGCGCAACCGGAGCACGCGGATGAGGATGCGGTGGTCTTCTCCGGCAATATGGAGTACCATCCCAACCTCAGCGCCGTGCGATTCTTCCGCGCGGAAGTCTGGCCGCGGCTGCGCCAGCGGTGGCCAGGGCTCGTCTGGCGGCTGGTGGGCAAGAATCCCCGGGCGGTGAGCCGCTATACGTCGGGCGACCCGCGAATCGAAGTCACCGGCGAGGTGGATGACGCGGTTCGCGAACTGGCCCGTGCGCGCGTGGCCGTAGTTCCGCTGCTGGCGGGCAGCGGCACGCGGTTCAAGATCCTGGAAGCATGGTCGGCCGGTTTGCCGGTGGTCTCCACCACCATCGGCGCGGAGGGTCTGCCGGCCCGCGATGGCGAGAATCTGCTGCTGGCTGACGGCGGGCCGGCGTTCGCGGACGCGGTCACGCGCGTACTGGAAGATACGAATCTCCGGCGGCAGTTGGGCCAGGCGGGCAGAGCACTGCTGGAAAAGGAGTTTACCTGGGACTCCGCGTGGGAAAAACTGGACTTGTGAACCGTTACGGCAGTGGATCGTCCGCTATACTGGTACGACGAATGCGCATCGCCATCGATGCCCACGCCATCGGCAGGCGTCTAACGGGGAACGAAGTCTATGTCCGAAGCCTCTTACATGCATTTGCCGGCCAGGCTGAGGACTGTGAGATTCTGGCATACGTGTCTGAACGGGAGGCGCGCGCCTTCGTTCCGGACCGCATCCAAACCCGGCGGGTGGCCTCCAATCCTTTCCTGCGGCTGGCATTCGGTCTGAACAACCGCATTCGGCAAGACCGTCCGGACCTGCTCCACGTGCAGTATACCGCCCCCGCCGGCTGTTCGGTTCCGGTGGTGGCCACCGTACACGACGTCAGTTATCTGGAACATCCCGAGTATTTTACGCGGCAACGCGTGTGGCAGTTGAGGCTTACCGTGGGGCGTACCGTGCGGCAGGCGGCGAAAATTCTCACCGGCACGGAGGCGGCGCGCAACGCCATCCTGAAGGTTTATCCGGGCTTGGACGAGTGCAAAGTAGCGGTGGTTCCGCTGGCAGCGTCCCCGGAGTTCCGCCCCGTTTCGCGCGACGCCGCGAGCGCCGCGGTGCGCGCCCGCTACGATATCGGCGGGCCGTACATTCTCTCGGTGGGCGATCTCCAGCCGCGCAAGAATCACGTGGGGTTGATCCGCGCTTTTTCGCGGTTGGTGAAGGCGTACCCGCAGTTGCCGCACCAACTGGCGATGGTCGGCAAGCCGACGTGGTTCTCGGACGCGGTGCGGGATGCCGCGCGGGCCAGCGGAGCGCAAGAACGGATCCGGTTCCTGGGGTTCGTACCGGATGACGACTTGCTGCAGTTGTACAACGCCTGCGACTGTTTCGCTTTCCCCTCGTTTTACGAGGGATTCGGGTTGCCCGCCTTGGAAGCCATGGCCTGCGGACGGGCGGTGGTCTGCTCCGACGCATCGGCGCTGCCCGAGGTGGTGGACGGGGCCGCGATCCTGTTCGACCCGTATGCCATCGATGAAGTGGTACGGGCTCTGGCGGATGTGCTGCTGGACGCGGAACTGCGCGCGCGTATGGAGCGCCTGGGAATCCAGCGGGCCGCGCACTTCAGTTGGCAGAAGACGGCGCAGAAGACTTTGGAAGCCTATCGCCAGGTGGCGGAGTTGCCGCGCCCCGCCGCTCGAGCGGCCATTCCCGCGGAAGCTGGTGCGTGAGACGCGGGACAATCGATTGTTGAGACGATTGTTCCGCCCGGCACTCTATATGTAGCTTGGGAACGACTGAGCTGACTCGGTCGGGCAGACGTTCAGGCCTCATGCCCATCACTTTTCACCCCAGCCCCGGTACCGTCCTGATATGCGACTTTGCCACCGGCTTTCAACCGCCGGAAATGGTGAAGCGCCGCCACTGTTCCGGCCTGTGCCCGGGGGTTTCCTTGGGCATCGCTGAACCGAATCCCGTTGAGGCCTTCCACCATATGATCCCCGTGAGCCGATATTCGTTCTTTCGCCCCGACATAGACGTTCGGGCCAAGGCCGATATGCTCCCTAACGGGGTGCCCTCTGTGCCCGGCTCTGTAACGAGTGCCCGCATGTTTGCAATTAGTAGCCGCGAAGAAATATCCTGTGCACTCAGATCCAACCGCTTGCTCACGCGCGCGGCTCGGCATGCGCTTTTGACGGAGCCGGGCCCAGAGGGCACCCCGTTAGGGAGCGTTCACCGGTGACGGACCTTCCCCAGCTCGGTGAGGCATCCCTGCCCTGGAGATCATGAGATCTTGACAATGGATTACACTGAAATTGTTCCCGCTCTGCCGCCAGGCATCGGGCTTGTGGAATTTACACCCCGGACGGCCTCGGCTGACCGGGGTGTTTGCTTTCAGCCCGAGGCCATCCGGCACAACCCTTACCACCATTCCAGACGGTTGACGGCGTGCAATGTGTCCGTGGAGCCGATCGGCGCCGCGCGGCAGAGTATTGGCGCTGAGGAGTTTACAGGAAGTGAGTCTGCTAAGAGGTGGAACTTTTGACACACCAGGGGGTCATAATGGTCCGCTATACTGGAACAATCAATGCTCATCGCCATTGATGCCCACGCCATCGGCAGACACCTCACAGGCAACGAGGTATACGTTCGAAGCCTTTTGAACGCCTTTGCCGCCCAAAACCAGGGCGAAGATATCCTGGCATACGTGTCTGGCGTGGAGGCGTGCGCGTCCATTCCGGAGCGCATTCGCGTCCAGCGGGTGGCCGCTAACCCCTTCCTGCGGCTGGGGTTCGACCTGGCCCACCGGGTCCGCAAAGACCGTCCCGATGTGTTGCACGTGCAGTACACCGCGCCGGTCGGCTGTTCCGTGCCGGTGGTGGCCACGGTGCACGACGTCAGCTATCTGGAACATCCGGAGTACTTTACACGGGACCGGGCATGGCAATTGAGACTCACCGTGGGCCGCACGGTGCGGCGCGCGGCCAGGATCCTCACCGGTACCGAGACTGCCCGCAACTCGATTTTGAAGGTGTATCCCGGTCTGGACGAGGACAAGGTGTTGGTGGTGCCGTTGGCGGCCGCGCCGCAGTTCCGCCCGATTTCGCGGGAGGCGGCGGTAGCCATGGTGCGGGAGAAATATTCCATCGGCGGACCGTTTATTCTGTCGGTGGGGGATATTCAGCCGCGCAAAAACCACATCGGGTTGATCCGCGCTTTTGCACGCATGTGCAAAGCGTATTCCCAGTTGACGCACAACCTGGTGTTGGTCGGGAAGCCCACGTGGTTTTCCCCCAGGGTGCAGGAAGCGGCGCGCGAGAGCGGCGTGGACGAGCGGATTCAGTTCGTTGGCTTCGTTTCGGATGCCGACCTGCTGCAGCTCTACAACGCCTGCGATTGTTTCGTGTTCCCATCTTTTTACGAAGGTTTCGGATTCCCGGCGCTGGAAGCCATGGCCTGCGGACGAACGGTGGTCTGCTCGGACGCGTCGGCGCTGCCGGAGGTGGTGGACGGGGCGGCCATTCTGTTCGACCCCTACGCCACCGACGAAATTGTACGGGCCATTGCGGATGTGCTGCTGGACGCGGAACTGCGCGGGCGCATGGAACGTCTGGGAATACAGCGGGCCGCGCATTTCAGTTGGCAGAAGACGGCCCAAAAAACTCTGGAAGCATTCCATCAGGTAATGGAGGAGCCGCGCGCCGCGGTCGCGCGCCTGGCTTCTCAAATAATGACCCATCGATGAAGCATATTCTCCGTTTTTCTCTCACACTTCTGGCCGCGCTCTATCTGGTTGGAGCGGCAGGCGCCCAAACCGGGTTTCCGTTTCAGGACGAAGCCCTGCACTACACCATCGACTATTCCAGCGGTCTGAGCCTGGGAGACGCGAGTCTGTCGGCCCACAAAACAGCCGACGGCTGGGACTTCACGGTGACGCTGGACGCAGCCGTGGCGGGCTTCACCATCAAAGACAAATACAGCTCGTCCACGATTGCCGGGTACTGCTCCGCGGAACTGAAACGCGATACCATCCACGGCGCCAAGACCTTCAGCGAGAAAACCACCTTCGACCAGGAGAAGCAGACCGCCCATCGCGTGACCGAATTTCCCAGCAACGGTGGATTCACGGACATGAACGTCGGCCCGTGCGGCCGCGACGCCATCGCATTCCTGTATTTCGCCCGCAAGGAATTGGGGCAGGGCAGGGTGCCCCCGCCGCAGGTAGTCTACTTCGGCTCTCCCTACACGGTGCGGCAGTCCTATACCGGCGCCCAGACCATCACGGTGGCCGACAAGAAACCCGAGGTGACGGACCACCTGGTCTACACCGTGAAGGGGCCGAAATCGGATTTCACCGTGGAAGTGTTTTACGCCCGGGACGCCGCACGCACACCACTCCTCATCAAGATTCCGCAAACGGCGGGAACCTTGTCGATGGAGCTGGTGCGTTGAGATGCGGGCAGCTTTCTTCTCTCCGCTGCCGCCGGCGCGCAGCGGGATCGCCGACTACTCCGAAGCCCTGATCGAATCTCTCCGCCACCTGCTGGACCTCGAAGTCTTCTCCAGCGCCGCCCAGATGTTCGACCCCGCGCGCTTTGACGTGGCGATCTATCACGTGGGCAACAACGGATATCACGGCTTCGTGTATGAGACGGCGCTGCGCCATCCCGGCGTGGTGGTGATGCATGAATCCAACCTGCACCACCTGATTGCCGACCTCACCATCCGGCGGGGCGATTGGGACGCCTACGTGCGCGAGTGCGAATATTGCGGCGGCGAACCGGCGCGCGCTTATGCCGAGCGGGTCCGCAAACTGGAAGTCGGTCCCGACTACGAAGGCGTGCGGATGACTCGCCGCCTGCTGGAATCGGCGCGCGGCGTAGTGGTCCACAGCCATTTCATGGAGGCTGAAATCCGCGCCGCCGGGTACTCCGGGCCAATCGCCGTGATTCCGCACGGAGCCTGGATCCCGGAGGCCGACCGCAACGCTTGGCGGTATAAGTTGGGGCTCGACGAGATCACTCCGCTGGTGGGAATCTTCGGCTATCTGAAGCCCTACAAACGGATCGCCGAATCGCTGCGCGCCTTTCGCCGTCTGATACGGCTGGTGCCCAATGCCCGCATGATTCTGGTGGGCGAGCCGCATCCCGAATTCCCCATCGAGCCGATGATCCGCGCTATGGGGCTTTCGGCTCACGTGCGCATCCTGGGATTCGCGCCCATCGAAGACTTCGTGGGCTATCTGGGGGCCTGCGACATCGTTCTCAACCTGCGCTATCCTACCGTCGGCGAGAGCTCCGGCACGCTGTTGCGCGCGCTGGGGCTGGGCAAGGCGGTGATGGTTTCCGAAATCGGGTCGTTCGCGGAATTCCCCGAGGATGTGTGTCTGAAAGTGCCGGTGGGCGCGGGCGAAGAGGACTTGATTTTCGAGTACCTGAACCTGCTGGTGTCGCGGCCGGAAGTGGCGCAGGCACTCGGAGCGCGGGCGCGCGATTACGTGGCCCAGGAGTGCAATTGGGCCACCGTGGCGCGGCAGTACGCGGAGTTCCTGGAAGCCGTGGCGGCGGGCCGGGAGTGGCGCGGCTCCGTATCCGAACCCAAGCCCGAGCCGGCGCCGCTGGTGCAGGCTGCGGGCGACCCGCCCCTGGACACGTATCTGCGCGGTTGGGCGGTCAGTGAAGAGTCCGCCACGTATCTCGACACTCATCGGACGCGCCTGGTGAAAACGCTCGAAATTACTCCACCCGGCGGGCCTGACGACCGCATTTTGGAAATGGGCGCGTACCTGCAAATCACTCCGGCGCTGCGCAGCAAGCTGGGCTACGGCGAGGTGCGCGGCTGCTACTTTGGCCCCGCCGGCCGCGTTGACCATCGCACCGTGACATCGGCCGAAGGGGAGACGTTCACCTGCGACATCGAACATTTCGACGCCGAAAAAGACCGCTTCCCGTATGCCGATGAATACTTCTCCACGGTGGTTTGCGGCGAGCTGATCGAGCACCTGTTCGAAGATCCCATGCATCTGATGGGTGAGGTGAACCGCATCCTGAAGCCTGGGGGCCACCTGGTTCTGACCACGCCCAACGTGGCGGCGCTGCGAGGCATCTCGGCGATCCTGCAAGGCTACCATCCGGGCTTCTTCCACGCCTACATCAAGCCGGCGGCGGGATCGGGCGAGGTGGACGCGCGCCACAATCGCGAATATACCGCCCGCGAGATTCACAAGTTGCTGGAGAATTCCGGCTTCGCGGTGGCGCTGCTTGAGACGGGAGAGTTTCGCGATCTGCCGCATCCCGAATTCGGCTGGGTGATGCACCTGCTGCACCGCTATCGCCTGGAGACGGAGCTCCGCGGCGATGGCATCTACGCGGTGGGACGCAAGACGGGGCCGGTGCGCGACCGCTACCCCGAGTGGCTCTATTCATGAACGCGACGTATCTGAACCAGCACGTCGAACTGGACGCCCCGTCGCGCCTGGTGCATGCCGAATTCGACGTCCGCAACGACACGCCAGAGCCCTGGCGCGCGGCCGAAGGCTTCGGCGTGGGCCACCATCTGTTCGACGCCGAGAGCGGGACGCTGATAGTGGATGGCGCGCGGGTGCATCCCGGGCAGGATATCGCGCCCGGCGGCTCGCTGCACGTGGCGCTCGATTTCGAACTGCCCGCGGAAGACGGCCGCTACCAGGTGCGCCTCTCGCCCATGCGCGAAGACGTCTGCTGGTATTACGACCAGGGCTGGGAGTTCCTGGCGGTGGATGCCACGGTCAAGGATGGCGCCATCGCGCTGGGCCGCGTGCGCGTCACCGACCGTGAGAAACTGCGCCGGGAGCGCGAACTGCGGGCCGTCGGCCGGGCCTTCATCTACCCGGTGCTGACCATCTGGCGCAATCGCAGCCTGATCCGCGTGATGGTGCGGCGCGACATCCTGGGCCGCTATAAGGGATCGTTCGGCGGGTCGTTCTGGACCATCATCAATCCGCTGCTGCTGATGCTGACGTATTTTTTCGTGTTCGGGGTGGTGATGCGCGACCCGAAACTCACGCCCACCGGATTCGCGCTGTACTTCCTGGCGGGAATGCTGCCCTGGCTGCCGTTCAGCGAAGCGGCCGGCCGGGCGCCCGGTGTTATCCTGGAGCATCGTAATTTCGTCAAGAAGCTGGTTTTCGCGGTGGAAACGCTGCCCGTGAACCTGGTGGTGTCGGGCCTCGTCACGGAGTTGTTTGCGGTCGGCCTGTATTGTGGATTTCTGCTGGCGATTCGTCACCGAATCCCGCCGACCGTCGCCTGGCTGCCGGTGCTGCTTGTGCCGCAGGTTCTGTTCACGGTGGGAGTGAGTTGGTTTCTGGCGGGCCTGGGCGCATTTGTGCGCGACCTGGGACAGATGATAGGGTACTTGCTTACGGTCTGGTTTTTCATGACGCCGATCTGCTATCCGGAGAGTCAATTGCTGGCGCGCGCGCCGCTGCTGACCAGGAACCCGATGTATGTGCTGGTGCACGCCTATCGCGCCATTTTTCTGGAGAATCGTGCGCCGGCATGGGGCGCGTTGGGGAAGTTTTCGGTGCTGGCCATCGTGGTGTTTGTGCTGGGCCACGCCTGGTTTTATAAGTTGAGGAAGTCCTTTGCGGACATGATCTAGGTCTCGGCGCCCTTGTTGGAGAAAGTCAAATTCGCGCTTCTGGCTTTTGGACCGATCGGCATCTTTGTGCTCGGCCTCATCGACTCCATGGCGGTGCCGCTGCCCGGCGCGATGGACGGGTTGGTGCTCTTCATCGCCGTCAGGGAGGCCGTCAGGGATCCGCAGAAGGCCTATTTCGCGGCGCTGATGGCGGTGAGCGGGTCTCTCGCCGGGAATATCGCGCTTTTCTGGGCGGCGCGCCATGGCAGCAGATGGTTGACTAAAGGGGAAGCGGCTCCCTCCAAAGGACAGAGATTCCAGCAGTGGTTCGCGCGCTACGGTCTGTTGACGGTCTTCGTCCCGGCGGTGGTGCCGTTCGTGCCTTTCCCGCTCAAGGTTTTCGTGGTCTCCGCCGGCGCGCTGCGCACCAGCTTCACGAAGTTCATCGCGGTGATCCTGGCGGCGCGGGTCATTCGCTATTTTGGCGAAGCTTACCTGGGGATTCACTTAGGCGAGGGCGCCCAGGCGTACCTGCAGCGCAATGCCTGGCCGCTGCTGGGCGTGGCGGTGGCGATGGCGATCGGAGTCTACTTCGCCATCCGCTTCACCGATCGCCGCGGCGAATCGGTGCTGTAGGGGGGGCTGGCGTGACAGCCCTGGTGGGGCGGACGCCCTCTGGGCATGCTCCATTACCATGGTAATATTGGGGATGGTGATCGCACGGTCGAAGGTTACCGCACAAGGGCAGATTTCAGTCCCGGTGGACGTGCGCCGCAAGCTCGGCATCGGACCGGGTTCCGTTTTGGAATGGGATGAAGAGGGCACTAGCATCGTCATCCGCCGCGCAGGCCGCTTCGGTTCAGAGGATATCCATCGAACGCTGTTTGGAGCACAGCCCCCGGAAACGCGAAGTGTCAATGAGTTGAAAGAAGGGCTTCGGCAATCCGTACGAAGGCGCTATGCGCGCGATTGATACGAATGTCCTGGTTCGGCTGATCACGCGGGACGACTCCCGGCAGGCCGCCGCTGCCGAGGCGTTCGTGGAGAACGGCGCCTGGGTCTCGGTGCTCGCATTGGCCGAAGCGACATGGGTGCTGGCCACTGTCTATGAGCTGAGTTCGACGGACTTGGCCAAAATGATCGAGATGTTGCTTGACCATCGGGATTTGGTGCTACAGGATTCCGAGGCCGTTCAAGAGGCCCTGAAACTCTTCCAAGCGAAACCAGCACTCGGTTTTTCCGACTGCATGATGCTTCACCTGGCACGGAAAGCCGGGCATCTGCCGCTGGGCACATTCGATCGCGGTCTTGCCAAAGTTGACGGCGCCCAAAAGCTCTAACGAAAAAGCCTATTTAGTTTCTGTCGCGAAGCTCACTTCAGATGGCAGAGACCGCTACCTTGCGGTCCCTTGCGGTCGCGGTTGGGAAAGCGATGCTGAAATCGGCCCGTCCGGCGCGCGCCGCATGAGATAATTTCAACCAGAGGTGCAGACCAGGATCATCCGCGCATTATCCCTGCTCGCGATTGTGGGCGGGGTGGCGTTGTTCGGCCAACCTGCGGCGGCGGAGCGGTTTACCGGCGACGAACTGCGGCCATACTACGCCCATACGGGCTTCGCCTGGAAGATCGACCAGGTGTCCCACTTTGAGCTGAATTACGAGGCCGGCACGGAGGCCGAACTCCGCCTCACGCAACTCGAAGAGGTGGCCCAACACGGGCGTACTTCCATCCTGCAATTACTGGGCGAGAGCAAGTACGATCCCACTATCCACGTCTTTTTCGTGGAGTCGATCGAGCGCATGAGAGAGCTCATCGGTTCGGAGGTGATCGGACGTTCGCGGCCCACCCAGCACGCCGTATTCTGCGTGGTGGCGCCGTTTTCGGAATTGAGCCTGAAACACGAACTTACCCACGAGATCGCCACTAACTTATGGGGGCCCGCGGAGCACTGGCTGGAAGAGGGGCTGGCGAATTTCGCGGTGGACAACAAGTCGTCCCTGATGAAGCGGCAGTGTCTCGGGATGATGCAAAGCAAGCAGTGGATTCCGCTCAAGAAACTGGTCAGCGCCGGGTGGGAATCCTCCAGTTACTCCCCCGACGACACGTATCCCGAGCTGGGAGGCTTCGTGGAATACCTGTACGAGACTTATGGGGCCGCGCGCCTTCAGAGGGTCTGGAAAAACGGCAGTAAGAGCATCCGCAAAGTCTACGGGAAGCGGCTTTCCCGGCTGGAATCGGAGTATCGCTCCGACTTAGTGAAGCACCGCCCCGAAGTACACGACGCCATCAACCTGCCGGGCCGCGGCGACGAGAACTTACTTCCCCACTAACATCGCATCGATCCCCGAGGAATAGAAGCTGCGCACCTCCGCCCGGAAGCCTTCCCGGCCGCATGCAGCAGCTTCCAATACAGCGGATTCTCTTCGCGGTCCACGGCGT
>PLRZ01000119.1 GCA_003164075.1 Bryobacterales bacterium | reverse complement strand
CCACGACGTCAGGAGTTCTGAACTTATTTGGGCCAGATGGCGATGGCGCCCCGCTGCGCGTCCACGGCGCGTACCAGGTCGCCGGGCGCCAGTAACATCTGGCAGCCGCGTAGACCGGCACTTACCGCGACGATGTCCCACAGATCGGCCGTTTCGTCCAGATATAGCGGGTACGGTTTCCGCGTGCCCACCGGTGAGACGCCGCCGCGAATATAGCCGGTGAGACCGAGCACTTCTTTCACCGCCACTAACTCCACCTTCTTATTTCCACTTACAGCCGCCAGCGCCTTAAGATCGAGCTCGCTGTTAGCGGGGATGCATGCCATCAGTATGCCCGTGCGGTCGCCGCGCAGCACCAGCGTCTTGAAAACCTGCTCCGGAGGCATGCCCACGGCCGCCGCTACATGCGGCGCGCTCAGATCGTTTTCGTCGACTTCATACTCCCGCAGTTCGTAGTGAATGCCCGCCCGGTCGAGCATGCGGGCGGCGTTGGTCTTAGTCATTCGTTCCTCTGGAACGGCTCATCCTTCCCTCCCGAGTGGGCCGCCACGTGCACCGCAGTCGTCTTGACGATGGCGCACAGCGCGTCATCGGGCTGGAGTGCCAGATCCTGGGCCGATTGCGTCGTGATCACGGCCACCAGGGGAAAGCCGCAATCCAGTTCCACGCGCGCCAGCGGCCCTTCGAGCGTTACCGACGTCACGCGGCCCGCCAGCCGGTTGCGCATGCTCGAAGCCGTAGACAGCTCGCGCGTAAGTGCGATATCTTCGGCGCGAATGCAAGCCACCACCGGGCCCGCTTCGCCCGAGTCCACCGACTGCAATTGCGCCCCGCCGGTTTCGAGTGTCAGCAGGCCACCCTCGCGCGTTACGATGCGTGCCGGCAGCACATTTTCCACCCCCACCGATTCCGCTACCTGCGCGTCGGCCGGGCGCCGGAAGACTTCCTGCACGGGTCCGCACTGGCGCACCCTTCCCGCCGCAATCACGGCGATCCAATCGCCTAGCGCCACGGCCTCCATGCGGTCGTGCGTCACCGCGATGCAGGGGACGCCGCTCGCGAGCAGCATCTGGCGCAACTGCTGTCCGGTGCGCGTGCGCGCGGCGGCGTCCAGCGCGGAAAGCGGCTCATCGAGCAGCAACAGCGCGGGCTCGGCGGCCAGTGCGCGGGCCAGCGCCACACGCTGCCGCTGGCCGCTCGAAATGGCGCGCGGATGGCGCGCGGCAAGGTCGGCCAGTCCGAACGCCTGGAGGTACTCGCGGCCCTTGCCGGGGCGCGCGGCGTAGGCGATATTGGCGGCCACGGTGAGGTGCGGGAATAGCGCGTAGTCCTGCGCCAGGTACCCGGCTCGGCGCTTCTGCGGCGCCAGGAAAATTCCGCGCGCGGCATCGAACCACGTCTGGCCGCGGAAGGCGATGGCGCCCTGGAGCGGGCGATCGAGGCCGGCCAGCATCCGCAGCACGGTCGTCTTGCCGGCGCCCGACGGGCCGAACAGCACGGTGATGGGCGCCCGGTCGAGGGGCAGTCGCAGGCTGGCGTCCAACTCGAAGGCGGTACCCAGGCGGGTGCGGCAGACGCAACTCAGTTCATCGGCCATACATGCCAAACCCGGCGCTGGAAGGAGTAGGTGAGCGCCAGTACGGTAAACGAGAGGGCCAGAAGGAAAAGCGAAGTCTGCGTGGCGGCGGCGTAGTCGAGCGCCTGCACCTGATCGTAAATGGAGATGGAGACGGTGCGCGTGACCCCGGCGATATTGCCGCCCACCATCAGGACTACGCCGAATTCGCCCATGGTGTGGGCGAAGCTGAGAATGGCGCCGGTGGCGATGCCGCGCAGCGAGAGCGGCACTACCACGCGTCGAAAGGTAGCGAAGCGGGAAACGCCCAGGCACCAGGAAGCCTCCACCAATGCGCGGTCCACGGCCGCGAAAGAGGCGGTTACGGGCTGGACGGTGAAGGGCAGACTGTAGAGCACCGAGGCCAGCAGCAGTCCCTGAAAAGAGAAGGGCAGCATGCCGCCGGTGAGCTTGCCGTAGATCGCCCCCAGAGGACTGCGCGGTCCGATGGCCAGCAGCACGTAAAAGCCGAGGACGGTGGGCGGCAAGACCAGAGGCAGCGCTACCAGGGCTTCCACCAGGAATTTCCAGCGCCGCGGCGAGAAGGCCAGCCAGGCGGCCAGGGGTGTGCCGACCATCAGCAGGATGCCGGTGGTGGAGACGGAGAGCCGTACGCTGAGCCAGATCGCTTGCCAATCCATATGGTTCGATTACTGGCCGGGCAGGAAGAAGCCGTACTGCTGGAGCAGGCTTCGGCCCGCGGGCGCGAGCAGCCAGTCGCGAAATTCGCGCGCTGCCGCGGATTCTTTCAAAATGACGCCGCCTTGTTCCATTTTCGGATACGACTCCTGGGGTACCTCCCAGTATCGCCCCTGCCCGCGCACGGTGGGAGCGATTGCCAGGGAGAGTGCCACCATGCCCACGTCGGCGGCGCCGCTTTGGACGAACTGCAGCGTCTGCGAGATGTTTTCGCCCAGCACGAGTTTCTTCCGGACGCTGTCGTAGAGGCCCATGTTGCGCAGCGCGGCCTCGGCGGCGCGGCCGTAGGGTGCGTGTTGGGGGTTGGCGATGGCGATACGTTTGACGGCGGGATCGCGCAGGGCGGTGGCGGGGTCGAGCGGCGAGGATGCCGGGACCCACACCGCGAGGCGGCCGGCGGCGTAGATAAAAATGGAGTCTGCGCGAGCGATTGCGTCGCGGGCCAAGTCGCGCGGATATTGGACGTCGGCCGAGAGGAACATATCGAAGGGCGCACCGTTGCGGATCTGGGTGGCGAAGTTGCCGGAGGATCCGTAGTTCACCTGCACATCGGTTTGGGGATGCTGTTGGTGGAATTGGCGGGCGGCCTCGGCGAGCGCGAACTGCAGGTCGGCGGCGGCGGCGATGGAGAGCTTGCGCGGTGGCGCGGGGTGTCCGCAAGCGGCGCCGAGAAGCACCATCAGGCTGACGAAGGCGGCGGCGCGTCGCGGTGACATTTCGAAGACAATGGTAGCGTATCGAAGACAGTGTCTGCCGATTAGGGCTCCATCCATAGTTGCGGAATGCCCGAATATTCAGCCACCCGCAGCAGGTCGTCGTCGCGCGTAATTATGAAATCCGACGCCGCGCAACTCCAACCGCGCAAAATGCAGGCGGTAGCCGTCCCAATGGAACTTGTCCCGGAGGACGCCAATTGTTGCTCGGGCCATGTTCAACAACCCAGAGCCGATACGTAGATGTTGGAATCGAGGGTCGCGCTAATCACTGACCGCGCTGCTCGCGCCGCCACTCTTTAATGAGGCGCGGAACGTCCTGTTCGGTGTACGCGGAGGCCGTGCCGGTTCGATATCCGTAATCCAGCAGGTCTTGCCATGCGCGGTCTGCAAGGCCTTTGCGGAGAGTTTCCTCGGCGAGTTCATCCAGCGTCTTGCCCTCGGCCTGCGCTTTTGCCTAAAGTTCTGTCAGAAGCGCGTCGGAAACGTGGATGCTGTTCTGGGTTTCCATAGTACAAATGCTGGCGGAGAGGGGGAGATTCGAACTCCCGGTACCCTCACAGGTACTCCCGCTTTCGAGGCGGGCGCGATCGACCACTCTGCCACCTCTCCGCGACTGAAAACCAGTTTACCACGAGGCTCCCCTCTTGCCGCCGCGTCCCCTTTGCCAGGCGGCAGTTTGCTACCATTTGCGATCTGCCGACCAAAAGGAGCACCACAACCATGCGTATCGCTACTATGCTTTTCCTGTTCACCACTCCGGCCCTCTTCGCCGCCGCGCCGGCGCTGATGCCGATGCCGGTAAAGATCGAGACCGCTCCCGGCAAGCTGGCCATCAATGCGAATTTCGTGGTGGAGACCGTGGGCGGCTCAAACGCCCGGCTGGCGCCGGCAGTGCGATCGTTTCTCGCCCGCGTGTCGCGCCAGACCGGCGTGCTCTACGCGCCCGTGCCCCCGCCGGCGGCGGACGTGCGGCGACTGACCATCGAGTGCGCGGGCGGGCCAGCCTATCCCACCCTGGGCGAGGACGAATCTTACACCTTGGATGTCTCCGAGGCGGAGGCGCGCATCAAGGCCGCCACGGCGGATGGCGCTATCCACGGGCTGGCCACGTTTGCCCAGTTGATACAGCCCGGACCGGACGGTTTCCAGGTGGCCGGTGTACACGTCGAGGACCGGCCGCGGTTCCCGTGGCGCGGCTTGATGCTGGACGTTTGCCGCCACTGGATGCCGGTCGACGTGATCGAGCGGAACCTGGAGGCCATGGCGGCGGTGAAACTCAACGTGCTGCATTGGCACCTCTCCGAGGACCAGGGCTTCCGCGTGGAGAGCAAGCGGTATCCGCGGCTCCACCAATTGGGCTCGAACGGCGACTACTATACACAGGACCAGATTCGCGATATCGTGGCCTACGCGCGCGATCTGGGCATCCGCGTGATTCCCGAATTCGACGTGCCGGGCCACAGCACCGCCTGGTTTCCCGGCTACCCGGAGCTGGCCTCCTCGCCCGGTCCGTTCACAGTCGGCGACAGGGGCGGATCGGTGATGGACCCCTCGAAGGAGAGCACCTACGATTTTCTCGACGGATTTATCGGCGAGATGACGCAACTCTTTCCCGACCCCTACTTCCACATCGGCGGCGACGAAGTGAATCCCAGGGTGTGGAACCAGTCGGAGAGCATCCAGGCCTTTGCCAAGGCGCATGACCTCAAGGATGCGCCCGCCATTCAGGTCTATTTCAATCAGCGCCTGCTGAAGATCGTGCAGAAATACGGCAAGACGATGGTGGGATGGGATGAGATTCTGGTGCCCGGGCTTCCCACCGACGCGGTGATCCAGTCGTGGCGCGGGCAGAAGTCGCTCTCCGAGGCGGCAGTGAAGGGATATCGCGGCATCCTTTCGTGGGGATACTATCTGGATCATCTGAGCCCGGCCTCTTTTCACTATGCCGTGGACCCGCTGGGAGGGCCCGACGCGGCGGCGCTCACGCCGGAACAGGCATCGCGAATTATGGGCGGCGAGGCCTGCATGTGGGCCGAACTGGTGGGGCCGGAGACGGTGGATTCGCGGGTCTGGCCGCGCACGGCGGCGATTGCGGAGCGGTTGTGGTCCGCCGCGGACGTTACGGACGTGGACGGCATGTATGCGCGGCTGGAAACGGTGAACCGCAACCTGGAGTTCACCGGGGCGATGCATCGGGCGTATTTCCAGCCGATGTTGGACCGGATCGCCGGCAACCAGGCAGCGGCGCCGTTGCGCGTGGTGGCGGATGCGGTGGAGGCTCTCGGCTTGGGTACGGGCCGCACGGGACGGCCGACGGGAACCATGCCGCTCGATCGGTTTGTGGATGCCTGTCTGCCGGAGAGCGAGTTGGCGCAGCGGCTGGAACGAATGGCGCGGAGATTTGTGGCGGACCCTGCGGGCCATCGCGACGATGCGGCCATATTGCGCCGGCAATTTGAAAGCTGGGCCGCCAACGACGCGCAACTGGAGCCGCTGGTGGAGAATAACAAATTACTGGCGGAGGTGGCGCCGCTATCGAAGGACCTGTCCGCTCTGGGAGAAGCCGGCATCAAGCTGTTGGATTACCTGACGCCGCCTCCGCCTGCCGATGTCAAGCCGAAGAAGCTCAGCCGCAAGGCGCAGAAGGCCGAACTGGAGGCGCAGCAGGCGGCCGAAGCTGCCAAACAGGAGTTTCTCACGCGGGAGAATGCCGAACTGGCGCGCCTGGCGGAACCGCCTCGGCGCGGGAGTAGCGGCGCGGACGTGCGATTGGCTGCCTTCCGCCCGATCAAGGTGCTGGCCGACGCGGCGGCACAGAAATAATTTCAGAACTCCTGATGTCGTGGAAGTTGGAGTGAGCCCGCAGGTGGGGCAGGCGGTGCTCGCCTGCCCCACCTGCGGGAATTTCGGGGGAATTTCGGGGACAGGCTACATAACCTCGAAATACAAATCGGTGTGCGGAACGGAGTTTCGAGGTTATGTAGCCTGTCCCCGAAATAGGCTCCGCTGTTTTTCGCCGATGGCCCGCCAGTCGAAGTTGCGGACGGCATGATCGTACGCGGCCTTGGCGATTTGCGCGCGCCGCTCGGCATCGGCCAGCAAGGTGGCGATTCCGGCGGCGAACGCCTCGGGTGTATCGCCGATCCACACGCTGTGGCCATGCATCAGGCCGAGACCGGCGCAGCCCGACCCGGTGGAGACCACCGCGCGCTGCATCGCCATGGCTTCCAGCACCTTCACGTTGGTACCGGCCGAGACGGTGGTAGGCACCAGCACCAGGTTGGCGTCCACGTAGAGCGGGCGCACGTCGGCGACGAATCCCAACATGCGGATGCGCGGGTCCGGGGCGGGTTCGGGCGAGTCCGTGAAGGCGCGCCAGTAAGTGAGATGGCCCGGACCGCACACCACCGTCAAGGTCATCCGCGGGAACCG
>PLRZ01000734.1 GCA_003164075.1 Bryobacterales bacterium | reverse complement strand
TCGAGCGCTTCGGCCACGCGCATTTTGCGATGGCGCGTTTTCTGGCCGAAGAGATTGGGCAGCATGTCCTTGAGATTGATGCCCATCTCCTCCACGCCCATGTTGGTGGTGACTTCGAAGGAGGGCGGGCGATCCTTGACTTCCAGTTCCACCAGGCGCTCGTCGAGTTTACCTTCGCGCAGGCGCTCGCGGAGCTTCTCGCGGGTGCGTTCGATGCTGTCGCTCGGTTCGGGCTGCGGCGGCATCAGCAAATCCAGTAGGCGCTCTTCGGCGTTCAACTCGGCGCGGTCGGAAACTTCGTCGAGGCGCTCCTCGCGCACCATGTCGATGGCGATATCCACCAGGTCGCGAATCATGGATTCCACGTCGCGGCCCACGTAGCCCACTTCGGTGAACTTGCTGGCTTCCACCTTCATGAAGGGCGAATTGGAAAGCCGCGCGAGGCGGCGCGCCAGTTCCGTTTTGCCAACCCCGGTGGGGCCGATCATGAGGATGTTCTTGGGCATCACCTCTTCGGCCATCTCCGGCGGCAGCTTTTGCCGGCGAATGCGATTGCGCAGGGCGATGGCCACGGCGCGTTTGGCGTCGGCCTGACCCACCACGTGCTTGTCCAGTTCGCGGACAATTTCGCGGGGAGTCAACTCGTCCAGGATGGGTTCTTCATCCACGGATTGGCCCGGAAGGTAAATCACCATGGCTACTCCAACTCCTCGTAAGTCACATTATCGTTCGTATAGATGCAGATTCGGCCGGCGATGGCCATGGCTTGTTCGGCGATCTGGCGGGCCGGCATCTTGGTATTGCGCATCAGCGCGAGGGCCGCCGCCATGGCGAAGGGACCGCCGGAACCGATGGCCGAGACGCCCTCGTCGGGCTCGATGACGTCGCCGTTTCCGCTCACCAGGTACGTATTGGCGGTGTCGGCGACCAGGAGCAGCGCTTCCAGATGGCGCAGGGCGCGATCGGTGCGCCACTCTTTCGCCAGTTCGACGACGGAGCGCGCGAGGTTGCCGTTGAACTGCTCCAATTTGGTTTCAAAGCGCGAGAAAAGAGCGAAGGCGTCGGCCGTGGAGCCCGCGAATCCGGCCAGAATCTTGTCGTTATATAAGCGCCGTAACTTCCTGGCGGTGCCCTTGAGCACTTCGCTTCCGAGGGTCACTTGTCCATCGCCGGCCATCACCACCTTGCCGTCTCTACGGACACACATCACCGTGGTCGACCGTATTTTCTGTTTCATTGTTGGTGTAACCCTATCTTAACGCACCGCGATTGGCCCATCGGGACTTCGAGCAGGCGGTCAGCGGTCGTGGAATGAGAGTGATCTCTTCGAGTCCGGGCAAAGACATTNNGCCACGGATAAACACGGATGAACACCGATAAAAAGGCAAAAAAGAAGGGTTTTTCTTATCTGTGTTCATCTGTGTTCATCCGTGGCTAAATCTGTTTGTGCGGAGCGATGGCTCAATCCGATTCCTCGGCAGTTCCGGAATGCCGGTGACATCGGGAGTCTCGACCCCGCAGGCGGACGGGCTCATCCCAAATTGCCGGGACGACTTCGGGAGTCAACGCACCTTGCCCGCCGAGCTCTCGAGAATGACATTGGAGAGCACCGCGGTATCGGACGTGTCGGGCAAATGCGAGCAGAAACCCATGCCGACATAAAAAGGCCCGTCGAAGTGCAAGTTGATCGGTGGACCAAGCTGCTGCATGGGTTCGCCTTGCAGGCTGATAAAGATGGCGATGGAGTCGCCGCGCTTTTCGATTCCGATGCGCTTCGCCCTGACATTGGCGAGGGTGCCTCCGAAGCGATACTGCATATCCGTGAGGTTCGCGCCTCTCTCCCGACGCTGCGCCAGGTGGATCATGCCCACCCCGTGCTCGCCGATCATGGCCTCCTTGGAATCGTCGTCGAGATTCTGCCGAATGACCAGTACCGCCTTGCGGTCGCCGTAGCCCTTCGGGTCGGGGAACGTGACGTCGGCCGCTAGTGAAACGTCCCCGGACATCTTTTTCCAGAGATAACGGAACTCATCGCGCTGGTACCAGATGTTATAGCCGGCGGAGTTGATGGTGTACTGCTTCGTGCCAGCGTCGTAACTGGCGCTGCCCGGCGCCAGCGCGCTGCCGATGTCGGATTGGCCATCGAAGAGGCCGATTGGCGTATCGAAATTAGTGCTCGGCCGGTGAAAATCCGCCGGCGGCGGTACCTGTCTGTGGGTAGCGGAGCCCGGCAGCGACCAATCGGGCACGGTGGGTTTAGGCGCTTGCGCGAGCAGTAGAAGTGGCGCGGCCGCCAGCAACAGCACCAGGAGCGAGGCCCTGCAGGGGTGCTTGAATTGGAGACGAATCGTATAGCTTTCCATAACGATGAACTTTAGCAGATAGCGGGCACGGTTGCGCCCTCGCCGCCGGCCTCGGGATGGAGCGCGCACTACCGGAACGTTACGTCCCCGTCTTTCCGCACGATGGAGTGCTTCTGCCACGCGCACTGCTTCTGAGGAAAGTCGCGGCGGAAGTGTGCGCCGCGGCTTTCTTCGCGGGCCAGGGCGCAACGCGCGATCAGCAGCGCCACCTGGCGCACGCTGCCGGCTTCGGCCAACCGCGGGCCGGCGGCGGTACCCGGGCGATCGGCCTCTTCCAGCCGGCGGCAGGCCGCCTGCAAACCCGCGGCATCGCGCACGATGCCACATTGCTCCCACGCCAGCGCGCGGATCTCCGCGGCAGTAGCGGCTGAACCGTGGGACGCGGCCATGGCGCCCGACGTGGATCGATGGGCCGCCGCCAACTCGCGCATCGCCCGGCCGGCGCGGGCGCCAAACACCACGCCTTCCAGCAGCGAATTGCTGGCCAGCCGGTTGGCGCCGTGCACGCCGGTGCACGCCGCTTCCCCCGCCGCAAAGAGCCTCGGCACATTGGTGCGGCCGTCGAGACCGGTGCGGACGCCGCCCATGGCGTAGTGCGCCGCGGGAGCCACAGGCGCGGGCTGGCGTTCCAGGTCGATGCCGTATCGCAGACAGGTCTCGTAAATGCGCGGGAAGCGGGCGCGCACGAAGCCCGGCTCGCGATGAGAGAGGTCGAGCGAGACCGACGTGGCGCCGGTGCGCTCCATTTCGGAAACGATGGCGCGCGCCACCACATCGCGCGGCGCCAGTTCCCGGAGCGGATGGTAACGCTCCATGAAGCGTTCGCCCCGGGCGTTGAGCAGGTGCGCGCCTTCTCCGCGCAGCGCTTCGGAGATCAGAAAGCGCGGCGCACCTTCCACGTGCAGAGCGGTGGGATGGAACTGCACGAATTCCAGATCGGCGATTTCCGCGCCGGCACGGTAGGCCATGGCAACGCCATCGCCGGTGGCCACATCGGGGTTGGTAGTGTTGCGGAAAACGTGGCCCAATCCGCCGGTGGCCAGCAGCACGGCGCGCGCGTGGACGGTGTCCAGGCTGTGCGATTGGCCGTCCCACAGGGAGGCCCCGCAGACCCCGTCGTCGAGCAGCAGGTCGAGCGTGGCGGCGTAGCTCCGGAAGGTCACGTTGGGAAGCGACGCGGCTTTGCGGTAGAGGGTCTGGGCGATTTCGCGGCCGGTGGAATCGCCATGCGCGTGGAGGATGCGATTGCGGCTGTGGGCGCCCTCGCGCGTGAAGGCCAAGCTGCCGCCCTCGCGGTCGAAGGCCGCGCCCCAGTCGATCAACTGTTGGATGGCCGCGGGCCCTTCTTCCACCAGCGTGTGGACCGCCGCCCGATCGCAAAGGCCGTCGCCGGCCACCAGGGTGTCCTGCTCGTGCAGTTCCACTTCGTCGTCGTCGCTGAGCGCCACGGCGATGCCGCCCTGGGCATATTCGGAAGAAGATTCCCGCAGGCTGTCCTTGGCGACTACCAGGACCTGTCCCGCGGGCGCCAATTCGATGGCCGCCCGCATTCCAGCCACGCCGGCGCCGATCACCAGAAAGTCCGCAGTCATTGCTTATTGCGATGATAGCAGGGGGCACACCGGCGTACACGGAAACAAATGGAGGGACCGCTTCCGCTCAACCGCCTGCCGGCGCCGTTGCACAGCTCGAACGCCGTGCTGCGCGCCCGCTCGCGCGTGCACTTCGTGGAAAATTTTCCGGGCAGAATGCCGTGGCCGCGGCTGTGCAGCCCAACCGCTTGCTCCCGCGCGCGGCTCGGCATGCGCATTTGACGGAGCCGGGCCCAGAGGGCACCCCGTGAGGGAGCGATTGCGCACGTTCGAGACATTTTGGTCAGCTTATTGTTTCGCGGCCCTAAGACGCACCGCCGCATTTTGGCGATACTACAGCCATGTCCACTTTGTTCGATGCGATTCGCCAGGGCGATGCGGAGCGGGTGCGCGCGCTGCTGGCCTCCGACCCTAAGCTGGCCGATGCCAGGAACGCCGAGGGAGCTACCCCGGCTCTGTGGTGCGTGTACACTCGTCACCCGGAACTGGAAGCCATCGTGCTGGCCGGCCGGGAGCCGGACTTCTTCGAGGCCTGCGCTCTGGGAAATCGCGACCGTGCATCGGCGCTGCTGGCGCGCGATCCCCAACTGGCCGACAGCTATTCCGGCGACGGCTTCACGCCGCTAGGCCTGGCCGTATTTTTCGGGCATGAAGAGCTGGCGCGCCAGTTTGTGGCTGCCGGCGCGGACGTGAACCGCCCTTCGCGCAACGCCATTCGTGTGGCGCCGCTGCACTCCGCCGTGGCGAGCGGAAGCGTGGCGCTGGTGAAGCTGCTGCTGGAACATGGCGCGCGGCCCGACCCGGTGGAATTCCTGGAAGCCACACCGCTTCACTCCGCCGCGGCTTGCGGCCATCGGGAGATGGTGGAGCGGCTTCTTTGGGCCGGCGCCGATGCGCGGCGTATGACGAAAGACGGTAAGACGGCGGCCGACCTGGCGCGCGAGTACGGTCACGAGCCACTGGCGGAATGGCTGGCCAGTTACTCCCCGTCCCCGCTGGGATCGGAGGGCAAGTAGTAGTCTTCGATCGGTTCGCCGGCGGCGTCGGATGCGTCGTCGTCGGTGAGAAACTCGTCGGAGGCATCGGCTGCATCATCCTGCTGCCGGCCGTCCTCGTCGTGTTGCAGTCTCCCGCGCTTCCGCGCAACGGAGCCGGGCGGCTGACGCTGGCCGTACGAATCGGAAGAAGGAATGGAGCCCACACGGAAATCATCCATGGTTGACCTCCCCTTGGACGATTAGTAGCGAAAAGCGAGGCCGAAGGCAAGGGGGGGGGGAGCAATTTCGGGGACAGGCTACATAACCTCGAAACTCCGTTCCGCTCACCGATTTGAATTTCGAGGTTATGTAGTTGAAAGCCAACAGCTAAAAGCCACGGCTAAAAGCTCTACAATAAGCCTATGCGTCCCGACGCCGGCGCCCGGAATCGCGCCTTCAGCAGCGGCCCCCTGCCGGTGGAACGCTTCTTCCAATTCTCGCTGCTCGGCCTGGTGGCCAGCGGCTACCTGGCAGTAGCGGGGTCGGCATACCTGGACGTGCCGACCACGGTTCTCACCGGCGGTGGCATCCTGCTGCGGGCTCTGCTGCTCGCCGGCCTGCTGCGATTGAACCTGACCGAACGCACCGCCACCATCGTCGCCGTGGGGTACGCCGGCTTCTTTCCCATCGACTACTTTTTCCTCTCGCACGATTTTCTCTCTTCCACCGTGCACCTGGTCTTCTTTCTGGCGGTGGTCAAGATTCTCACAGCCAAGACCAATCGCGACAACCTCTACATCGCCGTTATCGCCTTTCTGGAACTGCTGGCCGCCGCCATCCTGTCCATCGATGTCAACTTTTTCCTGTGCCTGGCGCTGTTCCTTCTGTTCGCCATCGCGGCGCTCACCAGCGGAGAGATCCGCCGCTCCATGCACAAAGCTCCTACCACCGCCCGCGCCGGATTGAAGCGCTTCCATTCCCGGCTGGCGATATTGGCGGTGTGGATCGCCCTGGGAATCCTGACTCTCACGGCGGGCATGTTTTTCCTCTTGCCCCGCACCGCCGACGCAGCCCTTTCCACGCTGATCTCCCACCACATCCGCGTCCCCGGCTTCTCCGATCACGTCACCCTCGGTGAAATCGGAGAATTCAAGAACAGTTCGCGGCCGGTCCTGCATATCGCCATCTACGGCAACCAGCCCATGGGGTCGGCCAAGTGGCGCGGGGACGTACTCACCGATTTCGACGGCCGGGCGTGGTCCCGGTCCGCTCCCGGGGACAATTACCTTACGGTGAACGGCGGCCACATCTCTCTCGGCTACCGCCCCGGCCTGCAACGCAGTTACCGGGTTGAGTTTACGGACCTGGAATCGCGCACGTTGTTTTTCGCCGGGGCTCCGGAAACCGTCGAGGAACTGCCCGACGGAACCCGCGTGGAATCCGAATCCGGCTGCTTTCGTCTGCGCCAGCCGCCCGCCTCGGGCTTCCGCTACGACGTCTTGAGCGTCCTCGAAGAGCCGCCGGAAACCACGCCGCCGCTCAATCCTCCGCCCATACTGGACCTGCTACACAGAGAGCGGTATCTGCAACTGCCCCCTACCGATCCGCGCATCCCCTTGCTGGCGAAGTCCATGACCGCCGGCGCCCCCAGCGACCTGGGCCGCGCCCGCGCACTCGAACAGGGCTTGCGCCATGACTACGGCTACACCCTGGAGCTTCCCCAACGGGAATCCAAAGATCCTCTGGCCGACTTCCTCTTTACGCGGCGGAAGGGCCACTGCGAGTATTTCGCAGCGGCCATGGCGGTGATGCTGCGCACCCTGAACATCCCCGCGCGCCTGGCCACGGGATTTCAAAACGGCGTCTACAATCCCATTTCCGATCTCTGGCTGGTGCGCGCTTCCGACGCCCACAGTTGGGTGGAAGCCTGGATCCCCGGCCACGGCTGGACCACTTTCGACCCCACGCCGCCCGATCTGTCATCCCACTCTTTCACCCTGCTCTCCAAGGCCGGCCTATACCTGGACGCCGCGGAGACCTTCTGGCAGCAGTGGGTGGTGGGCTACGATCCCAATCACCAGGGCACCCTGGCCGATCGCATTGAACAGACTGCCAGACGTCTGGGGATCGGCTGGTTCGACTCGCTTTCCGGCGTGGAGGCGCGGTGGGCCGGGCGGGCCAAAGCCTGGATCCGGCGGTTCGGGGCGGGTGCGGCCGTGGGGCTGCTGGTGGCGTATTGGCTGTGGTCCAGCGGTCCGCGGCTGTGGCACACGCTGCGGATGCGCCGGCGGGTGGAGCGCGCGCGCCGCGGGCAGGCCAGCGTGGCGGACGCCACTCTGCTCTACGAGCGTATGCTTCAGGTCCTCAGGCGGCAGGGATATCAGAAACCGGCCTGGTTCACACCGGTGGAATTCGCGCACTCGTTGCGGGCCACGCCGCTCGGGCGCACGGTGGAGGAATTCACCAGCGCCTACAACGCTCTACGCTTTGGGGGACGCACCGACCGGGCGCCGCGGCTGTCCACTCTGCTGGATGAACTGGAGCGGTCCGGGCGGCGGCCGTAGGGCGGACGCCGCATAATAGTCGACCAGACGGTGTCCTGCCCCCAGCGCGGCGAACCTGGGTATTGGCACACGCCGCGGTGACGCGTCGGGCCCGCTGAGTCTCCGAACTCCCTATGTCGCCCCGCAATTTCGGAACTCCTGACGTCGTGGAATTTGGGATGAGCCCGATCCGGGGGTGGGGCAGGCGGTGCTCGCCTGCCCCACCTCGGAGTCTCATCGTAAATTCCACGAGATGGGATTGCGGTCGGGATCGAACGGCGCGCCCGCTGTCGAAGAGACTTTGATGAGCCTGCCGGACCGTGACATAGACCACGGAGCCGCATTGTTCGCCCGGCTTTTCGGGGCCAGCGATCATCAAGCGGATGCCGTCCAATGATGGCCAGCCGGAAGGGTCCGGCCGCCGCGGTAGATCCCACGTGCTTGCCGAATCAGCCGCGCGGTTCGGTGCCTGCGAGATGGCGCAACAAGTAACAGCACGCGGCCACCAGGTCGGCGTTGGACTCCTGGATTCGCATGGATTCGAGCGCGCTGTCGAAAACCTCGCGGCGCTCCTCGTCGAGCGTCGCCGCCGGCGAGCATCTACCCCCAAAGAAATACTCGGGTTCAAGCGGCGGTGAATCGGTCGTCAAGCCCATCGGAATCGGCCTCCAACATCGCTTATCGGACAAGTTCGAGCGGGTATGAATGAGCGCGGCCTAATACTCTTCGGGGAACGCGCCGATAAGGAGCCTGAAGGTTTCATGATCCGGCTAACGCGCCTCAATCACGCGCCCTTGGTTCTGAACTCGGACCTAATCGAGCACATTGATGTCACACCGGACACGGTGATCACGCTGACCACCGGGCAGATCCTGCGCGTTCGCGAGACTGCCGAAGAGGTGATCGAGCGCATCGTGGATTTTCGGCGGAGGATATTTCTGGCGCCGGAAGAACCCTCCGTGACCACACAGTTGCCCGAGGAACTGGACTGATACCCCATGGCTGACGCCCGTCCGCAATCCCCCCCAAAGACCGCCACGGCGGCTCCCAAACGGCCAGGCATGAAGCCGGATATAGCCACGCTCGCTGGAATTGCCGTGGCGCTCGCCGGCATTCTTGGCGGCCTGCTTTTGGAAAAGGGCAGCATTCAGGACGTGGCGCAGGCCACGGCCGCCATGATCGTGATGGGAGGCACTTTGGGCGCCGTGCTGGTGACCACGCCGATGGCGGTGTTTATGCGGGCATGCAAAGGGCTGGGCAGCGCGTTCCTGGATCGGGGCAATTCCACCCCCGAGACCGTCGATGCGCTGATCTACTACGCCACCAAGGCGCGCAAGAACGGCATCGTGAGTCTGGAAAGGGATGCCGCCGCGGTTGCCGACCCGTTCATGCGCAAGGCTTTGAACCTGGCAGTCGATGGCACCGACCTGCAGGAACTGCGCAAGATGATGGAACTGGATATCGCTCTCGGTGAGTTGGCGAGCGACGCCGAGGCCAAGGTTTGGGAGGCCGCCGGGGGATACGCACCCACCATCGGCATTATCGGCGCGGTGATGGGGCTCATCCAGGTGATGAAGAACCTGGAAGACATCAAGGCCGTCGGTCACGGTATCGCGGTAGCCTTCGTGGCTACGGTGTACGGAGTAGCGTCGGCGAACATCTTTTTTCTGCCGGTGGCCAACAAGCTGAAGGGGCGCTCGCGGGCGGCGGCGCTCCTCAAAGAGCTGATCCTGGAAGGCGTGGTGGGCATTGTGGAAGGGCTGAACCCCACCCTGATTCGCATGAAACTGGAGGCTTACGACCAGGCTTCCGCAAAACCCGCCAAGGCCAAGGCCGTCAACGCCACGAGTCCCGCCGCCAAACCGGCGCCGGGCGAAAGCTAGAGCTGCCCGGATGCCACGCAAACCGAACACATCGCCGGAAAACCACGACCGCTGGCTGGTGTCTTACGCCGATTTCATCACCCTGCTATTCGCCTTCTTCGTGGTGATGTTCGCTTCCACGCAGTCCGACAAGATCAAAGCCAAAGCGGTCTCCGAATCGGTCAAAGATGCCCTGGAACACGGGCAACTCAGCAGCGCCCTCGCCACCGCTCTGGGCCGCGGCAAGCATGAAAACAGCAAGCCGCCCGCGAATCCCGAACGCGTCAAGCAATCCGATAACCTGCCGCCGCAGACCGCGCCACCGTCGAGGCCCCCGCCCGCCGATTTGACGAAGTCTCTGGCCTCGCTCCAGCACGGTTTGGATGCGGAACTGAAAAGCGGCAAGATCGGGCTGAAACTGGAGGGCCGCGGCTTGGTGATCAACCTTCGGGAGGCCACTTTCTTTGCGTCCGGGGACGACGCCGTGGCGCCGGGCAGCGAGCCGATTCTGGCTAAGATCGCCGCCGAGATTCAGGGATTTGGCAACCCCGTGAGACTGGAGGGCCACACCGATTCCAGGCCTATCCACAATTCGCGGTTTCGTAGCAATTGGGAACTATCGGTGGCGCGCAGCATTGCCATGCTGGAGTTGCTGCGGCAGAAGTTCGGAATCGCGACGGATCGGCTGTCGGTCGCCGGCTATGCGGAAAACGCGCCCGTCGACAACAATGACACCGAAGAAGGGCGCGGGCGTAACCGGCGCGTCGACCTGGTGATTCTGTCGGCCGAAGCGGTGAAATCCGAGCCCGGGGCTGACGGACATTAGGGCGACCGGCCTCATTTCACTGGATCGTTCTTACAACCTCTTCAACAAGAGAGAAGACTGCCGGGAAGGCGCCGGATCGTACTGTCTGGTCACGTGAATCGCGTCGAGCCGGTTTTGGGCCTGTGCCCGTGCACACAATACGACCCGTTGGGCCCAGTCCAGGAATTCCCGCGCTTCGGCCATGCGAGCTGGCGAGCACGTGCCGCAGCCGATCTCTTCCCGCATGCCGGCAGCGTAAGCCTCCCAGAGGCGCACGACGGCCGGCCACTCTCCCGAGACCACGGCTTTTCGGAGTTCGTCGGTGCGCCCGGTGTTCATGGTTACTCGTTGGCGTACATCAGGTCGGCGGTCTGCTGGGCCGCGAACATTTGGCTCATATAGGAATACTGTTGTTGCATGGAGGCGATTGCGGCGTCGGCCGTCGCCATCTGATTGGTGAGGTTGGTTTGCAGTTGGTCCACGGCGGCCTGCTTGGTGGCGATGGTGCTGCCGATGCTGGCGATCTGCGATTGGACAGATGCCTCGGTCGATTTGAGCAGCCCCGTATTGGGGTCTTCGATGTTGTCGATTGCGTTGGTGGCCGCCTGCAGAAAACCGCCCCCGGTCGCGGAGCCGAGGAAAGCTATTATGCCGGCAGAGTTGCTCAGGTCGGTAGACATCATGGTCAAGGGGCTGTAGGTGACCGTGCCATCGACGTTTAGCGAGAACCCCAGATCGGACATGCCGATGGATCCGGCGGACGAATTGTAATAGGTGGACATCGAGGCGAGCGCCTGGGAGAGGTTGTAGATGATACTTTCGCCTTGCAGGGGGCCGTTCGCCTGCCCGTACTGTTTGGCTAACTCGGCGACGGCGGCGTTGTAAGCATCCGCAAATCCGGAAAGGGCGGTGTTCAGGGTGGAAGCGGACTGCGTCACGGTGACGTCGGTGCTTCCCGTGCCGGTCAGGGTCAGGGTAGTGCCGGCGGCGATTGTAACCGTCTGGGAATCGCTCGAAACCGACACGCCCGAGTTGGCGATCTCGTATTGGGCCAGCGATCCTGGCGGTTTCCCCTGGGTCTGCAGGTCGAAGGGCGTGCTTCTGGTGAGTTGCGGACCGCCGGAACTGCCGGAAGTATCGGTCAGTTGGATGCGATAATCGGGCTGGCTGGCGGTGCCGGCGTCTACTACGGTGGCGGCTACCGTGCTCCCGGACAACGCGTTGATGGCGGCGGCCACGCTCTCGGCACTGTTATCGGTTGCGGTGAAAGTCTGCGTCGTGCCTCCCGAGGTGAGCGTGTATTGCGTCGGGTTGCCGGAAGGATCGGCCGTCGGATCCCAGGCCCAGGAAGTCTGGCTCACCGTGGCGCCCGCGGCAACCGGCGTCTCCTGCTGCTGGAGACTGCTTCCCGAAGAGTCCAGCAGATCCACGGTCGAGACTCCGGCAACGGTGCTTTGAAGTTGGATGCGCTCATCGGGACTGTCGCCGGTACCCACGTCCACCACGATGGCCTGCACCGGGTTACCGGACAACGCATTGATGGCGGCTGCCACGCTGGCGGCGCTATTATCCGTCGGAGTGATGGTGTAATCGGCGCCATCCACGGCCAGGGTATAAGTGGACGCGCTACCCGACGAGGCCCAGGTGGCGGCCGTCTGGCTGACGGCATAACCGGTGGTAGCGGCCCCCGCCGTTTGCAGGTTAGCGTTGGCAGGGGCCTGGATATCCAGTTCCATGGGCCCCAGCGTGGCGCTCTGCAGGGAGACGCGATAATCGGGGCTGGCGGCGGAACCCACATTGACTGCCGTAGCCTGAATCATGTTGCCGTACTGCGCATTGATGGTGGATGCCACTGTGGCGGCGCTGTTGTCCGAGGGGGTGAAGCTGTACGTGTTGCCGCCAACTACCAGATTATAGGGGGTGGTTTGCCCGGAGGGAGCGGCCGTGCCATTCCAGGTCGCGCTGGACAAGCTGGTGGCATAGGCTCCGATACTCGAGACGTCGATGGAATAGGCCCCCGGTGTCGCTCCGTCGCCGACGGTCACGCTAGCCACCGACGGGTCGGAGACCGTAGTACTCATTCCCGATCCGCTCAAGGCGTCCGAGATCGCCTGAATGGACGATTGCACCGCGGTGAAGTCCGTGTCGAGGGTGGTCAACTCGGTCGCCTGGTTGCTGAGCGTGGTTTGCTGACCGGTAAGCAGTTCAATAGGCAGGGAGGCGATGGACACGGCACGGCTGATCACATTTTGCAGGTCCCCGGAATAGGAACTCGTGCCCGTGAACATTCCGGTGCTGCTGCTGTTACTGCTGCTGGAACTGCTGGTGACCGGCGTGCTGGTCAGGCTGTTGGCGGTGGATAATGCGCTACTGACTGTCCCCATAAATAGACTCCTGGACCGATAGGATAATCGTCCGATCCGGCCCGAAGCTTTAGGCTGGCGGAGCGCCCGA
>PLRZ01000637.1 GCA_003164075.1 Bryobacterales bacterium | reverse complement strand
GAAGGCGGCTATTACCGCTTCTTCGGATACCTGAACCTGTTCATGTTCGCCATGCTCACGCTCATCCTTGCGAACAACTACATGTTGCTGTTCGTTGGCTGGGAGGGCGTCGGCCTGTGTTCGTACCTGCTGATCGGATTCTATTTCCACCGCAAGTCGGCGAGCGACGCGGCCAACAAGGCCTTCATCGTCAACCGCATCGGCGATTTCGGATTCTCCCTGGCGATGTTCCTGATCTTCGCCACCTTCGGCTCGCTCGATTTCGGCAGCGTGTTTCATCAGGCGTCCAGCGCGTCCACCGGAGTGCTCACCACCATCGGCCTACTGCTGCTGGTGGGCGCCTGCGGCAAGTCGGCGCAGCTTCCTTTATATGTCTGGCTGCCCGACGCCATGGCCGGCCCCACGCCCGTATCGGCGCTGATCCACGCGGCCACCATGGTCACCGCCGGCGTCTACATGACGGCGCGCTCCTGGCCCATCTACATTCACGCTCCCGCCGCCATGGACACCATGGCCGTCATCGGCATCGCCACGGCCTTCTTCGCGGCCTCCATCGGGCTGGTGCAGAACGATATTAAGAAGGTCTTCGCCTATTCCACGGTTTCGCAACTCGGCTACATGTTCGTGGGTGTGGGCTGCGGCGCGTTCTCCGCGGGCATCTGGCACCTGATGACCCACGCCTTCTTCAAGGCGCTGCTATTCCTCGGTTCCGGCAGCGTGATCCACGCCCTCTCCGGTGAGCAGGACCTCCGTAACATGGGCGGCCTGCGCACCAAAATCCGCTGGACGTTCCTCACCATGATGTGCGCCGCGGTGGCCATCGCCGGCATCCCGCCGTTCTCCGGATTCTTCAGCAAAGACGCCATCCTGCTGGCGGCCTACCATCACGCGCCGTGGATGTACTGGCTGGGCGTGGTGACCGCGGGCATGACCGCCTTCTACGTTTTCCGCGCCATGTTCATGACGTTCTTCGGCAGCTACCGCGGCCACGAGCATCCCCACGAATCGCCGCCGGTGATGTGGATCCCGCTGGCGATTCTGGCCGTGCTCTCGCTGGTGGGCGGCCTGCTCATCAAGATCCCGGACTTCCTGAGCGCCTTCTTCCCCGCGCAGGAAGTGCCCGAGGACAACTCCCTGATGCTGATTTCGGTGGCCTCCGGCGCGATCGGCATTCTGATCGCCTGGTTCGTCTATGTGGCCAAACCGGCCATGGCCGATTCGCTGGCGTCCACCTTCAAGTTCCTCTACACGCCGCTTTACAACAAGTACTTCGTGGATGAAATCTACGATGCCACGATAGTGAAACCGCTGGTCGGCGGCTCCCGCTGGGTGCTCTGGAAGGGCGCCGACGCCGGCTTGATCGATGGCTCCGTGAATGGCGTGGGCACGCTGGCGCAAAAGGTTGGCGGGGTGTTGCGCATGCTGCAATCCGGCAATATCCGCAGTTACGCCACCTGGGTGCTCTTCGGTTCGGTGTTGGCGATTGTGGCCATGGCCATCGCCAGCACGCTTCCCCTGGGAGGCGTACAATGAACCTCCTGACCCTGGTTTTGCTGCTCCCGCTGGCAGGCTTCCTCGCCGCCCTGGCCATCCCGCGATCCGCTCCGCAGGCCAGCCGTTACTTTGGCATGGTGGTCGCGCTGGCCACATTCGTAGCGTCGCTGGGCCTGCTGATCTGGTTCGACCGCGGAGTCGCCGGCGAGCAGTTCACCGTCGACATCCCCTGGATTTCGACGCCCGAGATTCACTTCCACGTGGCCATCGACGGCATCAGCCTGTGGCTCATCCTGCTCTCCACTTTCCTGACGCCGATTTGCATGCTGGTCTCCTGGAACGCCGTGCAGGATCGCGTCAAAGAATTCTTCGCCTTCCTGCTGCTGCTGGAATTCGGACTGGTGGGCGTGTTCATGGCGCAGGATCTCTTCCTGTTTTACGTGTTCTGGGAAGTCTCGCTGGTGCCCATGTACTTCCTGATCGGCATCTGGGGCCATGACCGGCGCATTTACGCCGCGGTCAAGTTTTTCCTGTACACCATGGCCGGTTCGGTGCTGATGCTCACGGCCATCATCTACCTCTACAACAAAGCGCAGACGTTCAGCTACCCGGTGCTCCTCGACATGCTCGCCAGCGGCCGGCTGACGTTCACCTCGCAGGAACAGATCCTGCTCTTCCTGGCATTCTTCATCGCCTTCGCCATCAAGGTGCCGCTCTTCCCGCTGCACACCTGGCTGCCCGATGCGCACGTGGAAGCGCCCACCGCCGGGTCCATCATGCTGGCTTCCGTCATGCTGAAGATGGGCACCTACGGTATCCTGCATTTCTGCCTGCCGCTGTTCCCCGTGGCGGCGCACCAGTGCGCGGGGTGGATCGCGGTGCTGGCCATCATCGGCATTCTGTACGGCGCGCTGGTGGCCATGGTGCAGCCCGATATGAAAAAGCTGGTGGCCTACTCTTCGGTGAGCCACCTGGGCTTCGTGGTCCTGGGAATCTTCTCTTTTACGCAGATGGGGCTCGATGGCGCGGTCTATCAGATGCTGAACCATGGCATCTCCACCGGCGCGCTGTTCCTGCTGGTGGGCCTGCTTTACGAGCGCCGCCACTCGCTGGCTATCGCGGATTATGGCGGCGTGGCGACGGTGGCGCCGTGGCTTTCCACCGCGTTCCTCATTACCACGCTGGCCAGTATCGGGTTGCCCGTGTTGAACAATTTCGTGGGCGAGTTCCTGGTGTTGCAGGGAACGGCCCTGGCCAATTACACCTGGACCATCTGGGCGGCAATCGGCGTGATCTTCTCCGCCTGCTACATGCTGTGGATGTATCAACGCGTCTTCTATGGTGAGACGGGCGCCGAAGTCCGCCACCACGTGCCGGACCTGAAACTGCGCGAGTGGGCCGCCATTGTCCCGCTCATCGTGATGATGGTGTGGATGGGCGTCTACTCGCAATCCTTCCTGCCTCCGGTGAGTAAGACCACCGCCCGCGTGCTGGACCAGACCCGCATCAACGTTCCCATCCGCGTAGGAATCGAAAAGCGCCACGCGGTGGTACTGGAGGCGCACAATGACCGCTAGCCTCGTCAGTTCCACCGACATCATCCGCTTCCTGCCGGAGATCATTCTCACCGTGATGGGCACCGCGCTGATGGTGCTCGATCCGGTGCTTCACAAGCGCTCCTCGTATGCCTTCGGGCACCTGGCCATCGCCGCGCTCATCGCCGGGATCGGCGGCGCGATTTACAGCTTCACCAACCCCGGGCCGGCCTTCGGCGGGATGCTCGTGGTGGACGGGTTCGCCACTTTCTTCCGCATTCTGGTGATGTCGGTAGGGATCCTGGCCATTTTGCCCTCGTATAGTTTCCTGGCGCGGCAGGAGGCCGAGACCAGCGAGTACCACGCGCTGCTGCTGTTTTCCATTGCCGGCCAATGCCTGATGGCCGCCGCCAACGACTTAATCATCGTCTTCATCGGCCTGGAGATTTCGTCCATCGCCAGCTACGTGCTGGCCGGCTATCTGCGCGACGACAAGCGCGCCAATGAATCGTCCCTGAAGTATTTTCTGCTGGGCTCCTTCGCCACGGCGTTCTTCCTGTACGGTGTGGCCATTGTCTACGGCACTACCGGCACGGTGAATCTGACGGCGGTGCGCAATGCCGTCGCCGGGCAGGAACAGCCGCTGGTGGTTTTCCTGGGGCTCGCGGCGGCGCTGATGTTCGTCGGACTGGGCTTCAAGGTCTCGGCGGCGCCGTTCCAGATCTGGGCGCCGGATGTTTACCAGGGCGCACCCACGCCCGTTTCGGCGTTCCTCTCGGCGGGTCCGAAAGCCGCGGCCTTCGCCGTTTTCCTGCGCATTTTCTTGACTGCCTTCGGACCCATCGGCGCCGGCTGGGAGCCGCTGGTCTGGCTGGCGGCGCTGCTTTCCATGACCGTGGGCAACTTCGCCGCGCTGCTGCAAACCAACGTCAAGCGCATGCTGGGGTATAGCTCCATCGCGCACGCCGGCTATGTGCTGGTGGCGCTTACCGCGCGTTCGGAAATCGGGACGGCGGCGGCGATGTTCTACCTGGCGGGGTATGCCTTCATGAATATCGGCGCCTTCTCGGTGGTGAGCCACCTTTCGGGCAAGGGCGAGAAATATCAGAACATCGAAGACCTGGCCGGCCTGGGAAAGAGGCAACCGCTCACCGCCGCGCTGTTCACCATCTATCTGCTCTCGCTGATCGGGGTCCCGCTTACCGCCGGCTTTTTCGGCAAGTTTTATATTTTCAAGGCGGCGCTGGAATCGCACCTGGTGTGGCTGGCCGTGCTGGGCTTGCTCAATAGCGCCGTAGGCGCCTACTACTATCTCCGCATTCTGGTGACCATGTACATGCATGAGCCGGGCGAGGGCGCACCCAGCGTGAAGCCGCTCACTCCCAGCATGCGCCTGGCGTTGATCCTTCCCGCCGCCGGCACGCTGTTCCTGGGCATCTTCCCAAGTTGGCTGCTGGAGTTCGCCAGCCGTTCGGCGGCGTTCGTAAAGTAGGGACTGCCGGTTCATAAGCATCCCCCGTTAACTAGTCTCGTGGAATCGTCCCGGCGTTTCCGAGCCGCGCGCGCCAGCAAGCGGTCCTTGCCATTTGAAGCGACTTTCGCGACAGAGAGTAATTAGTTCACCCAGAGGTACAGAGATACAGCGAAAACCCAAGATGACTGAATGCTGTTTTGTTCTTCAGGCTTTCTCTGTGTCTCTCCGGTGAACATTCCGTTGCCCCCTCGGAGCCCACCCACCGCGCGGTCCCCAATGCGAGTAAAATAGTAAGCCGATGCCATCCCGACGCGAGTTTTTACAAGCCGCCACGATTGCGGCACTCTCCGCCACTGCCCGTGCTGCCCAGCTCAAGGCCATCGGCGTGCAACTTTACACCGTCCGCAACGTTCTGCCGCAGAAGCCGGCCGAAATCCTGAACGCGATCCGTGCTATCGGCTACCAGGAGATCGAGGCCACGTGGGCGAACTTCGGCCAGATCTGGCCCATGGTGCAGGCCAGCGGCCTGAAGGCCGTCAGTATGCACGTCGACAACAAACTCATGACTAAGGACGCCGGCGAAATGAGCCGCGTGGTCGACCTGCTCAAAGGCTGGGGCTTCCAATATGCCGTACACCCTTACGTTCCGCAAGAAGACCGGGGCGGCGCCGACGTGATGAAAGCCATGGCCGATAAGTTGAATATGTTCGGCGAGAAATGTCATGCCGCCGGCATTCAGGCCGCCTATCACAATCACGCTTTTGAATCCGCCAGCGCCGGCGACAAGACCCTGTTCCAGGTCCTGATCGATAACACCGACAAGAAACTGGTTGGCTTTGAGCTCGACTGCTTCTGGCTGAGCGTGTCGGGCAACGACCCGGTGGAATTCATCAGGAAGCTCAGCGGACGCGTGCCCCTGCTGCATTGTAAGGACAAAGCCCAAGGCACCGAGCAGCGCTTCAACGAGTCGGTGCCTCGTACCGCTTTCAAAGAAATTGGTAACGGCGTGCTGGACTGGCCGGCGATCATCAAAGCCGCCGATGCCGCCGGCGTCAAGCACTACATCGTCGAACAGGACCAGACCCCCGGCGATCCGCTCGACAGCCTTCGCCAAAGCTATAACTACCTCTCCAAGCTGACTTACTAAGTCAGCCTGCCGGAGTGATCCGCATCCGAAACGAGCATCGCCAAAACATGTGGGGCGGCCTTCAGCCCACTGTCACTTACTTTGCTCCAACGTGGAATTCTGCATTTGTTGTGGGGCAGCCAATCTTGGCTGCAAGCCGCCTTTCCAGGCGGCTTTTCGGGCCATCTACGAGTGCTCGAGGTCCGAAAGAGCCGGCTAAAAGCCGGCCGCAGCCATGATTGGCCGCCCTACGAATTATGCAGAATTCCGCCTCTGCCAAAGTAAGTGACATTGGGCTTCAGCCCGCTCGTACCGCACCGCGAGATGAGACTTCTCCCTCTGCACTGCCGATCATGCGGCTGTTCCGCCGCCCCCGCTTATTTCCCGCAACCCGGCGCAGCCAGCGCCGGCGGCGCCGCGACCGCCTTGTCTCCCAGTGTGCCGTTCAACCCTGCCAGATCCGTCTTCTTCAGCTCTTCCCATTTCGCCAGGGCCTCTGTCAGCGACTTACAGGACTCCTCGTAAGTTTCGCGCATGGCTGGCGAGGGTGCCTCGTCCGCCTGTTCCACGGTAGTCATCAGCGACCCGAATTGGCCATGAATCGTCGTGAAGTTGCTGGTCGCTCCACCGCCGCCCCGGCCGCCGCCACCGCCTCCGCGCCCGCCCCGGCCCGCCGGCGCGCCGCCGAATGCGGCCGCCTTGCCCGCCAATGCCGTCACTGCATCGGCCTGCCCCGCCGCTGCCAGCGCTGCCCGCACATCGGCCACCTGCCGATTGGCCTGGTATGCCGCCGTCATCGCGTCCAGGATTCTCACGCCTAAGTCGCGCTGCTCGGTAATCCCTTGCGGCGGCGTCTTGATCCGCGGGTCCATGGTCACCTGCAAGGGCTGCCGGTAAGTCCGCCCACTTACCGTCAGCCGGACTTCATAGTTACCGGGCGCCACCAGCGGACCGCGCGGCTCCGCAGGAGTCGCCCCATAGAGCGCCGTCATGGGGTACGCCTGTGTGCCGTAAGGCCCAATCGGCGCTGGCCGCGTATACCGCAGGTCCCACACCGCCCGATTCATGCCCGCCGCAGTAGGCAGTGGGTGGGGACGCTCAATCCAGTAATTCGGGACGTTCAGTTGCGGCTCCGGCTCCGGCGGAGGCGGTACGCTGGTCAATTCCCTTACTAACTTACCGGCCGAATCGTAGATCCCGATAGTAACCGGCCCCGCCGCCGCCGACTTCAAAAAGTAATTCAAAATCGCGCCATCCGGAGGGTTCGCGCCGGCCGTCATTTCCGGCGGAAACGGCGTGTCGAAGTTGGTATCGTTGCGCACCCGTATGGTGGCCGCCGGCTTATACAAGTAAGCCTCGGCGCTCGACACCTCGGCGCTCATCTGCCGCAGCGGCGTCACGTCGTCCAGAATCCAGAAGGCCCTCCCGTAAGTGCCGGCCACCAGGTCGTCGCCATGAACCACCAGGTCGCGTACCGATGCGGTCGGCAGATTAAGCTGCAGCGATTGCCAGTGGTCGCCGGAATCGAAAGAAACCCAGGCGCCGTGCTCGGTGCCCGCATAGAGCAGGCCGGGGCGCACCGGATCTTCCTTCACCACGCGCGCGATCTCCGTGGCGGGGAGGCCCGAGACAATCGCCGTCCACGTCTTGCCGCCATCGCGCGTGCGGTAAATGTGGGGCGCAAAGTCGTTATAATTGTGGCGATCGATAGTGAAATAGGCCGTGTCGATGTTATGCGGCGACGCCTGGATTTGTTGGATCTGGCTGTTGGCGGGCAAATCCGCCGGCGTCACGGACTGCCAGTTCGTGCCGTCCACAGTGCGCTGCACGCGGCCGTTGGAAGTGCCCACCCAGACCGCTCCCGCGTGCAACGGCGAAGGTCCGATCGCGGAAATGCCCGTCACCGGACCGCGGCCTCCGCGTCCGCCTGCCGCCGGTTGATCCGCCGGTTCGGCGGGCGGCGGGGTCTCGCCCGGAGCCAGAGTAACATCGGGACTCACGGCCTTCCACGTATTCCCTAAGTCGCGCGTTTCCAGTAAGTACTGCGCGCCGAAATAATAGATGTGAGGATCCGCCAGGGCGAAACAGTGCGGCGGATACGATGCGAAGCGCGCCCCTAAGCTGCGCGGCGGCGAGACATTATAGATCTGCCGCGTAGACAGGTCGGACCGCTGAATGTTACTCCCTTGTCCGCTGGCCATGAGGATGTGAGCGTCCAGCGGAGAGGCATTCACATATCCAAACTCGTAGGCGCCCACCGAGGGCAGCCATTCCATGAACGTGATCTGTCCGAACGCGCCGCGGCTGGCGGTCCCCGCCGAGCCGCTATCCTGCTGGGTGCCGTAGATCCAATACGGGAACCGCATGTCGGTCGAGATATGGTAGAACTGCCCGTTCGGCAGGTTGTACCAGTTCAGGTCCCATGTGAATCCGCCGTCCAGGCTGATCGTCGGACCCTGGTCCACGCCCGCCAGAATGCGCTTCCCGTTAGTCGGGTCGATCCATACCACGTGGTAGTCGTCGCCGCCGGGCGCTCCCTTGAAGGCCTCGAAAGTTTGGCCGCCGTCAAGCGATCGGTAGAGCGAGGTCTGCACCACGTAGACCGTATCGGGATTGTCGGGCGCCACGTAGACCTGGCTGAAATAGGAGCTGCCGTTGGAGCGCGGGTCGGTGGTGCTGCGATGCCAGTTGGCGCCGCCGTCATCGGAGCGGTACATGCCGCCGGTCATCACCGCGAAAACCCGCTGTCCGCCGGTGCCGCCCGCCACTGCCAGGCCGATCCGTCCCATATTGGAGTCGGGAAGGCCGTGCCCCGCGAGGTACGTCCAGGTGAGACCCTGATCGGTGGATTTGTAGATGCCCGCGCCCGGCGCCGGCGGTTCGGCTGGTGCGCCCGGTGCGCCTGCGCCACCGCCGCGGCCGGCATTCGGAATCGTCAGGTACACTTCCAGCGCCGCGAAAATCGTCTGCGGATTGTCCGGATCGGCCACCATATTGACCGCGCCCAGCGTGTCGCCTTTGTACAACACCTTGGTCCATGTACGGCCGCCATCGCTGGTGCGGAACACGCCGCGCTCTTCGTTGCGGACGTACGTATGGCCCAGCGCCGCGGCCAGTACGATGTCGGGGTTCTTGGGGTCCACTACCAGGGACACCACGTGATGGGTATCGTCCAGGCCGATGTGCTGCCAGTGCGCGCCCGCGTCCACGGACTTCCACACGCCGTTGCCCACGTTGACCGATTTCTCCACGCTGCTGACGTCGCCCGTGCCCACATAAATGATATTGGGATTGGACCTCGCAATCGCGATCGATCCGATGGATTCCTGGTGGGTGTCGTCGAAAATGGGCTTCCAGGTGGACCCGCCGCTGGTGCTCTTCCAGATGCCACCGCCCGGCGTGCCGAGATAATAGGTGGCCGGGTCGCCCGGAATTCCGGCGACGGCGGAAATTCGCCCGGCGCGGAACGGCCCCACCTGTCGCCAGCGCATGCCGCTATAGAGCGACGGGCTGAAGGATTGCGCCAGAAGAACGGCGGCGCCGGCCAAGGTTAAGAGAAATGTACGAAAACGCATAATGTATGGAGGATACACTATCCCCGGCATCATTCCAAGAACTGCACGTCGAGGGGAAGACACTTACGCGTAAAAACTCCTGATGTCGTGGAATTCTGGATGAACGCGGAGGTGGGGCAGGCGGTGCTCGCCTGCCCGCCCGTCCTCAATTAACAAGTCCGCTGCGTAAACAGGATAGAGGGCAGGCGGGCACCGCCTGCCCCACCGAGCAAGAAACGGCTCGACCCGGCAAGGCATGAGTGCCGGCGCCACATCCCTTAGCCTAAGAGCCTACCACCGGCCGGGTCATTCCCAGCACGGCGTTGATGACCACCGCCGCCATTCCTACCGGAATCGCGATCTTCCATCCGATGTTCATCAGTTGATCGTAGCGGAACCGCGGGAAGGTGCCGCGAAACCAGATGAGCGTGTAAATGATGGTCGACACCTTAAAAAGGAACCAGAACATTCCCGATACCGGAGCGTTGATGGCCGGGATCACAAACACGCCCGCCACCAGCACCAGCAGCAGCGAAGCACCCACCAGCACCTTCTGCTGCATGGCGTCCTTGAGTTTCTTCACCAGCGTCAGGCTCATCAGGCCGGACCCTACGAACAGCACAAACGGGAACCCCATATTCAGCGGTATATCGAGCCATTTTACGCTGGGGAACGGCCGCAGCCAGCCGCCCCAGAAGAGCGTCACGGCCACCGACGCCACCACGAAAACATTGGCGTACTCGGCCAGGAAGTAGAGGCACCAGCGGAAGCCGCTGTACTCGGTATGGAACCCACCCACCAACTCCGATTCGGCCTCCGGCAGGTCGAAGGGCGCGCGATTCGTCTCCGCGGTGGCGGCGATCAGGTACACCGCAAACGGCACGATCATGAAGCCGTAGTTATCGAACACGAACCAGA
>PLRZ01000418.1:12755-17030 GCA_003164075.1 Bryobacterales bacterium | reverse complement strand
GCCGAAGCCCACAGCAAATCGCGCAGGAAGCGAGGCGGGCCCATGGTGAGCGAGCCGATGTGAGCGAAAGGCAGCCAGACATACTCGCCGGCGATGAACATTTCCAGGCGGGCGCCGATTCGCGGGTCGATGTCTTCGATGGTGCGGAACGGCTCCCCGTTCAGCGTGCCGGGCCGCTCCGTGGCGATTTGCGGCGAGTCCCCATATTGTTTGCCTTCGAAGAAGGCCCGCCGCTTGCGCTCGGCGCTTACCGCCGAGCGGTACAGCAGCGCTCCCATAGCGGCGTCGGGAGTGGTGTCGGAAAGCAGCGTGAGGTGCTTCTCCGCGCGGCTGAATTCGCCCGCGAAGCAGAGCAACTCGAAGAGAAAAGTTCGGCGCTGGTTATCGCCGGGCCGGTCCCGCACCTCGTTACCCAGAGCCTGGATGGCTTCCTGCAACTTACCCGCGCGAAAAAGTTCCTGGACGCTCATGGCTGCACTTTTCCTGATTTCCCGATCTACGGTCCTTCTACTTTTTACCTGGAGTCTGTGTGGGGAGTGCGGGGAGGAAGTTCGGCACTTTATGGTCGTCGACCACATCCAGGGAAGCGGTACCTTTGCCATTAGCCGTCAGCTTGACGATGTTCCAAAGCCAGCTTTTTTGGGCCGCCCCTCTGCCATCGGGCGACTGCTGATAGTATTTCAAGCCCATGGCCTTGAAGCTGAGCGTGAAATTCTCCTGAGCCCGCTCGGTGCCGCTGCCGCCGCTCCATTCGATGCTCGTAACATGGCACTGGCGGAACATATACTGGAGATAGATAAAGCCATCTCCGCTGGACCTGCGGGAGGCCAGCATGAGTGTGGGAATGGCATCCTCGCTGCAGCAAAGTTTGTACAAAGACGCGGTGGCACAGTCCACCACCTTATCGACCCTGATCTGTTGGAAACTCAGGTTGCCGGGCATCACTTTCGGTTTCTTAACGGTAAGCTTAGGCTTGTCTTCCTCTTCGTCTTCGTCCTTCTGGTCGGCCTTCGCCTCTCTTCCGTTGTTCACGCAAAAGCTCCACTTGAGGATTTCAAAAGCCTTCCACTGGGAAAAATAGTCGTCGCCGCTTTCGCCCTCGATGTTCCCGTCCGGGTCCCACATGAAATTATCGCCAATAGCCATAGTGTCTCTCCTCGGGTCGCGTAACCGAGAACGCTCTGTAACGAGTGCCCGCGCGTTTGCAATTAGTTACCGAGCCGGGCCCAGAGGGCACCCCGTTAGGGAGCGTTAACCGCGCCAGAGCCACGAAATCCCCAGGTCGGCTAAGCCCCCCGCCGGACGTTTTCGGATAGCCCTAACTGCTTTCGTAGTTTGGCGGGGGGGTCGTCAATCCCGGCACGTTCAGGCTGGCGGTGTTGCTGGTGGTGCTCCACGCGCCCGACAACTTGGTGCCCTGGGTGCCGTCCGGCTTCTGCTGGATGTACTGAATACCCATGGCGCCGAACTTGAATTTGACGGTCTCTTTGAAGCCTTCTTCACCGCCGCCGCCGCTCCAGGTGATGTTGGTTACGAACACTTGGCGGAAAATGTATTGAAGATACAACAGAGGGTCGCCGCCGGCCTTGCGGACAGCCAGCACCACGCTCGGAAAATGCGCGCCCCCGGTGCAAGCGTTATACAGCGGAGCGCTTGCCTGGTCCACATATTTTTCGATGCTGAACTCTTCAAACTTAGCCTTGCCCGCGCTGGCGCCGGTGGTGCCCGATCCGCTGGTTTCAGCCTGTGATACGCCAAAGCTGAAACTCAGGATTTCCAGCGCCTTCTTCGACGTGAAGCGGTCGTCCGTGGTTTCCCCTTCCGGCTTGGCGGCTTTGCCCTGTACCCATGCGCCGGTCGAAGCCGCGTCCGGGAACCACAAAAAATTATCTGCTGCCATTGCGAATTCCTCCTCGTTCTTTTACGATTGCCAACCTGATTATAAGTTGGGACGCCGGCGCCGGTAGTCTGGCCAGCCATCCCTTTCCGATTGCAAAAGCCTTAACTTGTGGCCTTCTTAGACTGCGAGACGTCCAGGAACTTCGGATCGGCGCCCGTCATACCGGCGGGCATTGAGAGGGTGGGCTTATTGAGGGTGGTGCTCCACATACCGGTGATGGGAACATCGCCGGTGCCGTCCGGTTTCTGCCTGACGTACTGGACACCCATGGCTCCAAATTTGAACTTGATGGTTTCCTTGGGCGCTTCTTCACCGCCTCCGCCGCTCCAGGTTATGCCGGTCACGAACACCATTCGGAAGGCGTATTGCAGATACAACAGACTGCTGCCGCCGGCCTTGCGATTGGCCAACATCACGGTGGGATAGTGCGCGCCCGCCACGCAGGCCATGTAGAGCGGAACGCTTGCCAGGTCCACATACTTCTCGATGGTGAACTCTTCGAACTTAGCCTTGCCCGCACCGGATCCGGATGTGCCCGATCCGGTGGTTTCGGCCTGCGATACGCCAAAACCTACCGACAGGCATTCGAGCCCCCCCAGCGGTTTAAACCAGTTATCGGACGTTTCGCCCTGCGGCTTAACTGCTGCATCGCTTAAGTTGCCGCCCTTTGCCGCCTCGGGAAACCAGAGAAAATTATCGGCTGCCATTAGACTCCTCCTTTAATCCTTCTTTTTTGATTCTTACGTCGATTTTCGAGAGTGAGGCGAAACACCGCCCCGGAGAACCGCGCGCCCCGTGAAACCTCCCGATGGACGCAACTGGGCACACGGAACTAAGGCGCGCCCATCGGGTGCCCGTCACTGCCAGCGGGCTATGCGGCGGGTGGCGGAAGATCCGCCACCAGGCGCATGGAGACACTCAGTTCCTCCAGTTGGAAGTGCGGTTTGAGGAACGCCACCGCACGGTATGCGCCGGGCTTCCCAGGCACCTCCAGTACGTCCACGCGCGCCTCGGAAAGCGGGTGGCTGGCCTTGGCTTCGGCCGGGGCGCTGGAATCGATCACGTATCCCATGATCCAGCGATTCAGGAAAGATTCGCACTCGTTGCGGCTCATGAAGCTGCCGATCTTGTCGCGCATCATGGCCTTCAAATAGTGGGCGAAACGGGACACCGCCAGGATGTAACTCAGGTTCGTCGCCAGGCGGGCATTGGCGGTGGCTGCATCGGTATCGTATTTCTTGGGCTTCTGGGCGGATTGCACGCTGAAGAACGCGGCGTAATCGGTGTTCTTGCAGTGGACCAGGGGTACAAATCCCAGGTCCGCCAGTTCCTTTTCGCGCCGGTCGGTGATCTGCGCTTCGGTGGGGCACTTCATGGCGATATCGCCGTCGTCGGTCTGGAAATTGTGGACCGTCAGGCCCTCCACTTTTCCGCCGCCCTCAACGCCGCGGATGGTGGCGCACCAGTTATAGCGGGCAAACGATTCGGTAATGCGCGCTCCCAGCGCCCAGGCGGCGTTCCCCCACAGGTATTTGTTGTGGTCGGTGCCGTCCACTCCTTCCTCGTAATCGAACTCGTCCACCGGGCGGCCCTTCTTCCCGTAGGGATCCCGCATGAGGATGTGGGGCAGAGTCAGGGCGACATACCGCGAATCGTCGGAAGCGCGGAAGCTCTTCCACTTGGCGTATTCGGTGGTGTCGAAGACCTTGGCCAGATCGCGCGGCGAAGCGAGTTCGCTGTAGCTATCCAGGTTGAACAGGTTGGAAGTGGCGGCGGTGAGGAACGGCGCGTGCGCGGCCGCGGCCACCTGCGATACCTTCTCCAGCAACTCCATGTCCTCGGGCAGCTTGCCGAATTCGTAATCGCCGATCAGCGCGCCGAAGGGATGGCCGCCGAAGATCCCAAATTCTTCTTCGTAGACCTTCTTGAACATGGCGCTCTGGTCGAATTCGGAGGCCCGCTGCAAGTCGCGCAGCAGGTCTTTCTTGGAACAGTTGAAGACCTTGATCTTCATGTTCTCGCCGGTTTCCGAATGCGCCAGCAGATACTTGAGTCCGCGCCAACTGGATTCCAGCTTTTGAAACGCGGGGTTGTGCAGGACTTCGTTCAGTTGCAGGGAGATGAGGTGATCGATCTGCGCGATGCGGGCATTGATCATGGCCTCGGAATCGCGCGAGAGGCCCATGTTCCCTTCGAGGAACTGCGCCACGAACTCGGCCACCATGTCTTTGCCGCGGCCCTTCATCTCCGGGTCGCGCGCCAGGCGTCCTTCTTCGACGATCTGATCGAGAATCGATAATTCCTTGGTTTCCGCCGGTGCGGCGGCAGCGCCGGCAGCGGCCTTCTTCACTTCCTTACTCATGGCTGCCTCCCTT
>PLRZ01000418.1:0-12704 GCA_003164075.1 Bryobacterales bacterium | reverse complement strand
GCTACCTGGGTCGGCTCAAAATCGTCCATACTTCGGAACTTTAGATTGACCCGCAATTGGCCAGCCTCGGGATCGTCGCTGATTTTGTTTTCGACCGAGAAGGCCAGGTGCGGCTTCATCGCGGCCAAAACCGAATCAAAGTTATCCGGGTTGACTTCCACGAACTTCCGATCCTTCAAGCGAGGCAGCGGTTCCTCCGGTTGGCCGGTGAAATCGCCAAACACTCCCATCACGAAAGGCAGTTCCTTCTTCTCGATTGCACCGCCCGTTTCCACATCGTAGGTAATGTGGACGCGAGGCGAACGAACTCGGTCCAGTTTATGTTGTAGACTTTCCGCCATGTCAAAATCCTCAGAGATCCGGTTAAAGGTCCCCCGCCCGCCAAGTGTCCGGCGGAGACCAATCTGTCCCAGGGCATCAAGATATCACTTTTGATTAGGTGAGACAACTCTTGTTTCGACTTTGCGTACTAGTCGCCTCCATCCTGTGAGAATTCCCACGAACGGATGTCGGCATCCGCCTGGGTGCGTAAGCGCTTTCGGGAAGCCCTCGCGGGGCGCCCTCTGGGCCGTGGAATCATCGCCACCTAACGCTCCCTTACGGGGTGCCCCCTGGGCCCGGCTCTGAACGCGCATCAGAGTCGCGACCGTAAGGGAGCGTTAGGTGGCGATTGAATAGGTTATTTCCACACAGACCCTTAGCCAAAATCCCGAAACTGTTTTGTCCGTTAACCGGCTAATCGTGACGTCGGCGCTATCGCACTGAAAAAACGCCGCTTGTGACGCGCGGTTACCTGTTCGATCCATTTGAGATACGCGCCGCGCGTTGCCATGATTAGCCAGTTAAATACCCACCCCATCCGCCCGGCCCTTGCCATTTTCCGGAGGACGTGATTCCATAGAAAGCGCTTCAAACAATACGGAGGAAAGTCATGCCGCGAGTTGCCGGTTCCAGTTTCAGCGAGGTTCACCTGGGAGAACAAGACGAGGCCGAGGCCGTGGAACTCGACCCCGATCGGCCCTTTCGCATTCTCCTGGCGGGCGATTTCAGCGGGCGATCCTGGCGCGACAACCCGCCCGGACCATTCACGCCACAACGTCTCGACCGCGATAATTTCGACGATGTCCTGGCGGCCATGAACGTCAGCCTGAACCTCCCCGGCCTCAACCTGTCGTTCCGCGAGCTTGAGGACTTCCACCCGGACCGCATCTACCAGTCCGCGCCCGTCTTTCAGGACCTTGACCGGCGCCTCGCACCGCCCGCGCCGCCCACGGCCGCCACCCCGGCCCGCGCGCCTGCCGGCGGTTCGCTGCTGGACCAGATGGTGGACGATTTGGATCCCGAGCCCGAAGCCCCCGTCTCCTTGCGGGACGCCGAGGACTTGTCGTCGTTCATTCAGCGAGTCACCAAGGGTCACCTGGAGCCGCGTCCCGATCCCGCCCGGCAGCAACTGGCCGCCAAACGTGAAGCGCTCGCCACCGAACTGTTACAGGGCATCCTGCACCACCCGCGCATGCAGGCGATTGAAGCGGCCTGGCGGGCCCTCTTCATGCTGATTTGCGGCCTGGAGACGGACACGAATCTGCAGCTCTATGTGCTGGACATCACGTTGCCGGAGCTGGTTTCGGAAATGGGCGCGGTAGGGAAGGAACTCCGCCGGAGAGGCCCGTGGGCTCTGATCGCGGGCAATTACACCTTCGCCCAAACCGAATTGGACGCCCAGGTGCTTCGGCGGCTGGCGGCTCTGGCCAGCTCGCTGGGCGCGCCTTTTCTAGCCGAAGCGCAACTTCCCCACGAGGGGACGGAGCCGGCCTGGGAGGAACTGCGGCATTCCCCGGAAGCCTGCTGGCTCGGCTTGGCGCTGCCCCGTTTTCTGCTGCGCCTGCCCTACGGCAAGGCCACCGACTCCATTGACAGCTTCCCGTTCGAAGAGATGCCACAGAGCGAACATGGCTCTTACTTATGGGGCAACCCCGCTTTCTTTTGCGCCTACCTTCTCGGCAAGTCGTTTCTCGAACAGGGTTGGGGAATGAGCCGGCTGGAACGCCGTATCGACGGTCTTCCGATGCATGTCTATCGGGAAGACGGAGAACCCGTGGCCAAACCGTGCGCCGAGATCTTCATGACGGAAAAGGATGCCTTGAGCCTGCTGGAGGCCGGTTTCATGCCGCTAGCTTCCTTGAAATACGAACCGGCGGCCATGGTCGTCCGCTTTCAATCGATTGCCCAGCCGCTGGCGCCGCTGGCAGGTCTGCAATAGAGAATCTTTGGATACAGTACTGCCTGCCTTGTAGCTAACTGCAATGCTGTTCACTGAACTGACATCCCGGTGGGGCAGGCTTCAGCCTGCGGCGGACTTCAGTCCGCCCGCCGCAAATTCGAAGAAACCGCTTGCTTGCGCGCGCGGCTCAGAAAGGTCACATTGAAAGGCGACCACTTACCGAGCCGCGACCGTGAGGGAGCGGGTTCAATACCGAATTCCGCAATTCTCTCTAAGTCTGCCCCACAGCTCAGAAATCCCAGTTCGTTAATGCAAAGTGAAGAGTAGTGGAGCTAACTGCAAACTGTTGGGCACTCGGGATCGTCCCCGGCTTGGGACAGCCATTCCTGGCCGGGGCACGAACACCCGCCTTAGCGCCACGGCCCTTCCATCCGGCCTTGCCAAAGCCGCTCCAAGCGGATACACTCGGACTATATTTTGCAAGTGGAGCCTGGTGTCGCCGTGTCTCCGCGATTCAAAGGTCTCGGGAGGAGCATACGACTCGGACGCGCCTTATAAAGATGGCCTTGGCGTGCCTGTGTTTGGGTGTCACGGCGCAGGCAGGCATCCTGGTGGTCAGGTCCGGGGAAGGTCTTAAGTTCGCCGATGCCACCGCCATCACGGTCAACGGCAAGGACAAAGTCCTCAGTTTAGGTGGCCAACCCACTATCGGCGGCCCTGTTTCCAAGCTGCCTTCGGCCCACCTGGCCGGGATTCTGCTCAAAGACAGCGATTCCGGAATCCTGCTGGAGTACCAGTCCGGCAAGCCCGAGTATTTGCTTCCCGAAGGCCTTCCCAAGAACGGTCCGTCCGACCCCGCGGGAATCTGGAAGACCGCGCGGATCGCCTACAAACAGGCGGCCAACGACAAGACCGGTACCGAAATCTCCATCTCCAATTTCGTCGCGTTTCTCCCCGGCGGCATCGGCGATCTCACCGCTCTGTGCATGGACTCCCAGGCGCTGCCGTTGATCGGCGGTAAGGGCAGGAGTTTTCCCACCCAGGTGGAGTTGATGTCCGCCACCGTCAAGGCCTACGCCGCCGACCCCGCCATCGCTCCCATGGAAAAGTTCGTCGAAGACGCCATGCGCACCCGCTACGATGCTTTCGAGAACGGCACCGGCGGCGTCGACGTCCTCGAACAGGGACTGCAATTTTCCTCGCTCTCTCAGGCCGTCTACCCCGCTTCCCCCGGACAGGAAACCCTGCGCAAGCTCCTCACCAACCGCAAGGCATGGCTCGACCGCAAGATCGCCGTCCAGAAAGCATTTGCGGCGGCCGCCCGATGGGATGCGTTCCTCCTGGGCGACCGCGACCTGGAACCCTATCGGCAATCCTTTCCGGAAATGGGGAACGACCATACGCAAGCTCTGCAAGGCAGCCTGCAACTCCACGCCAAAGCCGGCGCCACGCTCCAGAGCGAGGGCGATTACGGCGCGGCCTATCGCGAGTTTCGCCTGGCCAGCTTGCGCAAACCCTCCGACACCGCTATCCGCGAGCAGGGCATGCAAGCCTGGACCGAATATTCGCGGCGCAACGCCATGGACCTGCAGGCCGTGCGCAGCAAACTGGGCGCCGGTCCGCAAAGCGCCGTGGAACGCGACCTGTACTTCGCCGAGCAGAATAAGCTGGCCAGGAAACTGGACGACGCGCTGAAAAATGTCGAGGACGCCGAAGCCGTATTACATGCCTCCCAACCGGCCGGCGCCGTCAGCAACTCCACCTTGAAGGTGTGGTACACCAAGGCCGACATTCTGGGCGCGCAGGATCGCATCAACGAAGCCTTCGCGGCACTCGACGCCTACGACCTGCATGCCGTCGACGAAGAACGCGCGCAGGCCGACAAGCTGCGCAATCAACTGCTGTTCAATCTCACCAACTCGCTCAAGAGTTTGAAGGGCAAGGTGCAGGCAGCCTGGTCGGAGGGAAACTTCAACGCGGTCCGCCAACTGTCGGCTCAAGGTTTGCGGATGGACGCCAACGATGCCGACATGCTGTACTATGCCGGCCTGTCCGCGCTGGCCAAGCGCGATCCCAAGCAGGGTCGCGATTCTCTGGCGCGCTACCTGGATGTCTCCAACACCCTCGACGCGAACGCCGAGCAGCGCGCGCAGGTCCGCCGCCTGCTGCCCAATATCGCGGCGCCCCTGGCGGGCGATGGGCAAGGCGCCGTCAACTGGCTCTCCGGCGACAAACTGCCCAAGGCGGTGTTCTATTCCCCGCTCAGCCTGGCATTTGGGCCCCGCATCGACCGCATCGATGCATCCGGCAAGTTTCACCTGACGTTCGATTGGGCCGGCGAACGGTTGCAGTCGGTGACGCCCACTTTTGAAAAAGAAGAACGCGCCACCGGCGAGGTGAAAATCCGCTTCGCATACGAAGAGCGTGTACCGCAGGTGGTGTGGGCCGCCGATTCCGACGAAGCTGGCCCGCCCAGCTCCACCGACCCCGATGAGGCCTACAAGCGCGCCCCCGTGCTGCTGCCCAACAACCCGCTGGTGGACCCGCTGGCCATCCAGCGCCTCACCGGAAAGAACATCGCGCTGGCCGTCGCGGGCAATCGCTTTTTCAACCCGTTCGTCTGGGAGAAGCTCTACTACTTCCGCCTGACTTACGACGACCAGGGACGTGCGATCCACGCGCAGGAACTGAGCGGCATCACCGGCGCGCCCGGCCAGCAGGCTCTCGATTTCGAATGGGCCGGCTTGCAGTTGACCGCCATCCGCGGCTTCGCGGGGAAGACTAAGAACTACGAGCGCACCATGCAATATCAGGATGGACTGCTGGTTGGGGAAGACATCCAGGGCCAAGGCAAGGCCTCGCACATCAAATACACGTACGCCGGCAATCGGCTGGTATCCGCGGATGCGTCCACGGACGGAACGCTCGACAACCGCAATCGGAAGGTGACGTTCCTGGCGAACTCAGCCTCTACTCTGGTGAAATAATGCGAATCGGAATTTTGTTTCGCCGCGGTCTGCTGCTTCTGGCGATTGTGACGGCGGCACTCCAGGCTCAAGAGACCGGCAAGCGCGTGGCCCTCATCATCGGCAACGACGCCTATTCCATCAGTCCGCTCAAGAATGCCGTCAACGACGCGCACGCCATGGACACCGCGCTCAAGACGGCGGGCTTTCAGACCATCCTGGTCGAAAACGGCAGGAAGGCGGACTTGGACCGCGCCGTCGGCGAATTCCTCGATAAGCTGGGGCCCGACGATACCGCGCTCTTCTTCTACGCCGGCCACGGCGTGCAAATCGAAGGCGAGAATTTTCTCGTGCCGGTGGATTTTGCGCCCGTCGCCACCCTCTCGGCGGCCAAGTTCGCTTGTATGTCCGTGGCGCAGATTTTCGATGAGTTGAAGCGCAAGCGGGCCAGGCAGAATATCGTGATCCTGGATGCCTGCCGAAGCAATCCGGTGGCCGCCAAATACTCGCTGGAGGCCGGACTGGCGCGGCCCCAGGACGCGCCCAAGGAAACCTTCGTGGCATTCTCCACCGGCCCCGGGCAGACCGCGTCCGACAATCCCGACGGCCGCAACAGTTGGTTCACCGAGGCACTGGCCGACTACATTTCGCAACCCGCGCTCACCATGGAAATCAAAGAGCTTTTCACGCGCGTCAGCCGCCGCGTTTCCGACGCTACCGAAGGCCGCCAGACGCCGTGGACCTCATCCAACTTCACCGGCCGGTTTTTCTTCCACCTGCCGCTGAATGCCGACTCCGATACCGATTCCACCTTGACCCAAAAATGGATGGAAGACGCCCTCATCCGCGAGCAGCGGAGCGAATGGACGGAGGCCATCGACTTGGTGAACCGCGTTCTTCAGAAGAAGCCCGGCGGGCAATTGGAAGAACTGGCCAAACGAAAACTGCCCTACATCACGGCCCGCGGAGACGCCCAGGCGCGCTTCGATGCCGGTGACTACAAGGGCGCCGCCGATTTCTACGAACAGGCATTGAAGCTGGATCCCTTCGCCGGCAATGCCGCCATCGAAGCCGTCGACAGCTACCTGCTGCAGGACCGCGTGCCGGAGGCCGTGGCGCTGCTCCAAACCATTCGCCAGCGTGGAACTTCCGATGCCGTCCAGAGCGCCGGCCTGATGCTCCAGCAACTCGCCGCGGTGTCTCCCGAGGCCGGCAAAGAGGCGCAAGCCAGCCTGCCGCCACCGCCGCCCATCGAGGACATCTTCAGTGGCACACACTTCGGAACTCCCGATTGGGACGCTGGAAAGAGCCATCTGCAATCCGCTCCCGTGGACGTTTCGCGCTGGACCAAAGACTTGAAAATGGAGGTCGCCATGCCGGTGCTGCTCGCGCCCGCGATTGCGGCCCCGCCGCCGCAGGACGCCGCGGAAGCCGCTCAAACCGCCGCCGTAACCGCCGCGATTTTTCACGTCGAAGTGGTTCCCACCGGCGATTCGCGCAACTTGAAGATCCGCCAGGGCGCTCCGGAAGAGTTCGGCTACGTGCAGTTTGACTCGCCATCCGGCGACACTCCCGTACTGTTCGACGGCAAGCAGGTGTCGCTTCCCGCCAAGCTCAAGCTTCCCACTGGAAAATACGAAATCCGCACGGTGGACGCCGGCAAGGTGGTCAACAGTCAGAACCTGGAAGTGAAGCCGCTCTCCACCCAGACCTTCAAGGTGGTGCGGCCATGAAGTACTTTGCGCTTCCGCTACTGGCGCTTGTGTGCGCCTCCGCGGCCGACTGGGCCGACCGCAAAGAATACGATCTGGTCCTGAATATCCGCGCCGAAGCCTCGCCGCAACGCCGTCTGGGACTCCTGGACCAATGGAAGACGCAATACCCGGCGAGCCAATTCCAGCAGGTTCGAAGGGAGTTGTACCTAGCCGCCTATCAGTCGCTGGGAGACAGCCCGAATACCTGGAAGATCGCCGGTGAAATGTTGTCGGCCCAGGCGGACAATCTGGTAGGCGCGTATTGGTTTGCCTTGTTGCTGCCGGAACAGAAGTCGCCCGCTCCGGCGCAACTGGCGCTCGCGGAGAAAGCCGGGAACTTGTTGCTGGCGGGCCCGAAATCGCAAGCCGGGGTGGAACTGCTGGCGCATCGAACGCTCGGCTGGGTCCACTGGCAGCGCGAGGAGTACGGGCCGGCCGAGGAGGAATTCCAGAAGTGTCTGCAAGTGGACCCCTCCGCGGCCCGGATTTCGGCCTGGCTGGGTACCGTGCTGGCGCTCGAGCAACAGCCCGAAAAACGCGTCCCGGCTCTCTGGCAACTGGCCCGCGCCGCGGCGTATCGTGACGCCGGCGCGTTGCCGGACGGGCAGCAGCGGCAGTTCGCCGCCGTTCTGGAACGCCTGTACACTTCGTATCACGGCGACACCGGCGGCCTCGACCAACTGCGCGCCGCCGCCGCGGCCTCGCCGTTTCCGCCGGCCGGATTCGACATTGAATCGGTAGCCACGGCGGCCCTGCGCAAACAGGACGAGGAACTCACCCGCACCAATCCGCAGATGGCCGCGTGGGTCCGCATTCGGCAGAAACTGGAAGCCCTTGACGGTGCAAAGTACTTTGCGGATAGCCTGCATGGCAGCGCGCTTCCCGCGCTGCAGGGAACGCTCATCAGTTCGGATCCGCCCGAGAATCCCAAGGAGTTGACCCTCGGCATCCTCGATCCGACCAAGTCTGAGGTCGTGATCAAGCTGGACAGCGAGTTTCCGAACGCCGCCGACCCGGGCACAGTCCTGGAATTCCAGGGGACCGCCGATTCCTACGTGAAGGACCCCTTCGCGTTGACGGTGGTATCCGACCCCTCGAAGATCTCGGGGTGGCCCGCCGCACCTTCGAAGCCCGCCGCGCGCAAAGGCAAGAAGTAAGCTATCCATCGAGCCGCTGACTGCCACGAGGTTGAGAGCTTTTGGCTCCCCTGTTGGGGCAGGCGGTGCTCGCCTGCCCGCTTAGAAGCCGCGAAACAATAAGCTGACCAAATGTCTCGAACGTGCGCAATCGCTCCCTAACGGGGTGCCCTCTGGGCCCGGCTCTGTCAAATGCGCATGCCGAGCCGCGCGCGGGAGCAAGCGGTGGGGTCTGAATGCACAGGATATTTTTTCGCGGCTTCTTACCGGTGACGGATCTCCACTCTGGTCACCAAGGTGGACGCCGGTTTGTCCGATCCGCTCACCACATATACGGCCTGTTCCGGCTCTTTCTTCTCCGCCGATTTCGGCGCCGCCTTGGGTGCCGGCGCCTTCACCACCTGCTTGAATTGCAGTTCCCGCGTGCTGCCAAACTCCTGGGACATCTGATCCACCGCCGAATTGATCCGCGCGGCGGAAGCTATCTGGGTGGGGCCCGACGGGACCGCCGGCTTTTCACCCGGACCTTTGATGCTCTCCTGCAATTCGTCGATGTCCCTGGGGTTCCTGGAAAGCACCACGAACAACGTCTCGCTCCCCGGCGGATCTTCAATTTCAAAGCAGGCATGCCGGGGCGTGCGAATCACCTGGCCGGGATCGATGCGATTACTCTGGTCCGACAGCTCCGGCGTGGGAAACAGCGGAACCCAGTTGCCGTCCGATTCCTTCGCCAGCACGTAGAGATATCCGGAACGGTTCGCCTCCAGACTGAGGGCCACGCAGTCGCCTTTGCGGAAGTTGCGATCGGGAGCCGTGGGCGTCCCGCGGTCGCCGGGCGATGACACCAGCAGCAGGGTATAGCGGAGCCCCAGGTGCAGAGCGGCCGCCGGAGCGGGGGCCGGCGCCGCCGGCGTCGCCTTCTTTGGAATCGGCGGCAGCGCATCTTTCGGGGCGGCCCCGTAGAGGTACAGTTCCCGCGCACCTTCCGCCGGCTGTTGCTGCTGCGCTTGCCCCGCGCACGCGAGTGCTGAATAGATCGTCACTACACCGAGTAAACTTCGCATTTCCGGTATCCTAATCTTGCCACTCCGGCACACCAAACCTATTATGGTATAGCATAGGATTTCGTACCGGCCTCCACTTTAATGCAACTGCCCGCCCGCCTTGGTAAATACGAGCTCCAGCAATTTCTCGGTGGTGGGATGTCGCACGTCTACCGCGCCTTCGACACCATGATCGGGCGCACCGTCGCCGTCAAAATCCTCACCGAACAGGGCGCACAGGACGCCGAAACCCGCGACCGTTTTCTGGACGAAGCGCGCACCGCCGCCAAGGTCAGTCACGAGAACGTCATCAACATTTTCGATTTCGGCGTAGACGACGAGAAGGGCCTGTTCATGGTGATGGAATTCCTGCAGGGCGAAGACCTGCGGCAAGCCATCAAGAACGGACACACCGGCGACATCCGCGACAAACTCAAGATCGCCCTGCAAGTCGCGCGGGCCCTCGACTTCATCCACCGGAATAAGATCGTCCATCGCGACATCAAGCCGGAGAATATCCACATCAACGCCGCCGGCGTCGTGAAGCTGATGGATTTCGGAATCGCCAAGAGCGAAGACTTCTCGCGCACCCAGCCTGGCTACGTACTCGGCACGCCCTACTACATGGCGCCCGAGCAGGTGCGCGGAGAGCCCATCACCGGACAGGTGGACGTCTACGCTTTCGGAGTTCTGCAGTTCGAGCTGTTCACCGGGCGGAAGGTTTTCTCGGGCGATTCCGTCGAGCGGATTTTCTACAGCATCCTGAATGTCCCTCTGAATTTGGAACCGTTGGAGCAAGCCGGCGTGCCCCGGCCGGTGATCCACCTGATCGCGGCCTGCAACGCCAAGGCGGCAGCGGACCGGCCGCAGGGCTTCGGCCCCATCATCGCGGACCTGGAGGGCATGCTTGCCAGCCCCGCCTCGGGGGTACAAGTTGCGCAGCCGGCACGGCCCGCGGCGTCGCGCCGGAACGCGCTTCTCATTCCGGCCGGTATCGTGGTGGCGCTGGCTCTGGCCATTGGCGAGTATCTGGCGTTGAAGCCCGGGAGTGCGCCTAAAGCGACGGAACTGGCCAAGACGATCGCGACCCCGACCGGCGAAATGGTGCTGGTGCCGGGCGGTGAATTTCGCTTCGGCGAGAAGAAGCAGGTGACGTCTCTGCCGGCGTTCTACATCGACAAGACCGAGGTGAGCAACGCCGCATACGCGCAGTTCTGCCAGGCCACGCAACACCCGCTGCCCGGCGGTTTCCCGGCGAATCGGCCGGCCTATCCGGTGGTCTCAGTGACCATCGCCGACGCGCGCGCGTTCGCCCAGTGGGCCGGCAAGCGCCTGCCGACCGACCTGGAATGGGAAAAAGCCGCGCGCGGCAGCGATGGCCGCACCTTTCCGTGGGGCAGCGAAGTGGACAACTCGCGCGCCAACGTCGGCACCAGGGAACTGCGGCCGGTGGACAGCTACCCCGGCGGCGCCAGCCCATACGGCGCGCTGCAAATGGTGGGCAACGCCTGGGAACTGGTGGACAAGCTCCGCCCGGCGGCGGCGGATCTGAGCCCGTTCCAGTCGCTCAAGCCGCCGCTACGCCCCGATGAGGCATGGTACATGATTCGCGGTTTGTCCGCCTGGACGCCGCTAGTGGACGGCGCCACATGGGATTCGACGGCCGTCCCGGAGCGCTGGAAGGATACGTCTTTGAGCTTCCGCTGCGCGAAAGACGCGAAGTAGCGCACGCGCCGCCACGACGAGCAGCCTCATAGCATGCTACAGTAATCCGCGATGAGACGCTGGTTGCCCGTGCTGGCGATGTTGCCGCTTCCCGCTTTCGCCCAATACACGCTCTACGCCTGCGGGTCGAGCACTAAAGACTACGTGGTGGGCGCCAAACTCCCCGCCAGCGGCATCTTTGTGAGGCCCGCGAACGGCGAGTGGAGACACGCCGGCTTCAACCATCCCTTCATCTCCGCGTTCGATTTCGATCCGCGCGATCCCTCGGTGGTCTACGCCGCCGCCGGCAACGGACTGCTGCGGGTTTCCGCAAACGGCGAGCGCTGGAAGATCCTCACCGGCAGCGATGTCACCGAACTGCTCGACGTCGCGGTGGACCGCAACTCGCCCGGCGCCATCTACTTCAGCCACACGGCCGGCATTCAGGCGACTCACGACGGCGGCGCCACCTGGCACGATGCGTCCGCGGGACTGCGCCGGAAATATACCGCGGCGCTGCGCGTGGATTCGCGCCGCGCGGGCGTTCTGCTGGCCGGCACGGAGCAAGGCATCTTCCGCAGTGAAGACGGCGGGGCATCCTGGCGGCTCGCGGGCGCCGCGGGCATACAGGTTCTGCACATCGAACAATCGCCCCACGATGCCTGCTTCTGGATGGCATCCACCGAAGGCAGCGGCCTGTTCGTCTCCACCGATTGCGGCGACACCTTCGAGAGCAACGGCAACCTGGGCGTGGGCCGCAACGTCTACGACCTGGCCTTCGACCCGGCGTCGCCGAACGGCATCGCCGTGGCGGGTTGGGGGGGCGGGGTGGCCGTCAGCGAGGACCGCGGCAGGACGTGGCAGGCGCGTAACTCCGGGCTTCCGTCGGCCAATATATGGAGCGTGGCCTTCGACCCCGCGCAATCGGGACGCCTGTACGCCAGCGTGCATGAGGAGGCCGTCTATGTCTCCACCGACAGTGGCCGGACCTGGCGGAAGGACGGGCTCGCCGGCAGCTCCATCTTCCGCATGAAATTCGTACCGGAGGCGCCATCCAAATGACTCGTCTGGCGTGGATATGCCTGCTGCTGCCGGCCGCCTTACCGGCGCAGACTCCGGATTTCGACGGGCGCGTTCGCAGCGTGGTGGAGGCTTACGCGCATCCCGCCAATGCCGGTCCGCTGGGCTACGCCAACATTGCCGCCAAGTTGTGGCTGCATCAGGACGCGGACCTGTGCTCGCGCCGTCTGGAAGAGCTGCTGGCAGCCGGCCCCACCGGCGATATGTTCTGGATGTACCCGGTTACCGCCATCGCCTATCTCGACCGCGGCCAACTTAGCGATTCAGCCCGCCGCGCACTGCGCGATTCGTTCCGCACTTATATGCCTTACCGGGGCGACACCGAGAATCACTGGGTGATGTATTACACGTCGCTGTACCTGATGGCGCAACTGTGGCCCGATGGGGATGGCTCGCAATGGTACACCGGTAAGTCCTCGGACGAGAACCGGCGCGAGGCCGCGGGCTGGCTGGAACAGTGGGTGCATCTTACCACTACGCGGGGGCAAGGCGAGTATGACAGCCCCAGTTATATGGGCTATTACTTCCTCTCGATGTCTTACCTGGCTGCCTGGGCGCACGACCCGGCGATGAAGAAGCGCGCCGCCATGATGGTCGAATATCTCACAGCGGATTACGCCGCCGAGACACTGGACGGCGTCTACGTGGGGGCGCATTCGCGCGTCTACGATCGCGAGGTGCTGGAGAAATGGGCCGTTCTCTCCAGCGATTTCGGATGGGTGCTGTTCGGGCTCGGCCATCCGCTCGACTCGCCCTCCAATGCCATCCTCTTCTATGTGCTGGCCAGCGCTCAGCGGCCA
>PLRZ01000549.1:303-4545 GCA_003164075.1 Bryobacterales bacterium | reverse complement strand
GATTGCTCGGATTATAACAGGAGATGATAATTAGACGCGCCGGAGCGGGCTTGGTTTCGGGGAGAACCCGGAACTCTCCGGAAACTGCTCGCATGACGTGGGGCGGACACTCGTGTCTGCGGCGCGCCGAGAGTGTTCGCGGCGCTCCGGGACGGTGGATGCCGACTGAAGCCTGCCCCACCCAAGCAGGCGGCGCCGCCCGCATTGCGCCATAATCAACCCATGCGAGTTGGAATCGTCGGCACCGGGGCGGTGGCCCGGAAACATGCGCGAGCATACCTCAATATCGGCTATCGAGTCGCGGTCTGCAGCAACTTCCACGAGGAATCGGGACGGCGGTTTGCCGGCGAGTTCGCGGCGCAATTCGTGCCTGCATTCCAGGATCTTTGCCGCCATCCGGAAGTGGACTTCGTGGACGTCTGCACCTTCCCGGAGTTCCGCCTGGAACCCGTCGAACTGGCGGCCGCGGCGGGCAAACACGTGCTCGTCGAGAAGCCCATGGCCACCAACCTGGAGACTGCCGGACGCATGATGCAGGCGGCGCGCGCGGGCGGAGTCCTGCTCGGCGTGGTGAGCCAGCACCGCTTCGACGATGCCAGCCTGTTTCTCTCCCGCGCCATCCCCGCCGGCCGCCTGGGCACGCTCATCGAGTGCGATTGCTACGTGAAGTGGTACCGCTCGGCGGAGTATTATGCGCGCCCCATCAAGGGGAGTTGGAAGACCGAAGGCGGCGGCGCGCTGATCGGCCAGGGGATTCACCAGGTGGACTTGCTGCGCTGGCTGGCTGGGCCGGTGAAAGAGCTGTTCGCCGTGTGGCAACTGGGCGCGCGCAACCGGATTGAATCGGAGGACGTGGTGAATGCCGTGCTCCGCTACGCCAGCGGAGCGACCGGCGTGATTCAGGCCGCCACGGCGTTTTGGCCCGGTTACACGGAGCGCACCGAGTTCCACGGCACTGCGGGAACGGCCATTATCTCAGGCGACAAGCTGACCACGTGGGACGTGGAAAACGATGCCGGCGAGCCTGCTCCGGTGGTGCGCGAAGCGGCCTCCGGAGCGTCGGACCCCATGGCGATTTCGCTGACACCCTTCGAACGCCAGTTCCGCGATTTCGGAGACGCCATTGCGGCCGGCCGCCAACCGCTGGTGTCCGGCGAGGAAGGCTATCGGGCGCTGGAACTGGTGGACGCGGTGTACCGCTCCTGCCGCACGGGAGAAAAAGTCGTACTGCGCTAACTTTTCCGATGGTCGAGCGTCTACCATCGCATGGGAAAGCAGACACCGGACCGGGTCGAATTGCTCCAGGGCACGCTCGACATGCTCATCCTCAGGACTCTGCTCTTCGGACCCTCGCACGGGCACCAGATCGGCAAGCACATCCAGCGGACTACCAACGACCTGCTGCAGGTGCAACACGGGTCGCTCTATCCGGCGCTCCATCGCCTGGAGCGAAAAGGCTGGGTCGCCTCAAAGTGGGAGACCCCGCCCGGCGGCAAGCGCGAATTCAAGTATTACCGGCTGACGGCCGCCGGCAAGAAACAATTGCTCGCCGAGGAATCGAAGTGGAAGCAGATGGCCAGGGCGGTGGCGCAAATCATGTGGCCCGCCGAGGAGAGTTGAGATGAACTGGCGCCGCGGGAAGAAAAGGAAAGAAGATCCGGAGGGCAGGCGAGCACCGCCTGCCCCACCTCGCGGCTCACTACAAATTCCGCGGCCGGCCAATAAGCGACACGGTAGACCCGGCCGGTGAAACGTGATAAACCTTTTGTCGTGCCGCCAAACAATATTGGCGGCAGCCGGTCCGGACAGATCTCAACCGTGGAGCGTGTTCCAATGGACGACAATCGTTTTTCGAGGCGGTATTTCTTTTATGGATCTCTGTTGGCGGGCGCCGTTCCCTCCGGAGGGTTCGGCAGCACTCCCTCACTGCCGGCTCTGGGGTACAAGTCTTTAAACGAAAAACTGAACATCGCCGTGATCGGCCTCGGCACACGCGGGCCGCAGATCCTGCTGGGCGCCGCTCCCACGGAGAACATCGTGGCGCTTTGCGATGTGGATGACGCTAGCGCCGCGCCGTCATACAAAAAGTTCCCCAAGGCAACCACTTACAAAGATTTCCGCAAGATGCTCGATAAGGAGGGCAAGAATATCGATGCCGTCATGATCGCCACTCCCGACCATCTGCACGCCCCCGTCACGCTGCTGTGCATGCAACACGGCAAGCACGTGTACTGCGAGAAGCCGCTTACTCGCACCCCGTCGGAAGCGCGGTTCCTGACCGACGCCGCCGCCAAATATAAGGTCGCGACCCAGATGGGCAACCAGGGGTTCAACCACGAGGGCACGAAAACGGCGTGCGAGATCCTGTGGTCCGGCGATATCGGCGAGGTGCGGGAAGTACACGCCTTCACCGGCGGCATCTATGGCGGACAGCCCAATCTTCCCGAGACGGGACCCGACGCGAAGCCGGTCCCGGAGACGCTCGATTGGGACCTGTGGCTCGGTCCGGCGGCGGCGCGGCCGTTCAACCCCCTGATCAACAGCCACTGGCGGGCATTCCAGGACTTCTCCACCGGCGGATCGCTGGGCGATTGGCTGGTCCATTGTCTCGGTCCGGCGCACCTCGCGCTCCAACTCGACAAGGCCTCTCCGATCAGCGTGGAATGCGTCACCGTGGAGGGCAAAAATCAATGGCTCTGGCCCATTAAGGCGCACACGGTCTTCGAATTTCCGGCGCGTGGCAACATGCCTCCCGTGACCATCCACGCGTACCAGAATATGCGCGGCGACTTCAAGAACCCTCCCGGAATGGAGGAAAACGAACGCCTCTTGCCGCCCATGAATAACCTGGCCGATAAGGGCAGGCCCTTCGTCGCCAGCGGTGACGGCACCTTGCTGGTGGGCGATCAACTGACGGTGGACGGCAAGCCGGCGTCGCAGGCGGGGCGTGGCGGCGGACCCGGACCGGGAGGCCCCGGTGGCCGCGCGGGCGCTCCCGGAGGCGGAGCGGGACGCGGCGGACCCGGTGGTCCGGCCGGAGATCCGGCGCAGCGCGCACCCGGCAACGGATCGGTGTTCGTGGGTTCCAAGGGTTATATGGCCACAACGTCCCGCGGCGAGGGCGTGTGGCTGCTCCCCGCATCGCGATGGGCCGAGTACCGGCTCCCTCCGCAGGTACTGCAGCGGGGAATCAATCATCAGCAGGACTGGATCCGCTCCTGCAAAGGCGGCGCGCCGGGAGTCTCGCAGTTCTCCGTCGCCAGCAAGTACATCGAATGGCTGGCCCTGGGGGCCATCGCCCTGCGCGTGCCCGGCAAGCTGATGTGGGATGCCAAGAACATGCGCTTCACCAATAGCGAAGAGGCCAATAAGTACCTCAAGCCTTTCGTCCGCAAAGGCTGGGAGTTGAAGGCGTAACTGTCACAGGAGCACCACTATGAAAACGCGTATGTCCGGCTGGTTGTTGGCGGCCGCGGCCGCCGGCGCGGTCCCTATGTGGGCCGCTTCCCCGATCCGGGTTATGTTGCTCGATGGAGAGCAGGCGGGAGCTTACCATGCATGGCAAGAGACCTCGCCGTACTTGAAACGCATGCTGGGTGACACCGGCATTTTCCAGGTGGACGTGGTGACGGCGCCGCCGAAGGATGGCGATTACTCCACATTCAAGCCGGATTGGAGTAAGTACCAGGTGGTGGTTTCGAACTATGACGCGCCGGACGAACGCTGGCCCGACAGTCTGAAGTCCTCCTTCGAGCAGTATGTCCGCAACGGGGGCGGGTTCGTGGTGGTGCACGCGGCCGACAATGCATTCCCGCACTGGAGAGAATACAACCTCATGATCGGAGTGGGCGGTTGGCGCGGCCGCAATGAGGAGGCGGGGGCGCATTTCTATTATGAGGACGGGAAGGTGGTGGCCGAGACCACTCCGGGAAACGCCGGAATGCACGGCGCGCGCCTGCCCTTCAAGGTGGTGGATCGGGTGACCGATCACCCCATCACCGCGGGGCTCCCTAAAGAATGGCTGCACGTCGCCGACGAGCTTTACGGCAACATGCGCGGGCCCGGCGAGAACATGACGGTGCTGGCGACGGCGTATTCCGACAAGGGCAACCGCGGCACCGGCCATGACGAGCCGATCCTCCTGGTCCTGACATACGGCAAAGGGCGAATCTTTCATACCCTGATGGGGCACGATCTGGCGGCGCTCAACTGTGTCGGTTTCATCACGACTTTCCAGCGCGG
>PLRZ01000549.1:0-256 GCA_003164075.1 Bryobacterales bacterium | reverse complement strand
CTAAGTGGCGGAAATTCCCGTGAACGCGGTTATGCCCGGGATGGCGGCTGCGCCGGGAACCACGGAACACTCGCGGTTTGGCGAAGATCCGGATAACGTCCTTATGGGCCGAAAGTTCGCCGCGGCGGACATGGCCCGGACAAAGGCCGCGCCGGTGAAAACTGAAGGAGCGATGCCAGCGGATCGGCGACGTGTTGGTAGGCGGCGTGCCCAGTGCACACCCACGGCAAGGGGGGATTTCGGATAGTTGGGGAAA
>PLRZ01000614.1:4938-13236 GCA_003164075.1 Bryobacterales bacterium | reverse complement strand
TCCGCATGGGCGCGAATGAGAACGTCGGGCGCCACCTTGATCCCTAAATTGACCACCGTGTAGCCGTTATTCGAGAGAATAATCTCCACCAGGTTCTTGCCGATGTCGTGGACGTCGCCCTTCACGGTGGCCAGCACGATCTTGCCGCGAGCCGCCGTCTCCGACTTCTCCATGAACTGCTCCAGGTGGTTGACCGCGGCCTTCATGGCTTCCGCCGATTGCAGCACCTCGGCCACAATCAGTTCATTGTTATTAAAAAGCCGGCCCACTTCCGACATGCCCGCCATCAGCGGCCCGTTGATGATGTCGAGCGGTCCGGTGCCTTGGGCGCGCTTGCGTTCGAGGTCGGCGATGAGTCCGTCTTTCGTACCTTCAATGATGTAGTTGGCCAGCCGCTGATCGAGCGGCAGGCTGGCGGCCTGCGCTTTGGTGCGCTTCACCGACTTGCGGAAATGGTCGGTGATAGCCGCGATGTGCCATTGATTGATGGCGGCCTTCTGTTCGGCTGTTTGCAGGCGCCAGTCCTCGGGCGCGGTGCGTAGAGATTCGTCGGCGGCTTCCACCGCGGGGGCGTTAAAAAGGAGATTCTCCGCCAGCCGCCGCTCTTCCATCGGGATCGACGCGAAGCGCTCCAACTTCTCGGCATTCACGATAGCCAGGTCCAGCCCGGCCTTGGTGCAGTAATACAGGAAGACCGAATTCACCACTTCGCGCGCCGCCGCCGGCAGTCCGAAAGAGATATTGGAAATCCCCAGCACCGTCTTGACGAAGGGCACGTGCTCCTTCACCAGCCGTATGCCTTCGACGGTCTCCACCGCGGCGCCGATATAGTTGACATCGCCGGTGGCGCACGGGAAAACCAGCGGGTCGATGATGATGTCTTCCGGCGGAATGCCGTACTTTTCCGTCAGCAACCGGTAGGAGCGCTCGGCCACCGCCAGCTTGCGCTCTCGCGTGAAGGCTTGCGCCTGCAGCTTATCCTCGTCGATGGAGCCCACCACCAGCGCCGCGCCGTACCGCCGCGCGATAGGGCAGACGCGCTCGAATTTCTCTTCGCCGTCCTCCAGGTTGATGGAGTTGATGATGCTCTTCCCCTGGCAATACGTCAACGCCAGTTCCAGCGCCGCGGGGTCGGTGGTGTCGATCATGACGGGCGCTTTGATCTTGCGGATCAGCTTGTCGTAGAAGAGCGGGATGTCGGCCATCTCATCGCGGTCGGTGCTCTGCAGGCAGACGTCCACAATGTGCGCGCCGTTCTTCACCTGCCGGCGCGCGATCTCGGTGGCTTCCTCCCACTTCTCCCCGGCCACCAGATTCTTAAAAAGCCGCGAGCCGATCACGTTGGTCCGCTCGCCCACAATCAGCGGGCGATTGCTCTCTTCGGCCTCCACCAGTTCGATGCCCGAATAGTAAGCCCGATGCGAACGGCCGGGAATGCGCCGCGGCCTCTTTCCCCCGGCCATCTGCGCGATGGCGCGGATATGTTTATCGGTGGTGCCGCAGCAGCCGCCCACCATATTGAGCCAGCCGTTGCCGATGAAACGCTCCAGGTGGCTGGCGACTGTGGTAGGTGTCTCGCGGTACTCGCCCTCTTCCGGCAATCCGGCGTTGGGATAGCAGGAAACGCGGGTCGTCGCCATTTCGCTCATGGTGCGCAGATGGTCGGTCATGAACTCCGGCCCGGTGCCGCAGTTGAGCCCGATGGAAAGGAGATCGGCGTGCAGCACGGAGGAGCAGAAGGCGTCGGCGGTCTGACCGGCCAGCATGGTGCCGATGGTTTCGATGGTGCCCGAGACCATCGTCGGAATGGGCGTCCCCCGTTCGGCGCGCAGCCGCTCGATGGCCACCAGCGCGGCCTTCACGGCGCGCGTATCGTTGCACGTCTCAGCCGCCAGAATATCCGCGCCGCCGTCGAGCAGCCCCGCGGCCCGCTGATAGTAGACCTCGACAAGTTCCGGGAACGTCACCCCGCCCACCACCGTGATGGACTTCGTAGTCGGCCCCATGGAGCCGATCACGAAGCGCGGTTTCTCCGCGCTCCAGTACTCGTCGGCCGCCCGGCGCGCCAGTTTCGCCGCCGTCACGTTGAGTTCGCGGACGTCGTTCTCGAGGCCGTAATCGCGCAGCGAAATACTGTCGCAGTTAAAGGTGTTGGTCTCGATGGCATCCGACCCGGCCGCCAGGTAAGCGCGATGGATGTCGAGCACCACATCGGGCCGCGTGCGGTTGAGGCTCTCGTTGCAGCCTTCCAGAACCGGTCCGCCGAAGTCGGCAGCCGTGAGGTTGCGTTGTTGCAGCATGGTGCCCATGGCCCCGTCGAGGACCAGGACACGTTGCTCCAATATTTCGTCGAGCGCGCAAAGGCGCTCCGAGGGTGTCGTCATAACAGCGTGTTCCTAAAAGTCTAGCAAGGGGAGACGCGCGCGCCTACTTTGTTGTCGCCCCGAACGGCAACTGCAGGATAGGCGCAACCATCGCGATCGCCGTGGCCGCGAACTCGTCCACCGGGCACCGGCCCGGCATTTGCGCCCACTCTTTCACCGCGCCATAGATCGCCCAACCAGCCGTGGCGGCCACTAATTCCACTGCGATGCCGTTTTTCGGCGGGTGCTTTTGCAGCCCCTCCATCAGCATGCGCCGCACCACCGCGATCATGGCCGATTCCATATGGGGGTCCAGTTGGCGCGTGCCGCCGGGCCCCTGCATTCGAGTAAGATACTCGCAAACCGCCAGTACCATGGCTTTCAGTGCCGATCCGCACGTCCCGTCGAACTGCACCTCGCGCTCCGCCAGCAATTGATGGAAGCGGCAGCCTACCATGGCCTCCAGGAGCGCGAATTTGTCAGTGTAATGGGCATAAAAGGTGGCTCGATTGACGGTCGCGAGGTCCGTGATATCCTGCACCGAAATCTTCTCGAACTCCTTGCTTTCCAATAGGTTGCCGAGCGACTCCCGGAGCAGTTCGCGAGTGCGCCGGATCCTTGGGTCGAGAGTTTCGCCAGTTGCCAGGGCCATGTCTGCTCTTCCTTCTAATAGCTGGTTTCTGTCGCGAAACTGCCATGCGGACGTGCAGCAACGCTCCCTTACGGTTCCCTTACGGTCGCGGCTCGGTAACAAGTCCCATGGAATTATCGCAGCGTTTTCCGAGCCGCGACCGCAAGGGAGCGGTTTCTTGAGTTTCGACGACAGAAACTAGTTATTAGAGTATCAACAGCCGATCCACGTTGCATAAACAACATCTGTTGTTTTCTGCGAATCGACAGGTGTTGCCTAAGCATCGAACGTTGCATAGGAGAGAAATCCGATGTCCGTCCTTCTTCGAATCGATACCAGCCCTTTCACCGGTGAGTCCTCATTCAGCCGGCAACTCACGGCCGAGTTCGCTGGTCAGTGGGGCCAGAGTCATCCCGACGGCCGCATCATCCCCCGCGATCTGGCGCAGACCGCTCTGTCGCCGGTGAATGCCGAATGGATCGGCGCGGCCCACACCCCGGAAACCGCTTTGGCGCCGAGTCAACGAGCAGTTCTCGCTACTTCCGACACGCTCATTGCCGAACTGCAGGCTGCCGACGAGTACGTCATCGGCGTGGCCATGCATAACTTCTCGATTCCTTCCAGCCTCAAACTCTGGATCGACCAGATCGCGCGGGCGGGCAAGACGTTCTCGTACGAAAACGGTACCCCGGCAGGGCGGCTGCACAATAAGAAAGCCACCTTCCTGGTCGCCTCGGGAGGCGTGTACGAACAGGGCACGCCCATGGCCGCGATGAACTTCGTGGAGCCCTATCTCCGCGCGGTCTTCGGCTTCCTCGGCGTGAAGGACGTCAGCTTCATCAATGCCGGCGGGACTGCCAGAGCGCGATACGGCGTGGACGGTGCGACTATTCTGCAGCCCGCTCTGGCCTCCATTCGCGCGCAGTTTCAAACGGCGTAAGATCGGGGCCACGGCTAAGGGGCCGCGAAACAATAAGCTGACCAAATGTCTCGAACGTGCGCAATCGGTCCCTAACGGTCGCGGCTCTGTNNAGCAAGCGGTTGGGTCTGAGTGCACGGGATATTTCTTCGCGGCTCCTAAGAACCGCTTGCGCGCGCGACTCAGAATGCCGTCTCACTGCTTGTAAGTGTTTACCGAGCCGGGCCCGGAGGGCGCCCCGCGAGGGAGCGGTCGTTCAGCACCCGGAGCATGCCTGTCAAGCCGAAACCTGGCCAGTTTGGTATAAAATAGCGTCGTGACGATGCGCAGAAGATCTTTCCTTACGGCAGCGGCCGCCGTCCCGGCTGCGCTGGCCCAGACTCAGCAACGCGATTGGAGCGGCCATCAGCCCATCCGCTATTCCGACCCCGACGTCCTCACGCTCGACAAGCGATTTGCCAAATATGTAATCAACAATGCGGCCATCGAACGCCTGTGGACCGGCGCCCGTTGGGCCGAAGGTCCCGCGTGGTGCGGCGCCGGGCGTTTCCTGCTGTGGAGCGACATCCCCAACAATCGCCAGATGCGCCTGTTGGAAGAAGATGGCCATGTCAGCGTCTTCCGCTCGCCCTCCGATTACAGCAACGGCAATACGTTCGATTTTGAGGGCCGCCAGATCTCGTGCCAGCACGGGCAGCGCCGCGTGGTCCGTTTCGAAGTGGATGGCACTACTACGGTGATCGCCGATAAGTGGCAGGGCAAGCCGTTCAATTCACCCAACGATGTGGCGGTCCATCCCGATGGCTCCATTTGGTTTTCCGACCCCACTTACGGCATCCAGGGTAACTATGAAGGCTTCCAGGCCCAATCGGAAATAAAGGAGGCGGCGTATCGCGTGGAGCCTAAGACGGGCAAAATAGACAAGATTACCGACGAGTTAGACAAGCCCAACGGCATCTGCTTCTCGCCCGACTATAAGAAGGTCTACATCTGCGATACGGGCGAGCCCAAGGACATACAGGTCTTCGATCTCGCCGATGGCAAGGTGCGCAACAAGCGCCAGTTCATCAACACCACTTTGGCAGGCAAGGGAGCCGGCTTGGCCGACGGAATTCGCGCCGACGTGGACGGTAATATCTGGGCCGGCATGGGGTGGGTCGGCGCGGGATACGACGGCGTCCACGTCTTCGCGCCCACTGGCGAGCGCATCGGCCAGATTCTGCTGCCGGAAGTCTGCGCCAACCTCTGTTTCGGCGGCACCAGGCGGAACCGGCTTTTTATGGCCGCCGGCCAGTCCATTTACTCGTTGTACGTTGGCACGCGCGGCGCACACATCGCCTGAGCCACGAAATGCCCAGATCAACAACTCACTGATCGGTCTAATGTTTTGACGCGCCGCTAACCTCCTGAATCGACAAGTAGTTCAGAACTCCTGATGTCGCCCCGCAATTTCTGCCGACGGGGAAAATGGGCTGAGCCATTCCTTTCGATGGCGAGAGCTGCGCAGGTGGGGCAGGCGGTGCCGCCTGCCCGCCCGCGCTGAATTAGGCCCGCTGCTGGAATAGGATCGAGCGAAGGCGAGCACCGCCTGCCCCACCTGCGGACTCACTGCAAATCAGCCCGTCGTCGTGGCGCAGGCACTCGTGCCTGCTGGGTCGAGACTCATCTCGACCCTCTTCGCGAGCGGCATCCACCGTCCCGCAGCGCCGAGATGAGTCTCGGCGCCGCAGACNNTCCCCGGCCGAGATCAGGAGTTCTGTAGTTACGGCGAAAGCGGCGAAACCATTAGCCGGTTAATAAGCACCCGCCTACTCCTGCCGCAATCCCGAAATCGGATCCCTACCGCCGGCAGCACCAGCGTAGCCACTCCCAACGTGGCCGGATCCCTCGCGCCGGCTCCTGCCAGCGTCCCGGCGATCAGCCACGTGGCCGTTCGGCTATTGCCCCGCCCCTGTCGGCGGACCACCGGCCGCCAGCGCGTGGAATTCGTACTCCTTGGGCGGCTCCGCGCCCAGCAGGTAGCGGACGAAATAGTCCCACCGCTTGCGCATCATGTAATTGGCATCGGGACCGTAACCGTGCGGGCGATTGGGGAACAGCACCAGGTCGAAATCCTTGTTCGCCTTGATCAGCTCCGCCACCACCAGCAGGGTGTTATACGGCGGCACGTTGTTGTCCATGGTGCCGTGCGCCAGCATCAGATGACCCTTCAGGTCCTTGGCGAAATTCTGGTTCGCCTGGCTGTCGTAATTGGTCTTTCCGTCGGGCGTTTTCTCCAGCAGGCCCTGCCACTTCTCGGCCCAATCGTCTTCGTATTCGCGATTATCGTGGTTGCCGGATTCCGCAATCCCCACCTTGAAGAAATCGGGATAGTGGAACATCGCACCCGCCGTGGCATAGCCGCCGCCCGAATGGCCGTAGATGCCCACGCGATCGAGGTCGATCCACGGATAGCGCTTTCCCAGGTCCCTCATGCCGGACACCTGGTCGGGCAGCGTGTTGTCGCCCATATCGCCGAAGTACGCCTCGTGAAATTTCTTGGAGCGCCACGGCGTCCCCATGCCGTCGATCTCCACCACGATAAAACCAAGCTCCGCCAGCGCCTGCGCATCGCCGCGGCCCGTCGAGAAATTCCGGCTGCCCACGCTGCCCGTCTGCGGTCCCGGATAGATGTGGTTGACGATCGGGTATTTCCTGGAAGGGTCCAGATTGGTGGGCTTGTACATCAGCCCATATATATCGGTAACGCCATCGCGCGCTTTCACGGTGATGGGCTGCGGCGGCTTCCATCCGGTGGCCAGCAGCTTGGAGATGTCCGCCTTTTCGAGCGGCGTCACCAGCTTGCCGTCGATGTCGCGCAGCGCGATCGCCGGCGGGACATCAGGCTTGGAGTAAGTGTCGACGAAGTACTTTCCCGAGGGCGATAGCGACACGCCATGGTTCCCGTCGTCGGGCGTCAGCAGCTTCTGATTCCTGCCGTCGAAACCCACGCTATAGAAGTGGATGAAGTACGGATCGCGCCCCTTTTCCTTGCCGACTCCCAGGAAATAAACGACGCGCGCCTGCTCGTCCACTTTGACGATCTGGGTAACGTTGCCCTCGCCGCTGGTGATCTGGTTCTTGAGCTTGTTGACGCCGCTTAGATCGTAAAGATAGAGTTGGCCCCAGTTATCGCCCTCCGANNTCAAAGAACGTCGAAACCTTTTCGTGGAGCACCTCGTGCACCGCGCCGGTGGCGGCATCGGCAATCTGGAGATGTTCCTCTTTGTGATCGCGCGAAGTGGAGACGAAGGCCAACTGTGTGCCATCGGCATTCCACTGCATATCGAGCGAGCCGCTGCAGGTAATATCGTCGCACAGCGTGGAACGGTGTTGATCGGGCGGCATCTGCAGCCGGATCACCTTCCCCGCGGCCACATCCACGATCACCCGCTGGATGGTGGTCACCACGGGGTCGCCCGGCAGCGGATATTTCCACGCGCGCAAGGTCGGATGCCCCACCGTGGTGCTCACCAGGTACATTTCGCCCACGCCGCGCTGATCCTGCTGGAAGGTCGCGATCTTTTTGGAATCGGGCGACCAGAGCACGATGGGGCGTTCGCTCGAGGTCCAGCCGGCGTTGTCGGTAGCGTAGCCGAAATCCTTGATACCGTCGGTGGTGAGCTGCGTTTCCTTGCCGCCGGCATCGCGCACCCACAGATTGTTATCGCGGATCATGACCGTGCTCTTGCCGTCGGGAGACTGCGCCCCACCGCCGGCCGCGCCACCGCGTCCTCCACGGCCGCCACGTCCACCGCCGCGCCCGCCCGCGGGAGCATCTGCCGCGGGACTGCTATCCGCGGCGCACGCGTTGCCTTGCCGGTCGCACTTCCACCGATTGGATCCGGCCGTGACAGAGATGGACTGAGCGTCGGGCGAGAGCGCCAGCGACTGCGGCAGGTGCGCTCCATCGTATGGGGATCCGGCCGCCTTGGAGAGCGCGGCGGCGAGCCTGGCGTGGTCGAACGCCGGCTCGCGCGTGCCGCGGGTTGGATCCACCAGGATGAACTCACTCCCTTCGGCGGTAACGACCCGATACCACATGCGCTCGTCCGGCAGCCACGTGGCCTGCACGCTGGAGCGGAACACCAGCGGGGTGGTGTTGTAGTTCATGAATTTCTCCGCGCGGGCGTAGTCGGCTGTAGTGATGGCGCGCGGTTGGGCCGGGCAGGGGGCCGTGACGGCGAGGCCCGCCGCCAGGATGGCGAGGTGGAGAGACCTATTTCGATTCACAGGCCCCATCATACTAAGGAGCTGTTAAGAAATAAACTTGCCTATCCCTTACGGGGTGCCCTCTGGGCCCGGCTCCGATGCGCGTTCAGAGCCGCGACCGTAAGGGTAATGCC
>PLRZ01000614.1:2679-4892 GCA_003164075.1 Bryobacterales bacterium | reverse complement strand
GGCATTAACCGTAAGGGAGCGTTAGTTGGCGATTGAATAGGTCATTTCCACACAGGCCCTAATTCCGGCAAGCGCTCTCCAGCCGCGGCCTTTATTTCACCGCGTAGTCGAGCGGCGGTTTGCCGTCCGCTGGAATGCGCGAGATCCAGTGCCGTCCCTCCAGGCGCTTCTGAAATGCATCTTTGCCCGCCTGCACTTCACCGGGATTCTCGAATAGTTCCACACCGGCCAGCGCCAGTGTCCTCGCCGCCACCACCATCCCCTTCCTGCCGATACTGCCGCCGGCGCAAGCCGCCGCCTGCCAGGTGTGCGGGCCCACGCCCGGAACGAATGTAGCCGTGGTGAACTGCACGGTGGGAACAACCCAGCTCACGTCGCCGGCGTCCGTGGAGGCGGGTCCGCATCCCTCCGTTTTGTCGACCTGCACGTTCTCCGGACCCGGCTTGTGCACCGGCGCGCCGAGCGTCTTTTGCAATTCTTCCGCAAACTGGCGTTCCTCGGGCGTGAATTCGTAGCCGCCCGCCTTCAGCATGGCGCGGCCCACCACGTCGGTCAGCGCGTCATTGGGCAGGACGTTCGAATAGTTGGTGCCCTGCTCGAATTCCATGCGCGTCTCCGACGCCAGAGCGCCCGCCTGCGCGCACTTCATGATCCGCTCCCAAATGCCATCCAGCGTCTGTGCGTCGGGGTTCCGCGCCATCAGGCTGACTTCGGCAAACGCCGGCACAACATTGGCCGCGCTCCCGCCGTTGGTGATGATGTAATGGATCCGCGTCTCCTGCGGCACGTGCTCGCGCAGGAACTCCACCGCGTTCAGCATGATCATCGCCCCGTCCAGCGCCGACCTGCCCCGCTCCGGCGCCGCCGCGGCGTGCGACGCCACACCGTAAAAACGGAATTTGCCTCCGTTCACCGCCAGCATGGAATGCAGGTTGACCGCGTTGCTATCGCCGGGATGCCACGCCAGTACCGCGTCCACATCGCGGAACAGGCCCGCGTCGATCATGTAGATCTTGCCCCCGCCGCCCTCCTCCGCCGGCGTTCCGTAATAGCGGATGGTCCCCTTCAGGCCGCGCGCCTGGATCTCCTCTTTGATGGCCACCGCGGCCAACGCGGAGGCCGATCCCAGCAGGTTGTGCCCGCAGGCGTGCCCCGGAGCGCCCGCGGTAACCGGCGATTGCGTGGGGATGTCTTTTTGCGAGAGCCCCGGCAGCGCGTCGAACTCGCCCATGATCGCGATTACCGGTTTGCCGCTGCCGAAGGAAGCGGTGAATGCCGTGGGCATGCCCGCCACGCCGCTCTCGACGGCGAACCCGTTGGTCCGCAGTTCCTGCTGGAGCAGCGGCGAACTCCTGGTTTCATGAAAGCCCAGTTCGGGGATCTCCCAGATCTGCCGGGAAATCGCGCCGAAGCGGTCCGCGTGCTGGGCCACGCGATCGAGGACGGTATCGGCGGCGGAGACACAACCGGCCGTGAGGAGAAACACAAGAATCAGACCTCCTGATGTCGCCCCGCAATTCCTGTCTGGCGGGAAAAATGGGCTGAGCCATTCCTTTCGATGGCGAGGGCTTCGCAGGTGGGGCAGGCGGTGCCGCCTGGCCGCCCGCACTGAATCAGGCCCGCTGTTCGAATAGCATTGAGCGCAGGCGAGCACCGCCTGCCCCACCTGCCTGCTCACTGCAGATTCCACGACATCGGGAGTTCTGAGAATTGAACGCACGGTTGATTATAAACCGCCTGCGCACCCAAGCTGCCGACGCGCTATGCTGTTCCTTCCACCGTGCCGATGCCGGGAATCCAACCATACGCGCTTCTGCTCTGCGGCGGGCTCCTCCTTACCAGCCCCGCAAGCGCGATAGACGTTATCTTCCGCGGCAAGGTAACCCTGGAAGATGGCTCTCCTCCCGGCCGCATGGTCACCATCCAACGCGTCTGCCAGGGGATGGACCATGCCATCCGGGAAAGCGCCGCTTCCGGCAAGACCGGCGAGTATTTTGTGCGTCTGAGCGTCAGCGGGTTCGACCAGGTCTTAGCCAGCGTCGACACGTACGCCATGCTGCCGTGCGTCTTGGAGGCGTACGAGCCCGGCTTCGTATCCAGCAGGATTGACCTCACCGACCGCGGCATCGTCCGCAACCCGCGTCTGCCTCCTCTGGTTCTTACGCCGGCATCCAGGACCGCGGACTTGGGGCTCCGGACCGCCAGCGTACCGC
>PLRZ01000614.1:0-2594 GCA_003164075.1 Bryobacterales bacterium | reverse complement strand
CTCAGTTATTGATCGCGCGAGACACCAGGCACGCATATGTGGAAGCTCACTTACTAAGTGCCGTGGCGCTGTATCGGATGCGCGATTTCGATAACGCCCTCACCCAAATCAACGACGCCATCCGCCTGGACAAGCTGCGGGAACTGCCGCGCGCGGAATACGTGCTGGGGCTTATCCTGGAGGCCAAGGCCGATTACGCGGCTGCCGGCCAACACCTGCGGGCGTACGTCCAACAGCATCCCCACGCAGAGGATGCCGCCGCCGTGACTGAGCGGATCGCCAACCTTGGCAAAGCACCCCTCGCAGGCCTTTCCACGGAACTGAACAGCCTCGATCTGCGGATGGCAGCCTCGGGAGAGGCTCCCGTGCCCGGCGGAATCAAAGCCTTCTCGGCTGTCGCGCAACTGAAAGGCGTGCCGTCTTACCAGGATTTCTTCCTGGAGTACTGCCGCGCCATCACCGAAGGCGGCCCCACTGGAGCCAGCCCCGCCAAAGAGGCCGGCGAGGAAGTGCGCGCATTCATCTCCGCCGTGGCGGCCTTGGAAACCCTCGGCGAGCACCGCGAGAATAGTACCCTGATCCACCTCTCGATGGGCAACGAGGAACAGATCCGCAAGAGCCGGGCCATCGTGGCCGAGTTGGGTTGGAAACTGGTTTCCAGGGGCGATGGGTATTCCCTTGAACCGGGCGACCCCGGCGACGGCGCCTTCCGCCCGCCGGCCCTGTCGGGGCTCGGCGTCGACGAGTTGGCCTTACGGCAGGCCATTCAGGAGAAGCGCGACTTTGAATTCGAAATTCCCCGGGAAAATGCACGGCTGGTGGGCGGCCCGGCGTGGGGCCTGCTGCTGAAAGGCATTCCGGAGGCCGCCGGCGGCCCGGTCGATGTCTTCACGAAAGACTGGCGGTTCGCGCGAGTCTACAGCGGATTGGGCGCCATGGATGGCGATTCCGCGGCAGCCGTGGTATCCGCCATCGGGCTGGCAAACCTGATCGTGAAATACTCCACGTCGATGGCCGAATACGGCGAAGCCGTGGCTCTGGCGGGAAACCATGTCGCCGTGCCGGGCGGCGTCGAAGCCCAGCCGGCCTGGGCCAGACTGGCCGGCGCCAATCCGCAAACTCCGGCGCCCTTCCTGCGCGCGCTGTTCGAGAAAGATCAGGGCCGCCTGCTGGCCTTCTATTTCGATTTGACACACGCCGACGCGGCACATCGGCGGTACTTCACTCGGACTCCCGAGCGGGCCGAAGCGTTCTACAAATGGTATCGGGATTCCGCGCCGCCCTCCGAGTTGCTCCGGACACCGGATCGCTGGCAGGCGGCAATTCTTCAGACGTTGCCCATCGATGCGTCCGGCAAAATGGCTCTCCCCGGCGGCCGCGAAGGATGGACTGCCGGATCCGAGAGCGATGACGAAATCCTGCTCCACCATGCGCCCCTGGAGGCCCTGGCGGCCGTGGCCGGGCTGGAAGCCAAGCGCGGCGCGCCCGTCACCTCGGCCACGGCTCAACTCCTCGCCCAGCGCTACAACCAGTGGCGCAGTCTTTTCCCCTATTTCGAGAATTTGCCCAGCCTGGAGGCTCCCGAATTTCGCGCCTTGGCCGGCTTCGCCGACGATGTCGCAAAGGCGCCCACCGCCCGGCGGAACCTGTTGCTGGGCGAATGGCATTCGCTGGTGAAGCTGATCGTCTTAGGCGTCCAGGCCGGCTCCTTGAACGGCAGTCAGGCGGCGCAAGCTTTCCGGCAAGCCTGCGAGGCCATGCGGTCGCCCAACCCCTCTGCCGGCGCCATCGAGACGGTGCGCGCCATGGCTGGGGACGCAGCCGGCCTGGACGAGGCGTTAGCCGGCCAAATGCTCCGCTTGCACGGCGCCCGGCGAGAGGCCTTCGAGAACGTGAAGAAGCTGCAGGGCGTGCCTCGCCTGGGGGTGCCCGGTGAGCCGCCCGATGACGCCAAAACGCTGGCCGCCCTCAGCGGCGCCGTCTACGCCGCGCTGCTCGACCCGGCATACCTGCTGGTGGCCGAGGATCCGCACCTCCTGAANNGGATTTGCATCGTTCCAGGAAGCGGCTCGCCCCCTGCGCGCGCGGACCGTGGACGCGCTGCAGCCGGAGCCAGCCGGGACTGCGGCGCCCGGCGGGCCCGAAACGGCTCCCGCCGCGGGACCTGCCCAGCCGGAATCCACTCCGCCTCCCGCCAACGATCTGGTATTCCGGGCCGGCGGGCGCATCGTGGAGGTCTATGCCACCGTCACCGACAGCCGCGGCCGCTATGTAGACGACCTCAAGGCCAGCCAGTTCGCCGTCCTGGAAGAAGGACGGGAGAAACCCGTCTTCGCCTTCGAAAACCATACCGCGGGAGTCTCCGTGGCCCTCCTCTTCGATACTACCGGCAGCATGGTGTCCGCCCTGCCGCCACTGAAGAACGCCGCCATGCGGTTGGTGGACGACCTCCGCCCCACCGATTTCGTGGCCGTATACAGCTTTGCCGACACAGTGACCGAGCTGCAGCCGTTCACTTCCGACAAGCAGGCCGCCAAACGCGCCATCCTGAAGACTCATGCCCGGGGACCCACGGCGCTCTACGACGCGCTGGT
>PLRZ01000348.1:1324-4261 GCA_003164075.1 Bryobacterales bacterium | reverse complement strand
TTCTCCGCGGGATGGGCGTGACTCTGGGGCCGCCGCTCTTGGACGCGATGGCGCCCGCGCAAACGCCCTTGCGCCAAGACGAGAATTCACCCGTAGGAGGCCGCCGTTGCCCTTCCACACGATCTCGGCCGGCCACAAGAACTGCTGATGTCGTGGAATTTGCAGTGAGCCCGCAGGTGGGGCAGGCGAGCACCGCCTGCCCCACCTGCGAAGGGGTGCGCCGCGAAAGATATTTACTGGTAAGTAGCATCCCCGTTGGCCCCAAACCGGCCTACTCCGGTAGCGGAACGCCCCTGGTCTCGGGAGCGAACGGCAGCGGCGCCAGCCCCAGCAGGAATACCAGGCACATGGTGACGCCGGCGTAGCGCATGGGCTCGGCGTAACCGGCGAAGACTCCGCCGGTGAGGTATCCCAGACCCAGCGGCCCGAAAGCGGCGATGAGCCGGCCCATGTTGTAACAAAAGCTGGTGCCCGTGGAGCGCAGCCGCGTGGGAAACAATTCCGGCAGGTAGATGGCATAGCCGCCGAATAAGGCGAGCTGCGAAAAGCCCATCAGCGGGACCATCCAGAAGATATCGCCGATCGCCCGCAAGTTCCAGAAGGTATACGCGGTGATGCCCATCGCCGCGAGAAAACCGATGGCAAAGGCTTTCCTGCGGCCGATGTAGTGGGTCAGATACGTGAAGGCATAGACGCCGCAGAAGCCTCCGAAATTCTGAAACATGGACGTAATGCCGATCCACGTGGTGGTTTTGCCGGTGAGCGCCGCGCCACTCAGTCCTTGCGCGCGGAACGTCTTCTCCAGGATTGGCAGGAACAGATCGTAACTGAAGAACCCGATGCCCCACAAACCGACCACGCCGGCCACCGCCAGCAGCAGTCCCACCACGGCGTTGCGTCCCCAGGGCGGCTCCGAGAACAATTCCCGCCACGAGCCCAACGGCGTCTTGGCGGCCCGCGCCTTCAGCCACGCCTCGGGTTCCTTCAGCTTGCGAAACACCAGCCACGCCAGGGGCGCGGGGATCGCTCCGGCAAGGAATTCGTAGCGCCACGCTCCCACAATCGTGCCCGAGCGCTCCAGATACCCCAGCAGGATCCCGATGGCCGCGGCCAGCATATTCCCCACCGTGGAGAAAGCCTGCAGCGTTCCCAAGGCGTAAGGCCGGGCGCGTGGCGGCGCCACTTCCGCCACCAGCGATACCCCCACGGAAAACAGGCCGCCGACGCCCAACCCGCACAGGAAGCGGTACAGGTTGAAATCCCAGATGCCGGTGGCGAACATGCTTGCGCCGGTGAAGAGCGAATAGAAGAGGATGGTCAATGCCATGGTCTTCACCCGTCCGATGCGGTCGCCGAGGACGCCGAACACGATTCCGCCGACGGCCCACCCGATCATCAGCACCGAAGTGGAGTATCCGGCCTGTCGCGAGACGGCGGCTTCGGTGGCGTGTCCGCCCAGCAGTTCGCGGATGGCTTGCTTGCGCGCCAGGGTGAACAATTGCTGCGCCATGAGGTCGAACATCCAGCCGAAGGAGCAGACCAGCAGGACGAACCACTGGTAACGGTTCAGGTCGCGATACCAGGCATACTTAGCTTCGGCTTTCGGCATGTAGCTCATCTCCTGGCAGTTTGACACAGCGTTCCCAGGAATGCTGGCAGGATCCGCTCCGCAAGAGTTACCGGGCCGCGCGCGAGCAATCCCGACGTCGCGGGATTTGGGATGAGCCCGCAGGTGGGGCAGGCGNNGCGGTGCTCGCCTTCGCTCGATCCGATTCGAGCAGCGGGCCTGATTCAGTGCGGGTGGGCAGGCGAGCACCGCCTGCCCCACCTGCGAAGCTCTCGCCATCGAAAGGAATGGCTCAGCCCATTTTCCCCGCCAGACAGAAATTGCGGGGCGACTTCAGGAGTTCTGCCGGTCCTACCGGAAGGCTGTGAAGCCGCTTGGATTTGGAGATCAGCGACCCGTCATCTGCTCCATCTTCTCGGGGTACCGGGCGCCTAGCACGGTGAGCTTCGAAGCGGCGTTAGCGATGTCACCGAGATCGTCAGGCGTGAGTTCGACTGAGACGGCCCCGAGGTTTTCATCCAGGCGGTGCAACTTTGTGGTGCCCGGAATTGGCACTATCCACGGCCTCTGGGCCAGCAGCCAGGCCAGCGCGATCTGAGCGGGTGTCGCCTTCTTGCGTTGCCCCATGCTCGAGAGCAGATCGATTAACGACTGATTCGCCTTGAGGGCCTCCGGTGTGAAGCGCGGCAGCGTACTGCGGAAATCGGAGCTGTCGAACTTCGCATTTTCGTCGATCTTGCCCGTGAGGAAGCCCCTGCCCAGGGGGCTGTACGGGACCAGGCCGATTCCGAGTTCCTCAAGGGCCGGTATGACTTCCTTCTCCGGAGTCCTGGTCCACAGCGAGTATTCGCTCTGGAGAGCCGTGACCGGCTGGACAGCGTGTGCGCGCCGGATGGTCTGCACGCCAGCTTCGGAAAGGCCGAAGTGCTTGACCTTGCCTTCCTGAATCAGGTCCTTCACCGCGCCAGCTACGTCTTCGATCGGCACGTTGGGGTCGACCCGATGCTGATAGAGCAAGTCGATGACATCGGTCTTGAGCCGTTTGAGCGAGCCCTCGGCGGCTTGCTTGATGTGCTCTGGCCTGCTGTTCAGGCCCGGCTGCCCCTTCATCCCCCGGGGATCGGAATCGGGACTCACGTCGAACCCGAATTTGGTGGCGATCGCCACTTGCTTCCGAAACGGAGCGAGGGCCTCGCCCACGAGTTCCTCATTTGTGAACGGGCCGTAGACCTCGGCAGTGTCGAAGAAGGTGATCCCGCGTTCCACGGCTGCCCGGATCAGGGAGGTCATCTCCCGCTTGTCTTTGGGCGGACCGTAGGAAAAGCTCATGCCCATGCAGCCGAGCCCGAGCGCCGATACTTCGAGGCCGC
>PLRZ01000348.1:0-1280 GCA_003164075.1 Bryobacterales bacterium | reverse complement strand
ACCCCGGCGTCCGCGTCATTTGAAACCTCGGAACCCTCAGACGCTCAGGACCGGGATACCCGATTCCCGAATGATGCCATAGCCTTCGCCGTTGTCTCCCAGATGGCTTCGCCCCGGGCTGTGTCCGATGACCAGGACGTCGGCATTCGTTTGCCCGGCCGCCCGGCTCAATAGCTCCGGAACATTGCCGCTATCGATAATGACCTCGGCCTTGGTGCCTATGTCCTGCTGAAGCTTGGCGATTTCCCTGATGGCGTTGCCCCTGATCGTCTCTTTCCACACGGGGTCGACATGGGATCCTCCGGGGCCCCAGACCTCCACGCTGGTCGTGATGTGGACCAGCGTAAGCGTGGCGCCGACGGCCGTGGCCAGCTCGGCTGCCAGCGACGCGGTGTGGCTGCTGCGAGGGCTCAAATCCACCGAGCAGAGGACATGGCGGATCGAGAATTCGCGAGTCGGCGTTTCCTCCAAGTGAGCGCCTGTCCACACCGGACAATGGCTTTCGTGCAGAACCTTCGCGGTATCCGAGCCCAACAGCATGCGGTAGAACGCCCCATGGCCGTGAGTCGACATCACAATCAGGTCGGCGCTTCGGTCGCGGGCCGTCTTCACGATTTCCTGGGCCGGGTCGCCTCGGAGCAAGACGCGTGTGACGGCAATCCCATCGAATTCCGGCGGCAACGCCCGATCCAAGTCCATCTGAGCCCGTTGGACGATGCGCGCGTGCAAATCCCGCGCGGTGATCTCGTCGCCGCTTTCGAGAGCGCCGGTGGGATAGCTGAGAGGCGGCACCACGTGCAGCAGGATCGTCTCCGCATGAAAGCGGCGGGCCAACCACGCGGCCTGGTGCATGACATGACGGGAAGTATCTGTCAAGACAACTGGAACGAGAATTCTCTGAATGCTCAGCATGACGCCACCTATCGATAGACAGAATTAATCGGGCCAGTTCGACAGAACCAAGGGTGTCGGCCACACGAAACCGGCCTGCATGCCTGTCGCATCGCCAGATCTCACTACGACGCATAACGAATGAATCCGCCGGTCCCGGTATGGGCGATCATTCTGGCCATTGCTGGATACCGACACGGGCCGACCATCGTCCAGAGCACGATATGGGCCATCACACCGCTTTTGTTCTTGAAGGCTGAGGCCTCTGAGCCAGCGTGGCGGGCAGCGCAACCACTAGACGTGCGGCCCTTCTCGTGCTTGGAAGTGAGACGGGAATCCGATAATTCTCGTTGTACGCGAAGCGTAGCCAGAGGTGAATATGTCGAAAA
>PLRZ01000214.1:67976-71893 GCA_003164075.1 Bryobacterales bacterium | reverse complement strand
GTCAACTTCACCGTGGCTTCCGATTCCCCCTGGCTCACCACGCCGACCACCAGCGGCGCCACGCCGGCGCAACTCAACGTGACGGCCTCTCCGGGCGCCATGGCGCCGGGCATTTATGGCGGTAACCTCACACTCACCGCCGGAAGTTTCACCTCGAAAGTAGCGGTGACGTTCACCATCGAACTAACCGGCACGCTCTGCGATGTGAATCTGGATGGCGTGGTGAACGTGGCCGACATTCAGCAGGAGATCAACGAAGCGCTCGGGGTACTGATGGCGGGGAACGATCAGAACAAGGACGGAGTGGTGAACGCAGTGGATGTGCAGATTGAGATTGGCGCGGTAATCGGCCTGGGTTGCTGGGCGCACTAGACTAGCCAGATGACTTTGGCCTCAGAACCTGCTAATCTGGCTCCCAATAGCCGATCTGCGAGGGGGAAGGAATGAAGACCGCTCTTACTGAAAAGCAGCAAGAAGATTTCCTCAGCCGCGGCTTTTCGCGCCGGAATTTCGGCCGGATTGCCACGATGTTAACCGCCGGAGCCGCTCTCCCGTTCTATAACGAGCCCGCTCTGGCACAACTCTCCAGGGTCGATGCACCGCCCGACGCGGTGATGATCAACAGCAATGAAAATCCCCTGGGCCCCAGCCAGGCCGCCCGTGAAGCGGCCATCGCCATGGTCGCACAGGGTGGCCGCTACCTTTTCGGCGAGTCCACCAAGGTGAAGTCCCTTCTTGCAAAGCAGGAAGGCGTGCCCGAGGACTGCGTCAAGATTTACCCCGGATCGAGCAATCCGCTCACCTGGTCGGTCCTGGCTTTCTGTTCGCCCACCAAGCCGTATGTGGTGGCCGATCCCGGCTATGAAGCAGGCGCCCGCGCCGCCGCGTTTGTCGGCGCCAAGGCGATCAACGTGCCTCTCACCAAAGAGTACACGCACGACGTCAAGGCCATGGCCGCCGCCAGCCCCGATACCGGCCTGATCTACGTCTGCAATCCCAACAACCCGACGGGAACGCTGACGCCCCAGGCGGACATCGACTGGCTGGTGGCCAACAAACCCAAAGGCGCCATCGTCATGATCGATGAGGCCTATACGCACATCACCCCGACCGCGCCCTTCAATACCGCCATGGTGGCCGCCCAGAAGGACGTCGTGATTTTGCGCACGTTTTCCAAGATCTACGGCATGGCCGGTTTGCGTGCCGGCGCGGCGATCGGCCGTCCGGATCTGCTGGCTAAGATCGATAACTACAGCCAGAACGGCATGCTCCCCATCACCTCCATGGCCGCGGCCTATGCCAGCCTGAAGGATCCCAACCTGGTGCCGGAGCGCCGCAAGAAAATCGGCGACGTCCGCAACGACGTGTTCAGCTTCCTCGATAAGAACAATTTCGGTTTTGTGCCTTCTGTCTCCAATTGCTTCATGGTGGATGTGAAGCGGCCCGGTGGCCAGATCGCCGCCGCCATGGCAAAAGAGAAGGTAATCGTCGGCCGCGTGTGGCGCGCATGGCCGAACCACGTCCGGGTCACCGTTGGACTGCCGGAAGAGATGGATAAATTCAAAGCCGCCTTCTTAAAGGTCATGGCTTGAACCCGCGGGCCATTCTGCGAAGAATGAGCCCGCCCCGTGCCAACTACGGTTGGAACCGCTTCCTGGGCGATTGTGCCGGCGGCCTGATAGCAGCGCTCATCGCGTTGCCTTACGGGCTGGCTCTGGCGTCTGCCATGGGGTTGCCCCCGGTGCTGGGGATTTTTACTTCCATCCTGACAGCGCCGGTTATCTCTTTAATGGGGCGTAACCCCGTACTGATCGGCGGCACCGCCAGCGCCACGGTACCATTCATCGCCTTGGCGGTTCGCAACCATGGGATTGGTGGGGCGGCACGGCTTTCCATCGTGGCGTCGGTGATTCTGATCGGCTTTGGCCTTGTGCGCCTGGGCCGGCATATCGCCAAAGTTCCACACGCCGTGGTAACAGGATTCTCCTGTGGCATCGGTGGCATGATGTTGGTTTCGCAACTGGACATCATGTTCGGAGTCGCGTCCCCGCTGACGCGCTCCGCCGGTTCCGGCTTCGGACAATTAGCTGCAGTACTGGAACACTTGTCGGATGTCCGAGCGGTGCCCTTGATTCTCGGCCTGACCGTCATCGTGGCCGCCACGCTCTCCGCCAAGGTATCGCGTCACGCCCCGGCGCCGCTCATCGGCGTCGGGCTCGCCGTGCTGGTGGGCCGCTTCTTCGGCTTCCACGCCAAGGAAGTGGGATCGCTATCGGCGATGTTACCTCCCTTAGTAGGATTCTCCTGGAATGCCAAAGAAGTCCTGGCGACTTTGCCTCCGGCCATGGGGCTGGCGTTTGTCTCGGCGGTGAATATCCTGATTACGTCGCGCGTAGTGGAGCACTTCCGCGGCCGTCATCAGCGCATGAAGCCGGCCGACGCCGATGCCGAGCTGAGCGCTTACGGATTGGCCAATATCGTGGGTGGAGTTTTCGGCGCGCCGCCCAGTATCGGCATTCCGGCGCGGAGTCTGGCGGTAGTCCGCTGCGGCGGCACTACCAGGGTTTCGAACCTGATGCACGCCCTGTTCCTGGTGGCGATTCTGTCGCTGGGGGCTGGATTCGTGCAGCACATTCCCATCCCCGCGCTGGCCGGCGTCACCGCGTGGATGGGCTTATGTCTGCTGGATTGGAGCGCCTGGCGCCGGCTGCCCAAAATGAGCCGTCTGGACGCTGCCGCGTTCCTGCTGACGGCCTTCGCGGTGATGTCCGTAAATGCGGTTCTGGCGGTGACCATCGGCTGCTCGCTGTACGCGCTGCGCTGGCTGTATGAGCGCTGGCTCGGCAGGCCGTCGCGGATTCCGGTCTACGACTGATCGCTCTTGAACCCCCGGCGCAGTAGCCGTTCCGTCAAGGTCCGATGCCGCGGGGCGAACTGGAGGGCCGCTCCCCGCAGATACGGTCGAAACTCGCGCGTCCAGTACGCCACGAAGCCGGTGCGCGAGATCTCTGCGAGCGACTGCGCGTAGTGGTCCAGAACGGCGCCGCCCAGCACCTTGCCGGTGCGCCGCGCCGCGGAATGGGCCGCTCGCGAGAGCCACAGCACGTTGCCCGGAACGTGACGGAGCGCCGACATCGCCATGAGCGACGACACGGTGAAGACCGACCGGTTCTGTTCCCGCGCGGTGCGGCGCAATTCGCCCCAGATCCCTTCCAGCCGCTCCGGTGTAGGGACTCGCCTCGGCGGGATGTTTTGCGCCTGCTGGCGGAAAGCATCCCATTCGCGGCGCAGACCGGCGATATCCACCGGCGGCAGATTCAGCGTCCGCGCCAGGTGCGAGCTGGTTTTCTCCAGCCCGTCGAGCATCTGCTCCACGGTTTCGAAGCGCGCGCCGGATTCCAGCAGTCCTTCCTCTTTGAGTTCCTGGGAGATCTCGCGGATGAGCGTATTCCCCGCCCCGGTGACATCGGCGAGCGCGGCCAGCACCCACACCGGCGACGCGCGGAAGGTCAGAATGCCAAGCAATTCAATTCCGTGGCTGGCGGTGCGTTGAATCAGGAAATTCTCGGCCAGGTGGCCTTCAACAGGATAGACGCCTTCCACCTGCCCCACTTCTTCGATCAGGAATCGCAAGGTAACTTCCACCATGGTGCGATACAGAGTTGTGCGGCGGAGGCTCGCGGGCACCACTACTTCGCCGATCTCGCGCAGGAGCCCGCCGGAAAGCGCCCCGAGCGAGCGGACCACCCGTTCCGGTAGAGACAGGATGTACCGATAAGGGCTCGGCGGGGCCATTTCTTTAGTCTATCCTGGCAGGGCGTGCTTGCAGGTTGCCCTGCTCCTTCTGGTGCTTGAAGGGTGAACGCTCCCTAACGGTCGCGGCTCGGTAAACACTTACAAACATTGAGACGCCATTC
>PLRZ01000214.1:64216-67939 GCA_003164075.1 Bryobacterales bacterium | reverse complement strand
CAGCAAGCGGTTCTTAGGCAATATCCCCGGCTCGCTTAAGCACTCTGCTCCTTCTCGTCGAGCAGTTTGAGAAAGGACTCCGCTTCGGCATAGCCCGGACGTAGTTTCAAAGCCTGGTTGAAATCGGCGCGGGCCTGCGGCAGATCGGGCCGGTAGAGCAAATGATAGAGGCCCACGAACAAATGAGCCCGGGCGTCGCGCGGCCTCACGCGCACGATACGCTCGGCAATTTCCGTGGCCTCATCGAACATTTCGAGCTGGTGATATTCCGCGGCCAGAAAGTCGAGCCGCGTATCGTCGCTGGGATCGGCGGCGATCTCTTCCTTCAGGATCTCTATGTACCGGTGGTTCTTCCGCTGCCGCGCTTCCCGATCCGACGCGAACCGGTGATCGATGCGGATCGAAGTCTGAATCAGCTTCCCGCCTCCAGCCAGAATCGAGGCGTCGACGGTCTCATGGACCCGGCCCCGATACCGCACATTCGGCCGGTTGGGAAAGAGGCGGACAACGTAGTCCGTGAAAGGATGTTCAGACGCCGTGAAGTGGTTGTACCGCTCCAGAAAAAATCCCGCGTTGGGATCCTCCGCGACGATCCGTTCGACGATCGGCGCGCTGGCCCCGTCTAACGTCTCGTCGGCATCGAGCATCAGGATCCATCGTCCCCTGGCGCGGGCGATGGCGTGATTGCGGGCGGCCGCAAAATCGATCACCGAGAAATCGAAGGGGACGACTTCCGCACCGTATCCGGCGGCGATATCCGGCGTCCGGTCGGTGGAACCGGTGTCCACTACAATCAACTGGCCGGCCAGAGCGCGCACCGAATCGAGACACTTGGGAAGGTCGCGCTCCTCGTTCTTCACCATCATGCAGAAGCTGAGAAGATCTTGCGGACGCATCGATCTCTTAGTGTAAGCGAGCGAGGGGGCGGGCGACGCGATCGCTTTGCGACCTGCCGCGAAACACCGTCGGGAACTTTGGCACTCACGAGAAGCCGTGCTCCGTTGAGGGGAACGGGATTGGGGCCGCACGTCCTCGATGCTGGATTCATTTGGGAGTACAATTGGAGTAGCTCCGTATGCCAACGAAGACGAAACGAAAACGAACAGCCGCGTCGGCCGTCCCTCGTGCCCGCCGAACCAAGTTTCAGGCAGACTTGGCCCCGGCGGAAGATCGGACCGTCCGGGCGCTCAAGGCGGACTTGCAGCTTTCCAGCAATACCGATTTCCTGTCGGATGCCGTGGCTCTGTACGGATGGGCGGTTTCAGAACGGAAACAGGGACACCGCATCGTCAGCGAGAGCGCGGACGGGGAACGCCGCATCCTGGTGTTTCCGCGCCTGGAGCGTGTAGCGCCGGAAAGTGCGCTGCCGCGCGTCCGTATCGAGTGGACTCCGCGTGAACTGGAGAGCTTGGCGGAACTCGCGTCCAAGGACGCAGCCAAAGCCCCTACCGGCAAGCTGATTCGCGCCATGCGGGATTGAAATGGCCACGGTCATTCGCCGCCTGGAACGCAGCGACGAGGTAGGCGGCTTCGATTGCGGAGACCAGCCTCTCAATAGCTATCTCCAGCGGCACGCCTGGAGTAACCAGGAGAAAAGCTCGATCGGGGTCACCTATGTGGCAGTAGAGGACCAGGCGGATCGCAAGGTGCTCGGTTACTTTACGCTGGCCATGGCGAGCATTCCGCGCGATGCATTCCCCCCGAAGCACGTGCGTGGGCTGCCGGCCTACGATTTGCCGCTGCTCCTGCTGGCTCGTCTGGCGGTGGTGGATAGCCGGTTCGCCGGACAGGGATTGGGACACGCCCTGATCGCGGAGGTTTTTCGGATTGCCTTGCGACTGGCCGATGAGGTTGGTTGCCGGTGCATCGTCACGGACGCGTATCGCGAGCGAACCGGCTGGTACCGGCGATACGGCTTCGAGCCAATCGAGGGCTGCGCTGCCGACGGGCCGCACAGAATGTTCCTGGATGTGCGCACCGTCCGCGAGGCGAAGCGGTCCTGAATCCCGCGGCTTGTCGGATTTTTCCATATTGACACCTACCGGTTGGCGATGCAAACTAGTAGGTGAATCGCCTCGGCGCCCCTGAACGGTTTGCCGCTGTTGCCGATTGGAGGAATGAACATGGATCACGTTGGAAACCTATTGGCACGGCCTCGGCTTTATTACAACATCGACGGCCTGGGCGAATTGGGTGGCAGTGTCATGTGCCTCGGATATGCGCCCCTCTTGTGGCTGCTGATGCGCTCGCCCGCGGACTCCGTCTGGCAGCGGAGCTCGTTGTTTGCTTTCATCGGCTTGATGTCGCTCATCCACTACGGCACCAAAGCCGTAAAGACGCGCATCACGTATCCCCGCACGGGGTTTGTCGAGTACCGAAAACGATGGCATACAGCGGCAATCGCCGCCGTACTGGGCGCGCTGGCAAGCGCCGGTCTGGCCGTCGGCTTCCGACGGAGCTGGGACATCTCGATGCTTGCCCCTCTGACCGGGCTTATTTTTGCAGCGGTCTATGGCGACAACTTCGCCAGGGCAGTTCGCTGGAAGTGGATCTTCGCCGGAGCAATGGTCCTCGCCTCGTTTGCGATTGCTGTCCTTCCCGCCGACGTTCTGGGCGCGCTGGGCAGCGAGTCGCCGGCCCACCCGGATCGTGCCAAGCTCCTCGGGACCATTCTCCTTTCTCTGATGGCTTATGGCACGATGCTGCTGATTTCCGGCGGCATCAGTTTTTGGCTCTATCTCCGCCATACGCCGGCGCCAGCGCAGGAAGGCCAGTGAACCAGCAGATCCGCAGCATTGCAGACCTTGACCGGGTCATTCACGAACCCGGGCGGCTCATGATTGCCGCACTCCTATTTGCCGTCGACCGGGCCGACTTTGTGTATCTGCAACACGAAACCGATATGAACAAAGGCACGCTTTCGAGTCATCTTGCCCGACTGGAGGAGGCTGGTTACGTCGCCGTAACAAAGACCTATCGCGGCAAGGTGCCGCAGACATTGCTCTGCCTCACCGGCGCAGGCCGCAAGGCCTTTGAACAGTATCGGCGAAACCTCAAGAAAGCGCTGTAGCCGGGAGTGACGAACATGAAGACCGGAGACAACATTCGTACAGCCGTGCGACGGTTCAAAGTTCTTTTCTGTCTGGCACTGGCGGCCGCGTGAGCGCCTGCCCGGACGAAGCCCACGTTCGAAGTGGCCTCCATAAAGCCGGTTATCGACCACGTCGAGAAGATGCCGACCGAAAACTAGCGCGAGGCAGAAAGCTCGCCTTACACCGTGACCACGATTTTGCCGATCTGCTGGTTGGATTCCATGTAGCGATGCGCCTCGACGATTTTCGCCAGCGGAAAGCTCTTATCGAGGCGCGGCTTGAAACTGCCCTCAGCCAGATGGTCGAAGACATACTGCTTCGCCTTGGCGAAGCTCTCCGGATTGGCCACCACTTCAAAGAGCGTATAGCCGCGTACACTGAGGCCCTTGCCCAGGGCCGTGAAAAGCGGAAAGGGAGTGGGTTCGCCGGAGAGGTCGCCGTACTCGAAGATCGTGCCGCCGGGAGAGGCGGCCGCGGCCAGCGTTTCCACACCGCTACCGGCGATGGGATCGAAAATAATTCGGGCGCCTTTGCCTGCGGTGATCTCGTGCACGCGGGCGGCGAGATCTTCTTCCCCGGTGGCGATCACGTGGTCCGCGCCGGCGGCCAGGAGTTGGGCCTTCTTCCGCGA
>PLRZ01000214.1:12251-64211 GCA_003164075.1 Bryobacterales bacterium | reverse complement strand
TAGGCGGTGAGGTATTGCATCCAGATGGACGTGCCTTCTTCGAAGGAGAGGTGCGCGGGATATTCGGCAAGGGCAGAGGCCGGGACAATGGCTACTTCGCCGTAGACTCCGTACTTATCCGCCGGAAAAGCCGGGACGGTGCTGACGGTCTTGCCGAGCCACGCCCGGTCGACGCCTGGGCCGACGGCCTCCACTACGCCCGATGCTTCGTAGCCGAGCTTCGAAGGAAATTTGGGCGCCACTAAATATTTCCCCTGGCGGAACATCACCTCGGCGCGATTCAGGCCGATGGCTTTCACGCGCAGCCGGACTTCGCCGGCGCCCGGTTCGGGAATAGGGAGCTCGTCTAACTGGAGCACCTCGGCGCTGCCTACCTGATGGAAGCGAACGATTTTGACGGTTTCGGTTGCCACGCTCCTATTGATGATCGCGGTTGCAGGAAAGTTTCACTCAAGGATGTCGTTGTCCGATTCAGCATGCCGACCATTCTCGCATTCGCAGGACTTGAAAACTATCGGCTCGGAACGCTACTTTAGAGTCAGCCTATGACCACCAAGAATCTCTGGATCGTGGCCGCGGCCGCCTCGCTCGCCCTGGCGCTGCCGGCCGACGATGAAGTCAAATTGCTGCCCGACGGGCCGGGCAAAGAGCTGGTGGCCAAGGTGTGCATCGACTGCCACACCAGCGGCACTTTCCGCAAGATGCGGCTCACCGAGGACGAGTGGTGGGACAAGGTGGGCGACATGGTGGACCGCGGCGCCAAGGCCGATGAGAAGCAGCAGACGGAAATTGTGGCCTATCTGGCCGGCAACTTCGGCAAGGATGCGAAGGTCAACATGAATACCGCTCCGTACTCGGAGCTGATCGTAGTCCTGAAATTCACTGCGGACGAATCGAAGGCACTGGTGGCTTATCGGACGGATCGCGGCGCTTTTAAGAACTGGAGCGATGTGTCGAAAGTGCCCGGGCTGGACACAAAGAAGGTGGAAGCTCAGAAAGACAAGATGGCGTTTTGAGTCTCAGAACTCCTGATGTCGTGGAATTTGCAGTGAGCCCGCAGGGTGGGGTAGGCGGTGCTCGCCTTCGCTCGATNNTCCTATTCGAGCAGCGGCCCCAAATTCAGCGCGGGCGGGCAGGTGGCACCGCCTGCCCCACCTGCCAAGCTCTCGCCATCGAAAGGAATGGCTCAGCCCATTTTCCCCGCCAGGCAGAAACTGCAGGGCGACATCAGGAGTTTTGAGTCTTACTTCGCGCCGGTTTTTGGGCCGCGTGCCGCGGAGTCGGCGATCTTATAATCGGCCGGTATTTCGAATAAGGAGTGCGCCGGCTCGGCGCGATTGATGTTGGTATACCGGGTGACGGTCTCGCCGGTGCGCGGGTCGCTGCGTTTGGAGAGCACGACGGTCTGCAAATCCGGCGAATACCAGGATTCCACCACCGTGAGCAGCGGTTGTTCGTTGCCCATCTGGCCGGCCGGTATGGTGATGGTAGTGCGCGTGCCCGCGGCCGCCACGCCTTCCAGAGTCTTATTACCCAGCGATTCCGTTTTCGCGTTTTGCTGTCCGCCGCCGGGCGCCGCGCCCCGCATACGCCCCCCCCGGCCGCCACCTGCCGACCTGGTCGCCGTCCGCGAAGAAGGGCTCAGCGCATAATTGACGTGGGCCACCGGATCGTTAATGAAGACCACGGGCGGAAGGTTGGTGTTGTTGGCCAGACCACCCACGTTGTTCAAGGACTGCTCGCGCCGCGTGCGGCCCTCGCTATCGCGGTAGAGGCGCAACGAACTGGTCTGCCGGATATGATTGCCATCCTGCAGGACCATGCTGGTTTCGGTGGTCACGTCGGCCGAAAAAGGCGCATTCTTTACTACCGCTCCCGGCCGTCCGGCTTCCGCGCCCACGAATCTCCAATTTGGCGGCCCACCGCGCTCTTGCGGCTGCGCTTGCGCGCTCGCGCCCGCGCCCGCGCCCGCGGCCATGGCCATGGCCAGAAGGCCCACCAGCAAAACTCGCGTCATCGTCGTTACTCCTAATAGGTTCCGCCATCCGGCACCAGGCGCACCGCGCGGGCCGTGCCATCCGAAGCTAACGCGACATCCGCCAGCAGCGTTTCCGCGGCGCGATCCTCGCTCACCGAGACCCCCATGGCGATCATGGCCGACCCCGGCACTTCCACCCGAACCACGTTGTAATCCTCATTCGGATCGATGCGCGGCGCATTCGGCAGACGCACGAAACCCTCGCCTAAAACCGCGGCATCGTCATCGGAATCGGCATCGAGCGAAGCCATTTGCACCAGCGACTGGGGCGCGCGGTGGGGCGCGGCCACGTTGGCCGGCGCCGGCACGTGGCCGCGCATCAATACCGCAGCCAGGGCGATCATCGCGGCGGCGCCCGAAACCCAGGCGAATACCGGCGTCCACCAGGATTGCCGCAGCGACCGTCGAATCCGGAAGCCGGCTTGCGACCGGAATGCGGCGGTGAGGCCCGCCTCCACGTGCGGCGGAGCTTCCATTTTGCGCCACTCTTCCACCATGGAATGCAGTCCTTCCGCCAGAGCCCGATGCGGCCCCCACTGAGCGGCGCAGGTACCGCACTCCGCCAGATGGCCCGCCTGCTCCCCGGTGATGTCGTGGCCCCGCTGGGGCAGATTCTCCCAAAATTCCCGGCAATTCATATGGCGTACCTCATCGGCTTCCAAGCATCCACGGCGATCCGCGGTTTGCGGTCGTGATTCAATTTCTCGAGCAGCAGAGCGCGCGCCCGATGCATGCGGGAGCGTACCGTGCCGATGGGACAACCCAACACCACGGCCGCTTCCGCGTAATCCAGTTCCTCCAGGTCGCACAGCACCACCACTTCGCGGTAGCGCCGCGGCAGCGCCTGCACGGCGCGCCGCAAGGCATCGATCGCCTCATGCCGCGTGAGCCCCGCCAGCGGATCGTCGACCACCGCCAGTTCGCGGGGCGCAACTTCGTCGCCCTCCGGTTCCAGGGGCACGTCCGCCCGGCCGCGTTCCAGGTTGCGTAACACCAGCTTGCGCGCGATCCCGAACAGGTATCCCGAAAGCGTGCCCCGTTCCCGGTCGTAGCCGCATTCCTCGCGCAGCAAGGCCAGAAATACTTCCTGAGCGATGTCCTCCGCGGCCGCCGGGGAACCGCTCATGTGCAAGGCAAAACGGTAGATGGCGCCTTGCCGGCGACGATAGAGGGCGGCAAAAGCCTGCTCGTCGCCGTTTCGAAGGCGAAACAAGAGTTCGTCGTCGGTTTGAGCCGTATATTGCGCCATGCTACCTTAATCATAGTTCGTACGGGGTGGCCAGAAAGTTCCAAAAAGGCAGTCGCTTCAAACGCTTACCGCGCCAGTGGGCGGGTTGTCAAGCGGTCTTGACGCCATTTTGGTACTTTACGTCTGTTATCCGCTATCCTATTATTTTGGTTCAGGTTGGATTCAAATGGCTCCGGGACATCAAATCGAGGAAGTAGCAGTACTCAATCAGCGAATCGCCGAACTGGAAGCGCAGGTCGAACGACTGCAGCGTGCGCAAGACGGACTATTCCGCCAGATGGCCGATTGCGCGCCGTTTCTCATCTGGTCTTCGGGAACCGACGCCATGCGCAATTTCGTGAATCGGGCATGGCTGGAATTCCGCGGGCGCACCCCGGAACAGGAAATAGGCAGCGGCTGGACCGATGGGCTCCATCCCGACGACCGCGACCTCTGTATCGAGACCTACATCAAGTCCTTCACCAGCCGCCAGCCGTTCCACCTGCAGTATCGTTTGCAACGCGGTGACGGCACATACACGTGGGTGGAAGACAACGGCACCCCCCGCCAGGGAAACGGTTCGTTTGCGGGGTACGTGGGGATGGTCGTCGACATCGCCGACCGGAAGCGCGGCGTCTTCGCGCCCGACGAAGAATCGGTGCGCCTGGTGTTCGCCCTGACCGAGCGGGAGCGGCAGGTGCTGGTACTGATCGCCGAAGGAAAATCGACGAAAGAGGCCGCCGCCCGACTAGGGATCAGCTATAAGACCGCCGACTCGCACCGCAGCCGCATCCTGGAGAAACTGGGCGTCCACGAGACCGCCAGCATGGTGCGCTACGCCATCCGCGCCGGGCTGATCCAGCCATAGCGCGCGAGTTTTGTTTACAATTGGCTGTGGGTGAGGGGTTGGATCAGTCTCTAATCAGGCAGGTGATCGATCTGGCGGTGGAGAACGTCCGCAGGGACGGCGGTCCGTTCGCTGCCCTGGTGGTGAAGGATGGAGTGGTAATTGCCACGGGAGCCAACCAGGTGACGCGCACCAACGATCCCACGGCGCATGCGGAGATGGTGGCGATTCGCGAGGCCTGCCGTGTTCTGGGAGAGTTCCAACTGGCCGGATGCGACTTCTACACGTCGTGCGAGCCCTGTCCCATGTGTCTGGGAGCGCTCTATTGGGCGCGGCCGGCGCGCGTCTTTTTTGTTGCCACGCAGGACCAGGCGAGCGCCGCCGGTTTCGACGATTCGTTCATCTATCGTCAGATTGCCGTGCCGCCGGGCGCGCGCAGCATTTCCATGATTCATGTGGAGGACGCCGGGGCGGCCAAGCCGTTCATAGAGTGGGCCAATAAAGCGGACCGGACGAGGTATTAGCTGCGGGTCCTTGCACCGCTCCCTGGCAAGAGATCCGGAGGTGGGGCAGGCGGTGCTCGCCTGCCCTCTATCCTGTTTGGGCAGCGGGCCCGGTTCAACGCGGGCGGACTGGCAGGCGAGCACCGCCTGCCCCACCTCCGGGCTCACCACAAATTCCACGACAACCGGAGTTCGGAGTCTCCATCGCACCCAATCGCACCCATCGTATCGTAAGCCCCGGCCGCGCGTCCTTGCTACGATGGTAAGACCCCGAACATGGATTCCGTTACGGTCGATCTCCGACTGAAGGCGTATGGCGCCGGGACTGCGGTGCTGGCGCTCGATCGCCTCACCAAGTGGCTCATCGAAACCCGTCTGTCCTTTCTGGACACCATCAGAGTCATTCCCGGATTCTTCGATATCGTCCGCTCCGAGAATCGCGGCGTGGCCTTCGGGCTGTTCAACGATTCCACTTCGCAATGGCGTACCCTGCTGCTGGTTGTGCTCTCCGTAGCGGCGGTCATCGGCGTCAGCATCGTGTTGTGGCGCCCGGAGCGGCTGGACCGGCTGTCGCGGTGGGGCTTCGCTCTGATTCTGGGCGGCGCCGCGGGCAACGTGGTGGACCGCATCCTGTATGGGCGGGTGACGGATTTTCTACTTTTCTATATTCGCGACTATCAGTGGCCGGCATTCAATGTGGCCGATTCGGCCATCGTAATCGGCAGCGCGCTGCTGGCAGTGGGCTTGCTCTGGCCAAGAACGCAGGCGGCAAATGTACCCTGAAATCCTCCATATCTCGTTCCTTCACACTTACGGCGCACTGGTGGCGTTGGCCTTCCTGTGCGGACTGTGGATGGCGACGCGCCTGGCGAAGCGCGTCTCGCTCGACGTGGACGCCGTCACCAATCTGGGCATCTACTGCGCACTGGCGGCCATTGTGGGCGCCAAAGCGATGATGCTGATCGTGGACCCGCGCTATCGCGAGAATCCGCGCGAGATCTTCACGCTGGACACGCTGCAGGCGGGCGGCGTCTTTTACGGCGGCCTGCTGGCGGCGCTGGCCGTCTCCTGGTGGTACATGCGCAAAACGCGCCTGCCGCTATGGAGAACCGCCGACGTATTCGCTCCCGGAATCGCGCTGGGCCACGGTATCGGACGGTTGGGCTGTTTCTCGGCGGGTTGCTGCTGGGGCGTGGAATGCCACCTTCCGTGGGCGGTGACGTTTCGCAATCCCGTGGCGCACGACCTGGTAGGCGTGCCGCTGGGCCTGCCGCTGCACCCCACCCAACTCTACGAAGCCTTCTCGGAATTCGCCATTTTTGCGATTCTGTACCGGCAGTTCGGCAAGAGCCACCGGCAGGGCGCCATGATCGGCCTCTACCTAATGCTCTATTCGGTCGTCCGCTTCATTGTGGAGTTTTTCCGCAATCACGAGCAGGGCAATTTGTGGGGGACGCCGCTCGACACCTCGCAATGGATTTCGATGGGACTGTGCGCCTTAGGCGCGTGGTGCTTGTTCCGGCCCGAGGGCAGGTCGGAAGCGCCCGCCAAACCGCTCCGCCGCGAACCGGTCCGGCGTTAGCGCGCTTTGCCAGCGGCCGGCAGGCGCCCCAGCCATCGATATCCCGCCATTGTCGCAACTACCGCACTCGCCAGGGGCACGACTGCGGCAAACCACAGCGGTTCGCCTCCGCGATTCATCACCAGATTGCCGATCGCCGTCCCCAGCAGCAACGCTCCTAGGATGGTGGGAGCTTCGTATCTCTTGCCGATTGCCGCGGTCACACAGCCGCCGATTACGGCGTAAAACATTCGTATTACGCCGTTGGCCAGGAAGTAGGCCGGTGGCAGGAGGTCCATGTCCACGCCCGGAGTGGCGTGAAAGAAGAACTTCAGCATCGCGATTTGCGTCGCGATTGCCGGCACCGACATCGTCAGGAAGCCGGCCGCTACCGCCAGAGTGATTCGCACCATCTGCCGGTAGCATAACAGACCGCTTAGATAGACCGCGCTGTCCTCTGGTATTCCTGCCCTGATTCCGCCGGCAGCAGCACCCACAGTGTGTAAATTCCCAACACCGTGCCGATGCCGAAATTCAGAAGCACGAAGAAACCCAATACAATGGCCAACGCGCGCGCCCACGGTTGCCGGTCGATCAATCCCCAGCCAGCCAGGATCCCGAGCACGCCGCTGGCCATCAGGATCATGCCGATTCCACGCAGAACGCCGGGAATGAAGAAGGGAATGTGGGGATTCCAGAAACCGCTCCAATGCGTGAAGAACCTCGAGAAGAACCAGCCGCCCATCAGTCGAAAGGTGGAGTACGCCAGCCAGAAGATGCCCAGCATCCGTACGTGGCCCTCCACGCGGCCAACGCCGGGCGTCGCCACGGAAACGGGATTAACCTGCTTGCCACAGGAGGCGCAGAAGGTCTCCATTCCCGTCACTTGTCTGCCGCAATGATCGCAGAACATTTCCACCTCCGTCCTCAGAATACGCTTGCCGGGCCGGGATTGTTCCATGGCACGGGGCGGTCCCTTGCGCCATAATGGCCGTGATATGCCCGATGTGGACGTGTGGGTGGTAAAGCTCGACGTGGCGAGCGATTGGCTGCCGCCAACTTCCGCCGAAGCCGAACGGGCGGCGCGCCTGGTGTCGGCCCCATTGCGGCAACGGTACCTCCGTTCCCATGCCGCTCTGCGCTCTATTTTGCGCAGCTATACCGGCGCGCCGCTGGATTTCGCCCCGGCGGAGTACGGCAAACCGTACCTGCCAGCCGTCCCGGAGCTGAAATTCAACCTCTCCCATTCCCACGAGATGGCGCTGGTAGCGGTAGCTTACGGCGTCGAAGTTGGCGTGGATGTGGAGTGGCTCCGTCCGCTGGAGGAGTGTTTAGGGATCGCCGAACGCTTTTTCCCGCCCGCCGACGCCGCCGCACTGGCTGAACTGCCGCGCGGCGCCAGGGAAGGCGAGTTCTTTCGACGCTGGACGCGGATCGAAGCTAAGCTGAAAGCCCGCGGCATCGGACTGTACGGCGCCGACACCGAACTGGATGGCGAGTGGAGCGTCCTGCCGATCGAGGTAGGGCCCGCGTACACCGCCAGCGTGGCCGTCAATTGCACCGGTATGACGGCGCGGGATCGCGAGTTTCGCTGAGCTGGTGCGGAACTCAAGAGACCGCTCCCCCGCGGGGTGCCCTCTGGGCCCGGCTCGGTGACAATTCCCGGAATCATCGCAGCATTTTCCGAGCCGCGACCGCCAGGGAGCGGTGCTGCTCCGCCGCGCAGCAGTTTCGCAACAGAAACTACAGAACTCCTGATGTCGCCCCGCAATTTCAGCCCGGCGGGGAAAATGGGCTGAGCCATTCCTTTCGATGGCGGCAGCTTCGCGGGTGGGGCAGGCGGTGCNNTCGCTCGATCCTATTCGAGCAGCGGACCTAATTCGGCGCGGGCGGGCGGCGAGCACCGCCTGCCCCACCTGCGGGCTCACTGCAAATTCCACGACATCAGGAGTTCTGAACTGACTGCGCCTTTCAGTCTGCAGCCAGCTCTTTCGTGGCGCGAACACTCGGCGACGGACGGGAAATCCGCCTGCGGCCAGGATTGACCACCCGCCTGCCGGTGAACCCCTTCGATCGGAGACGCGACTCTAGAGAGATACCGAGGGCACCGGCGCCAGCACCCGTTCGGCCATGGCCAACTTCAATTTTTCGATGCCCAGACCTGTGGCGCTGGAAATCTCGAAGAACGGCAGCCCGCGTTGCAAGGCCAGGGAGCGGAGGGCGTTCACCCGCTCGGGATCCTGCGCCGCGTCCATCTTGCTGGCCACCACCAACATCGGCTTGGCCACCAGGTCCGCGCTGAAATTCGCCAGCTCGTCTATTACCGTTTCGAAATCCTCCACCGGATTGCGGCCGCTCTCTTCCGACACGTCCACCAGGTGTACCAGCAGTCGTGTCCGCTCGATATGCCGCAGAAACTGGATTCCCAGTCCATGGCCCAGGTGCGCTCCGGCGATCAGGCCGGGGATGTCGGCCACCACGAAGCTGCGAAAATCGGCGATTTGCACTACTCCCAGGTTGGGCTCCAGGGTAGTAAACGGATAGGCCGCGATTTTCGGCCGCGCCGCTGAAATTCGCGAGATCAGCGTGGACTTCCCGGCATTGGGGAAACCGACCAGCCCCACGTCCGCCAGCAGCTTCAATTCCATGCGCAGCCGCTTCTCTTCGCCCGGAAAGCCTGGCTGGTGCTCCGTCGGCGCCTGGTGCGTCGAGGTGGCATAGCGGGCATTTCCCTTACCGCCGCGCCCGCCCTTGGCTACCAGGAAGCGCTGGCCGGGTTCGGTGAAATCGCACAGCCGCTCGCCGGTCGCCTCGTCGTAAACTACGGTGCCCACCGGCACTTCCAGTTCGATGGAATGGCCCTCCGCACCGGTGCAGTTGCTGCCTTCGCCATGACGTCCGCGTTCGGCCTTATGTTCCGGATTGAAACGGTACCTGAGGAGGGTGTTCTCGTGAGGATCGGCCACTAGCGTGACATCGCCGCCGCGGCCGCCATCGCCGCCGCTCGGTCCGCCGCGCGGGACAAACTTCTCCCGCCGGAAGGCCATGCAGCCGTTGCCGCCGTCGCCTGCCTTGACTAGTATTCGGACTTCGTCTATGAACATTAGAGAGGCCGCCGGTTTTTCGATAGGGCCGCCGGCTTTTCGATAGGGCCGCTGGCTTTTCGATAGAGATAGAAAAGCCGCCGGTTTGTTGCGAAACCGGCGGCCCGAATCGATGGAGCGGCGCCGCGCAGCGAGGCTACGCGACGGCCGAGATGCTGACGAACTTGCCCAGGCGTCCGCGGTCTTTGAACTCCACGGTGCCCGTCACCTTGGCGAACAGCGTGTCGTCTTTGCCCCAGCCCACGTTGAGCCCCGGCTTCAGCTTGGTCCCGCGCTGGCGCACGATGATGGAGCCGCCCGGAACCAACTGGCCGCCGAAAACCTTCACGCCCAGCCGCTGGGCGTTGGAATCGCGCCCGTTTTTGGAACTGCCTAATCCTTTTTTATGTGCCATACGTCACCTAGACCACGATGTCGCCAACCTTCACTTCGGTGAAGGACTGGCGGTGCCCGATGGTTTTCTTGTACTGTTTCTTGCGTTTGAACTTGAAAACCAGAATTTTGTCGCCCCGGCCGGCGCCCAGAATCGTAGCCTTAACCGTACCGCCGGCCACCAGCTCGCCGCCGTCTTTGAAAGCGGCCTTAGTCGGCAGTTCGACTTCGGAGCCGACGTCGCCGGTCAATTTTTCCACGCGGATCACGTCGCCGGAAGCTACCCGGTACTGTTTTCCGCCAGTTTCTAGAATCGCGTGCATTGCAAACCTCGATTTTGGGAGCCGGAACACACGGAGTGCGTCGGAACCACTGGAGTAAATACTGAGTGTACTACAGTTTGAAGGTGAAATCCAAATCCGGAACGGCTAGTCTCCTGCCGTAGCAGCCCTCGCCAGCGCCGGGGCTGGTTCCTGCTCGCCCATGACCGCCGGGTAGACTACACCCGCAATCGCCGCGCCCACAATCGGCGCCAACCAGAATAGCCAAAGCTGCCGTAGAGCCCATCCGCCGACGAATATCGCCGGGCCGGTGCTGCGCGCCGGATTCACCGACGTGTTGGTGACCGGGATGCCGATCAGGTGAATCAGCGTGAGCCCGAGTCCGATGGCGATGCCCGCAAATCCCTGCGGAGCGCGCTTGTCGGTGGCTCCCAGGATGATCATGAGGAACATGAAGGTGAGAACGATTTCGGCCACCAGGCAGGCCACCATGGAATACCCGCCGGCGAGTGCAAATCGTAGCCGTTGGAGGCGAAACCATTACCCGGATTGAATCCCGCCTTGCCGCTGGCGATTACATAAAGGACGCCGGCGCCGGCGATTCCTCCGAGCACTTGTGCCACTACGTAGGCCGCGAGGTCGGAGGCAGGAAACCGCTTTCCCACCAGAAGTCCTACCGACACCGCCGGATTTAAGTGACATCCCGAGATGTGACCGATGGCATACACCATCGTGAGCACGGTCAAGCCGAACGCCAAAGCCACGCCCACGAAGCCAATTCCGAGGTTTGGAAATGCCGCCGCCAGTACGGCGCTCCCGCATCCCCCGAACACCAGCCAGAACGTGCCGATAAACTCTGCCGTTGCTCTTCTGCTTAAAGACATCGAAGCTACCCCCTCGGCCCACCGAAATCCACGGAATTCAACCGCCGTTTTCGTCGGGCTCCATCCCTATACCCCATCCGGATTTCCTTAGCAATGAGGAATCACGAACGAGCTGGAGAGGGAAGGTGTCCGAACGCCGGTCACCGAGTGGTTGTTTGGGCTCTCGGCAAGCCGGATCTCAAACGGGACTCCGCGGGCATTTGCGATGCGCAGACCGCCGCATCCTGAGTTCCGCAAGGCGTTCGCGGGAAGAAGCGCTGCGGCACTGCCACGGGGAATCGATCTGATGGTGATACGGCGGGAGAAATCTTGTAACGTTAGCTCTGGCCGCATAGACGGTGAGAGTGCTCGTTGCATGGGGGAAGTGCCGTGGGGCGGACGGGGGGGGCTAATAAAAACGGCGGCGGGAGGTTTCTCCCGCCGCCGAAGGTGTTTCAAGTTGGTCGGTTGGTTATTACCCTGTAATGTTGATGGTCTGGTTAACGGACGGAGCCACCCCGTAGGTGCTGTTGCCGGTTTGGTCCGCCTTAACAACACAGGCGCCATCCCCTTGGAGCGTCACCGTCGTGCCTGACACCGTGCAGATCGATGATGAACTCGACGTGGAGAAGGTCACAGTCAGACCCGAGGTCGACGAGGCGCTCACCGAGACAGAGCCCGTGCTAAGGACTTGGTCCCCCGGGCCCGTGAAGCTGATCGTTTGGACCTCGAGGTTCACCGTGAAGCTCTGGGAAGCCATCGTCGCTGCCGCGTAGGTGGCGTTGCCGGCTTGCGACCCATGGATGGTGCAAGTTCCAGGCGAGATGATCGTTACCGTCCCACTCGTGCCCGACGCGGTGCAAACGCCCGGAGTGGCCGAAGCGAAGCTCACCGTCAGGGTCGACGTCGCCGTCGCGCTAACTGTGACTGTCTGTGTACCTGAGCCGTCAAACGTCTGCGTGACCGGGGCTGTCCCAAAAGTGATCGTTTGGGCCTCCGCGTTCACCGTGAAGTTCTGGGAAGCCATCGTCGCTGCCGCATAGGTGGTGTTGCCGGCTTGCGTCGCATGGATGGTGCAAGTTCCAGGCGAGACGATCGTTACCGTCGTGCCCGCCGCGGTGCACACGCCGGGAGTGGCCGAAGTGAAGGTCACCGTCAGGCCCGACGTTGCCGTCGCGCTAACTGTGACTGTCTGTGAACCGGTGCCGTCAAACGTCGGCGACGGGGCTCCCCCGAAAGCGATCGTTTGGGGCATGAGCGTCGACACGTTAAAGGATACGGTGGCGGTGCCGACAGCCGATGCGCCGGTCGCTAGCGTCCCGTCGGTTGCCGTCACAACTACGGTCCAGTTCGCCAGTGCGGGGGCAGTACTTACCTTGACGGCTCCGGAGGAGGAGTCGATTGTGAAGCCCTCACTTGTGCTGGCTGAATCGAGAGAGTACACGATGGTGCCAGTGTTGCCGGTCGCCACTACCGTTGCGAGTACTCCGGCCGGGGTCCCGGTGGGCTGCGGTGTCGCCGTCGGCACAGGCATGCTGAGAGCGACGTTAAGTGTGAAGTTATAAGCTCCCGTCAGCGGCGATGGGGTACTCGTATCGTGCGCTGTGGCAGTCATGTTGTAAACTCCTGCCTTCGTGGTGGCCAGGCTGGAGATCACTCCGAAGGTGTCGATCCCAAGGCCCGTTACCGCAGCGTGGCTCGTGGCAGAGACGAGGCCAAAAGTGTAGCCGCCAGCGATCCCACCAGTCGGTGTAATCGTGGTGATTGAGGGGCTCGCAGAGTTAAAGGTGGCTGAGAACGGACCCGAATTTGAAGAAGTCATCACCAGGCCGCCAGTGACCGTGATCGTAAAGGTCACGGTACCGCTGACTGGGATGGTTGCCGAGTCGGTCGCCGTAACAGTCAATTGATAGGAACCGCTTGTCAGTAGAGCCGGAGTCCCCGAAATAGATCCATCGGAGTTGAAGCTCAGGCCCAAGGGCAATTGGCCCGAAGTTAGGGTGTACCGGTATGCGGGTGAACCGCCGCTGGCGATTACCTTGGCGTTCGTATCCGTAGGCCAAGGTGAGCCAATCGGACCGGTGAGCTCGGTGGCGGGCGCAGCGACAGTCAGCATCGGAGCCACCCACACCGTGACGCCAGCCTGACTGGATACGCCACCCGCGCCGCCGACCTTAACCACCACCGGTTCGCGTGTTGCTGCCGTGACGGTTAGCGCGGTAGAGGAGGGGAGCTGCACGTTGACCTGATAGAGGCCTTCTACGGAGTCCGCTACCCACCCGGCATATGTAACGGTTCCGGCAATGCCACCGAAGGTGGCTGACACTATAGGGGTAGTAACATTGTTGCCGAGGCACGGAGGCAGCCGTAGCGAGTTGAGCAGCCTGCTTTGGATCACAACCCCGTCGATCGTCGAGTAAGTGTTATTCCCCAATGGGGCGTTGAGCGCAACCAGGAAGCTGGTTGTGCTGATACAATCTCCGGACCAGTAGTTGTTCGTAATAGCATTGCCAGCGGCCGCCGATGCGTTATTATTGGCGACACCGGCCCAAGGCGCTCCCAGGCCGCTCATGTAGATCTGAATATTATCCGAAAGGTTAGCTCCCCCGCCAGATGCTTGTCGCACCGCGGCCGGGTTGGCCTGGCTCACCAAAGTATAGGCTTGAGACAGTATCGCGCCATCGCCTTGGCCACTGCTGCCGACGGTAAAGATACCGGGGTCTGAAGCTGTTATGGTGACAGGGAATGGTGCGCTAGTTACACCGCCGGCCGTGACCGTGATGTTCACCGTGCCGCCGTACCCGGCGAGTGCACCCGGAACCAGCAGGTTGATCTGGCTGTCCGTGCCAAACAAAAGGGACGCTTGCGCGATTGTATTCGGTGTGGTCGTCTCAGCGAACGTAACCGAGAGGAGCTTAGGGGTTTGACCACCGTCCGAAAGGGTTTGCGGGTAGACCAGGTTGGCGTCCGGCGATCCAAGCATCACGTAACTGGTGCTGCAGGTCGGGCAGAAGTTATAGCCGAAAAGGCTGACGATATCGTAGGGAGCCACGGTTGTCTGCAAAATGAACGCGGAGGAACTCGTGATCGCCGAAATGGACGGAAGAGAACCTATCGTGAAGGATGCGGTGGAACCGGGATTGACAATATTGCAGACGCCGCTGACCGGATTGCAGACGCTGAGAATCACGATGGCGTTGGTAGCGGTGTCGAACGGCAGAATCGACGTGCCGCCAGGCGGCACAACGATTGCCAGGTTGATATGCGAGGAGTCCGTCACAGTGGCGGTGAGATAGGCGCTCGGGGTATATGCACCCGAAACCGAAATCCCGACCTGGGTAGCTACGGTGGGATCCTGGCTCTTGATGAATCCGGAACCGGTAAGAGTCAGATTCTGGGTCGTGCCAGGGGTTGCTGTCGGCAAACTCGACGGCCAGATTGAGGTCAGAGTGGGCGTCGGAGACCCGACGGTCACCGTGAACGCAACTACGTTGGTGACGGCAGGACTACCCCAAGTGATGGTTGCCATTCCGGTCAGTTGAGCGCCGGCTTGAGCCGAGGCAAAAGCGGCCTGGGAGTACGTTATCGGAATGGTAACACCGAAGCCGTAAGCCAAACCGCTGGCCAGATCGGCGGCGATAGCGGTGCCCGGGGGCGTAAGAATGCCGCTCGTTGCGATGCTGTACGGAACGGCCCCGCCGGAGGATACCAGAGTGATGGTCGCGGATGGAATGGTGCTGTTCCCGAGAGTCCAGTTCGCGGTTGTGTTTGCCGAGGAGACCGTAATGTGGGCCGTCGGACTGTTGATTTGGATGTTGAGCGCCAATACCGTATCGGCTTGGCCTTGCACTTTCAGGTGCACGTTTTGCGAGTAGGCGCCTGGTGCTTCCTGGTCGGCCGCGGCGGTCGTTGTGAAGCGGATGCTGGCAGGCGTCATGGCGGATGTGGTATCGACGGTGGCCCAGATGGGAAGGGTTGTCGTATCCACCATGAAAAGTAGTTGCGGTCCGGAACTCACCGTCACCGGGACAAGCGCGGAACCTGGCGTACCGGACTTTTGAGTATACGTCATGGAAACGGGAGAAGTGACACTCAGTTGGGTTGGCGAGACGATGTTGAGTGTGACAACCACAACATAGTCTGAAAAGGTTATAGTTCCACTCGTACTCGCAAGGTGGATATTGGCCTTATTGCTGGTGCCGCCCGCGAAGGTGCCGCAATTCGCGGCCACGGTAAGGCTGTTGGTGTTGGGTGTAGTTTGGCCGGTTGGAGTGCCAACAGTGAGCCAACCGGGGACTGTGGCCGTCGTCACCGTATAGGTGGTAGAGAGCGGGAATGCCGACGAGACCGAGAGAGTCCCGGTTGGCGCGGCGCCATAAGTGCCACCGTTCAGCGTACAGTTCAGCGTGACCGCAGGCGCAACGAGGGGCGATGCGAGGCTGGAAATCGTAACTACCGTCACTGCCAAGTCCGCTGCGGCCGCGGCAGTAGTGCCGGTGGTGGCAGCCTTGAAAGTGTACGTTTGGGAGCTGAAGGGCTGTGAATTCAAAGTACAAACCGCAAGCGGAGTAAATGTGTAATTAATACCCACCGTGGTTGTGTTTGCAGGGGTGATGTTGCTTGCTGCGCCACCGGCCGCGGCCACGGTGAACCCCGTGGGAGCGGAAGGCAACACGGGTGTCAGAGTATAGTTGGCGGGGACGGTGTTCGCCGCCTTCAGAACCACTGACACGGGGCTCAAACTGGCGGGGTTGACGCAAGAGAGAGTGATGGTAGGCGTAGCCGTGGTTAGAAAGTTGGCCTTGGTCACATTGACCGTGACCTGAACGTCGGCAACGGCGGTGCCACTTGTCGTGGGAGCCACTCTAAATGTGTATGTCTGACCCGCCCCGGTGGTACAAGCGGCAGTCGGAGTGAAGGTGTAGTTGATACCTGCCGTGGCGTTTGTAGCCGTGATGGCTGTGGCGGTGCCAACCACGGCCACCGTCACGCCCGCGATAGGGGTGCTGGCCAGCGAAATGGGAAAGGTGGTGGCGGGGGTGGTAGTGGGCACGGCGCCTACAGGCTTTAGTGTCACAGTCACGGGGTAGCCGGGATTGGTAGCACTACAATAGAGATTGACGGTGCTTGGAGTGGCACTCAATAGTGGACTTCCCGCTTGTACGGTTCCGACCGAACCTAGCACCGCGAGCAGTGCGAAGACCGCTTGCGGGCTGCGGATTCTAAACTTCGACAACTTCATTTTTTTGCAATTTTCCTTTTCTTTAGAGTTTCAACGGCATCCGGCCGCAGGCGACCGATCAGACGGCTCGCTGATATCTATATCGGTCACTTGAGAGGATCGCATCAGGGCATTTTTGTCGTAGTACTCGCCCTGCGCGGACCGAGTGTCTCAGGAGTTCCTCCCGATCGAGCCCTGTTGGTGCGTGTTCCCGCCTTGAAAACATGCCGGAAAGCCTTTTGCGCCGCCCATCGACGGTGGCGGCATGGCGGCCAGTTGGGAGCAAGGAGGCCAGTCGATGGGTAAGGGGAAGTGAGGCCGTTCGGCATCATGGCGGACGGGGGAAGTGAGTCTATGTAAGCCGGTCGACGCCCTGTCGTGAGCGTGCGCGACTGCAACTATGCCGGCGAACTTGCCCAGGCGATCTTCGATTCCACCGTGCCCGTCACTTTGGCGAATTGCGCGTCGTCCGTGCCCCAGCCCACGCCGAGAGTGGGCTTGAGGCTGGCGCTGCACTGGCACGATGATAGAGCGGCCTGGAACCGGCCGGCCGCCGGGAACCTTCACGCTCAGCCTCGGCGGACGTGGAATCCCGCCATTTCGGGGAACTGCCTGGTCCCTTTTGTGCGCCATGGGCCTACACCAGGGATGATCAAGGATTGGCGGTACGTTTGAGCTTGAAACCGAAGTCGTGCCGCGTCCGATGCGTAGCCTCTAACGGCCGTGCTTGCTGCCGTCCTCATGAGCGGCCTTGGCCGGGTCCGATTTCCGGTTCGGCATCGAGGCTCTCTGCATCGCACCGCCAGAAGCCGCCGGCGCGGTTCTCCGCCGACCTTCGACATCGCGTGCATTGCACGCTTCGATGGGGGGAGCAGGAAAGGACGAAATGCGAGGAGCGACCGTAAAACTCCGGCGGTTCTCCGGGTTGAGGCTGGAAAGCCGGACCCGGGGCGGGCTCGTCTCCCGCCAGCCGTCTCTCGCTGTCGCGTCCGCTCCGCGATGCCCGCTACTTGGGGAATAGACGATTCCCGGATCGACGCGCCCTGATCGACGCCCGCCAGAACGGCCGAAACGGGCCGGGCCGCATCCCTCGGCGAACACTCCCGGCCCCGGCTCCGCAGCGGATTCACAGGCACGTTGTTGGCCGGGATCCGATCAGGTGAGTCAGCGTCGATCCCAGTCCGGCCGCGAGGGGCTCAAAAACCCTCGGGGGAGCACATTCGCCGGCCCGAGGATGGCCGGAAAAACATCGACGCAAGTATGATCCTGTCTATAATGCGCGACACGGAGTACCCGCCGGAAGCATTTATCCGTAGCTGTTTGTAAAGTGGCACCGCGCGCCACTTCGAATCCCGGGTCGCCGCTGGTGACGGCACATATTATAAGGATACCCACGCGGGTGATCCCCTTCGAGCGCTTGCGTCGCGCAGGCCAACAGGTCTACAGCGGGAAACCATTTCCCAACCGGCAGACCCACCGAGGCAGCCAAATTTGAGCGGCTTTTCGGGCTGCGGCCGCGTCGCACTCTCACGAATCCGATGCCGGGACGCGGATATGCGGTCGCCCGTATGGCGTCCCCGCATCCACGAGCACCAGGCAAGACGCAGCGATGGACTTCGCCGGTGCTCTTTCGCCAAAAGAGATGAAGCCGCCTGCTCCCTACCGAATTCCGGGCGACTCAACTGCGGATATCTGCGGGCTCCATCCCTTATATCCGACCGAGGTTTCACCTGGCAAATATAGGACTACGAATATCTGCAGCGGGGAAAACGCGTACTCGCGGTCAGTGGGATCTCCAAACGGAGCCTCAATTCGGAGCACTAAGTATCTATTAATGAACGGTTCCGCAGGCCGGGCCGTTCCGCCGGGCTCCACTAGCGGCAATTGACGAAGGGCGCCTTGGAACCCTCAAGTCAACCCACAACTCCGCCGATATAGAATACGTACCCAAGCGACAGGGTAAAGCGCGGGGTAACAAGGAAAGGACGAACAATGTCACACAAACGTTTTTTGAACATCCTTCTCGTCGTGCTATCTCTGGCACTTTGGGCCGGCACGGCAAACGCTACTTCTCCAACAAGTTTCGCTGCCACAAACGCATCTGCAGCGCCTATAACGGCAGTGAGTCTGACCTACATCACCGGCGGGGGCAATTTTCAATCGCTGGCTACGGACACCATAACCATTAGCTACAGCGCCGCAGCGATAGCGGCGATTGCGACTCCCGATTTAGGGAACGCCTACATCATATCGGCAACCGGATGGCCCAGTTGGCTGCAAACGGTGGCAGGTGCAAACATCACCGCCGCCGCCCCGGCTACGCCTGTCATCGCTGTTAACGTGGCTGGCCTGCCCGCTAACCCCACCTATCCAGCCACCTATACTTACGCGGTTCTCTTTCAGCAGAATGGTCATGCGAATCTGTCGATCCAGGTCACCCTCACGTTGTTGAATTCGCCATTGTCTTTGGGCCCGGTTCTCCAGTTTGGCGCTGTGGGCAGCACATACACGAACAACGCCCAGAGTTTCCCCATGAATCTCGCGTCTCCGGATGCAAATTTCGATCCCACCTTTTTTGCTGTGGATCCAGCCACGCTGCCCTCGTGGCTTGGCATTACGCAGTCTTCGAATCCCGGCACAACGACAGGCACGGCAGGGAGCTCGGCTGCCGTCGTTTTCACTTTGGATCCGAACGTAACACCAGCTCTCGCCCCTGGCATCTACACGGCAAGTGTGGGCTTCATAGTTGTTACCACCCTTGGCGGTACAACCCCAAGTGCCGTTTACGGAGAGTACCACGTACCCGTAAGCCTCGCGGTTTCCAATCCCGCGCCGACCTTGCTCCTGAAGGAAGGCATAGACGGTACGGTGATCAATAAGACCTGGTCCGCCGGTATGACCATCCCTGTTCCCACCGTCACGCCGTATTCCAGCAACGAGCCGATCCCCTTCACCGCAACCTGCGCAATCACGCTTACCAACGCAGCGGCTACCAACCTCAACCCTGCCTGTTCCCTGACACCGGCCAGCGGTCTGGCATATTCGTGGGGTACGGTGGTAAACGTTCCCGCACTTCTGACGGGCTATTTCGGCAATGTGCCCCTGGGCAACACAGTGTCAGTGGCGATCACTATTACACCTTCGACGGGAACTACCCCGCCGACTACCACCGTCACCTACATATACACCTTGGTGCCGATCCCTGCCACCATCACCTCGCTGAGCCCCGCGGCAGTAGCGCCCCTCGCGAGCAGTACTTACTCTACGGTCGTGCTGCTGCAGGGGACCGGTTTTGTTTCTTCATCGAATATCGCAACTGGTTCCGGGTTGGGGCCAACCAAGGTCTGGCTCGGCACTACTCCCGCCTCCAACACCGTGGTGATGAGCAGCAGCTTACTGGCCGTCACCGTTCCGGCCAACTCGATTGCGCTCCCTGCGGGTTCAACCACTGGCACTCTCGCAATCGGCGTCGCGAACTATAGTGGCGGCGTCGCTCCGAGCGCGCCTACCTCGAGCTACAATCTGAGCATAACCACCGGCCCGGTGGTATACGGCCTGACCAGCGCGGCTACCTTCAAGCAACCCACCCTGGGAACCTCCCCCAATGTCGCCGCCTATGAACTGATCAGCATCTTCGGCGCCAATTTCATGTCCTCGGCGAGCGGCGTCAGCGGCACGCTCGACAGCTTCAACAAGTTTCCGACGACCCTGACAATCAGTGGCAACGGCGCGAGCGCCGTCACGTTGACCGTGACATTCACCGTTGTTTCGGGGAAGTCCACGACCACGTACTTAGCGCCTATTCTATTCGCCAACTCGACGCAGATTAACGCCATCGTCCCATCCGGGATGACCGTTGGGGCCGCGCCCAACGTGACCGTCACCACTGCCGGCTCTACCACCAGCCCGCTCGCCGTGACCGTCGTGACCGCGGATCCCGGTGTCTACACGATGGATTCGGACGGTTCCGGACAGGGCGCCATCCTAAACATCACGAGCCCCGGGGGTGTCGTTACCACTACTGTGAACGGAGCGCCTGCGAACGGAGCAACCGCGGCAATAGCCGGTGAGACCATTTCCATCTACGCAACTGGGCTCGGTGCACCCGACAGCACGGGAGCGGATGCCGTCACCAACAAATCCACTCTTTTCCCCAGCGCTTGCGTCGCGATCAGCAACGCCACAAAGGGGACGCCCGGATACCTACAGGTAGTCAACACCTCCGCCACCGGTTACACTCCGCCTAAGTGGACTACCATTGACGGCGCAGTCATCACCTATGGCCCGAACACTCTTCTCGGCGGGCTTCCTCCATGCATGCAGTCGCCTGTAAGCGTCGTCATTAGTAATGCTAATGGCGGGACGGTGACGCTTTCAGGCAACTCCATCGGGTACGCCGGGTTTGTGTCCGGCGCAGTCGCTGGTCTGTACCAAATCAACGCGACGCTCCCGACTTCATTCACTGCGGCCTTCTCCGATGGGACCGATATCGTCGCTGCCACAGCGTATCCGATCCAGGTGATTATCGGCGCGTTTTCCAGCCCGTCGACCGCCACCATACAATTCTAAGCGATACAGAGTCTAGTACTGAGTTGCGGCGGCGAGAGTAGCTCTCGCCGCCGCGTTTTTGTGGCGGAAGTACGCGCCACTTACCGAAATAGCCACTTCCTTCCGCAAGCGATTTCACGTTCCCCCCCATCCTGTCAGGCACCCGGCCGAATCTCCTCCGCATCCCTCGTGAGTCGTCTGCGGTACCCTGAAAAGGATGTCCTCGCTCGCCGTGCTCGCTCTCTTCGCCACTGTCCTGCCGAATGCCGTTGTGCTTCGTCCCGTGGCCAACATGTACTCCAGTCCCACCGAAGATGCCGACGTGGTTTCGCAGGCCATCTACGGCGCCAACGTGCAGTTGATGGAGCAGCGCGAAGGCTGGGCGCACGTCCGCACCGCCGACGACTACACCGGCTGGATCCCGCTGCCGCAACTTCGCCCCGGCCCGCCCTATGCCGCTTCCGGCCGCGTGGCCGAAGTGATGAGCCAGTTCGCCCACATCTACCGCGAGGCCGATGTCACCAAACACGCCCCGCTCGTCACCGTGCCCTTCGGGACCAGATTGGAAGTGACCGCACCGCCCGCCGCCGGGGACCGCTGGATCGCCGTCCGCCTGCCTGACGACCATGCCGGCTGGATTCAGTCAGGCGACGTGGCTTTCGACGTCAAGCCGCTCGATATTCCCGCCATGCTGGCACTGGCCCGCAAGTATCTCGGCTCTCCTTACACCTGGGGCGGCACTTCCAGTTACGGCTACGATTGTTCCGGCCTGGCCCAGATGCTGGAACGCCGCCGCGGAGTGACGATGCCGCGCGATGCTCAGCCGCAAGCCGAGTGGAGCGGTGTGGCGCCCGTCGACCGCAAGCAGCTTCAGCCCGGCGATCTGCTGTATTTCGGCAGCTCCGAGAAGCACATCACCCACACCGGAATCTATCTGGGAGACGGCAAGTTCATCAGCGCCACTACCCACGAGACCCCCATGGTCCGCATCGACGATCTCACGGACCCCTATTGGGCTCGCCTCCTGGTGGCGCAAAGGAGAGTGAAGTGAACCGCCGGGACCTGATCAAGGCTGCCGCCGTTGCGCCGGCAGTCCTGCTGCCGGCCGCCTACGCGAGCCCTGTGCCTGCCGCTTTGGAAACCAAAATCCTCCGGCTCAACCTGCAGCACACCTGGACCACCACCATGTCGTCCAGCGCCTATCGCGATACGCTGCACGTGGCCTACTCGCGCGACGGCATCACCGGACACGGCGAAGGCGCGCCCATTGTCCGCTACCACGAAGACGCCGAGGGCGCCCGCAAAGCCGTGGAATCTGTGCGCGACCTCATCCTGGCCGCCGACCCGATGCACTTCTCCAACCTTATGGCCGATGTCTTTAAGCGCGTTCCCGGCGAATGGGCCGGCAAAGCGGCCATCGACATCGCCATCATGGACTGGGTCGGCCAGAAGCTGGGCATTCCGCTCTACGAGTGGTTGGGACTCGACCCCGCCGGCACGCCGCTCACGACTTTTTCCATCGGCATCGACACGCCTGAAATCACCAAACAGAAGACTCGGGAAGCGGCCGACTATCCCATCCTCAAAGTGAAGGTCGGGCTGTCCACCGACGAACCAACCATCGAGGCCGTGCGCAGCGTCACCGACAAGAAACTGCGCGTCGACGCCAACGAAGGCTGGACCAACAAGGAAGAGGCCGTCCGCAAAATCAACTGGCTGGAGCAGCACGGTGTGGAATTCATCGAGCAGCCCATGCCGGCCGAGATGATCGAAGAGACGCGCTGGGTGCGCAGCCGGGTACACATCCCCATCATCGCCGACGAAGCCTGCCAGCGGGCCTCCGACATCCCCAAACTGAAAGACGCCTTTGACGGCGTCAACGTGAAACTCGATAAGGCGGGCGGCATCCTGGAGGCCAGGCGCATGATCGACGTCGCCAAATCTCTGGGAATGCGGACCATGCTGGGCTGCATGATATCGAGTTCGGTGTCCGTGACCGCAGCGGCCCATCTTTCACCGATGGTGGACTATGCCGATCTCGACGGGAACCTGCTCATCTCCAACGACCCGTTTCATGGAGTGAAGGTGGAAAAGGGGAATCTAATCCTGCCCAACCGTCCCGGGTTGGGATTGACGCCGGCATGAAGCCACGGCGATGGGCTCTCGGCCGGCGCGCTGAGAGCCCATCGCCGGGAGCTTACCCCTTGATCGGTACCGGCGCCAGATCGCGGCTGGTAATGACGCGATCGATCATGCCGTACAGCACGGCGCCTTCGGGATCCATGATGTAATCGCGATCCACGTCTTTGGCCACGCGTTCGATGGTTTGCCCGGTGGCATCGGCCAGCATGCCGTTCAACGTCTCCCGCATGCGCAGGATTTCGCGAGCGTAAATGTCGATATCCGCGGCTTGTCCGGCCAAGCCCTGCATGGAGGGCTGGTGGATCATGATGCGCGAATTCGGCAGGCTGAAGCGTTTGCCTTTGGTCCCCTTTGCCAGCAGGACCGCCGCCATCGAGGCCGCTTGCCCGACGCAAATGGTCACGATGTCCGGCCGGATGAATGCCATGGTATCCAGGATTGCCAGACCCGAAGTGATCGAGCCTCCCGGCGAATTGATGTAAATCGAAACGTCTTTTTCGGGATCTTCCGCTTCCAGAAAAAGCAGTTGGGCGATGATCAGATTGGCGACCTGGTCGTCAATCGGAGTTCCCAGGAAGATGATATTCTCTTTCAACAGCCGTGAATAAATGTCGTACGCGCGTTCGCCCCTGGAGGTCTGTTCGACCACCATGGGGACAAGGACTGATCCCATCTTGCCTCCGGACTACTTGAGAGTGCGGGTTTATTAGGCCCGTTTTGCGGTGACAGTACGTTTGGGTTTGCGCTGCTTGGCCGTAGCGATGGCTTTCTTTTTCTGATCCAGCGCCTTGGCCAGGTCCAAAATCGTATTCCGTCCCAGATAATCCATGATACGCGAACGGAGCGCTACCCAGCTATCGTGCATGGAGCACGGCATGTCGTCGTTGCACTCGGAAAGTCCGCTGGCGCACTGCTGGTACGGCGCCAGCCCGTCCAGCGCCTCGACGATATCCAGCAGGCGAATTTCGCTGGGGTCCACGCGAAGGGCGAAGCCGCCGGTCGGCCCCTTGCTCGAGCGAAGCAGACCCTTGCGCGCAAGCTGTTGTAAGATTTTCGCCAGGAAGTGAGCGGGAATGTCTTCCTCCTCCGCGATGTTCTTCACCATGGCGTACTTGCCTTCGTTCACCTGAGCCAGATGGACGAATGCACGGATCGCATATTCGGCCGAACGAGAATAGATCATCCTGAATCCCCCGCAATATTCGGAGTAACGTTACTCCGTTATCTTAAAATTAATCAGACCTGCGTGCAAGCTCAATGTTTCCGGCGTTGGTCTGTTAACGAGACGAGCCCCAGTAGCCATTGCGGCCAGTCATGCCGGAAGGAGTTGGATCAGGTCTGAAACTGCCCTGATCTCTAGATGCGCGAAAGGCCCAAAAAGGTACATGTTTTGCGGGGTATCATCGAACCAGCGGACCATGCTCCACCTCATCCGAAACCTTCCGGCCGGCGCCCGTGTGCTCGATCTGGGCGCGGGCCCAGGCAGTTTCCCCGCGGAACGGCGGGATCTGTTGGTGGTCCGGCTGGACCTGGAGAAGCCCCACCGCCCGGGTGCGGGCTGGTACGTGCTTGCCGACGCGGCACGCATGCCTTTTGCGCCGGCCTCCTTCCACCTGGTTGTCAGCAACCACAGCCTGGAGCACTTCAACGAGCTCGAGGCCACCATCCGCGAGACCGGCCGCATCCTCAAGCCCGACGGCGTACTGTACGTCGCTGTACCGGATGCTACCACCTTTGCCGACCGCGTCTACCGCTGGCTGGGGCGCGGCGGGGGACATGTCAACCCGTTTCGCTCCCCGGAAGAGGTGGCCGCCCTGGTAAACCGCCTCACCGGATTGCCCCTGCGCAGCACAACCGTCTTATTCAGTTCTCTTTCATTCCTGAATAATCACAATTTCGTAGCGCCCCCGCCACGCCGGATCGCCCTGTTCGCCTTCGGCAACGAGTTTTTCCTCGCGGTTCTAATCTGGGTGCTCCGCGGCCTGGACCGGCGGTGGGGCACCGGACTGAGCCGCTACGGCTGGTCCTTCCGGTTCGGAAACGTGGCCGGGGCCGAGCCTGCCGAGGTCTGGGTAAACGTGTGCGTACGCTGTGGAGCGGGCCACTCCGAGCCCTATTTGCGGAAGAATTCGGTACTACGCAAGATGGCCGGTCTGTTTCAGACATATCGTTGCCCGGCCTGCGGAGGTTTCAACTTTCTGACGCCCGAATTCACGCCCGCGTGATAATTTCGGTCAGTTCCTCCCGAGTGAGCACGATGGGGTTGGCTTTCATACTGCTGGCCTTCGCGGCCTTCTCCACCAGCACCGCAAAATCCTCCGGGCGTACACCGTAGGTTCGGAGCGGCGGTATTGCGAGCTGCCGGCAGATCTCCGCGGTCCACTGGACGGCGTCTTCAGCGGTGGCCCGCGGGTTGCCCGTCAGCAGCCGCCCCACCTCGTGGTAGCGAAGTAAGGCGTCGCTCTCCGGGGCGCGCTGCCGCAGGGCGCGCACGTTCACCTCCATGGCGTGAGGCAGCACCGCCGCGCACACGGCGCCGTGCGGGGCAGTCCACATCCCACCCACCGGCGCGGCGAAGCCGTGGACCGCGCCCAGTCCGGCGTTGGCCAGCGCCAGTCCGCCCAGCAGGCTGGCCCACGCCATGTCGCGCCGCGCCGCGCGATCCTGCCCGTTGACGTACGCTCGCGGCAGGGCGGCGGACCCGCGCCGCATGCCCTCCACACAGTACAAATCGGTCATGGCGTTGGCGCGCGTGGAGACATAAGGCTCGATCAACTGCGTCAAGGCGTCGAGTCCCGTGGAAGCGGTCACCGCGGGCGGCAACTCCCACGTCAATTCCGGGTCCACCACGGCCAGCCGCGGCAACATCGACGCACTCCGCAGGCTGGCCTTCACGCCATGCCGAGGCGATGCCAGCACCGCATTGCGCGTGACTTCCGAACCCGTGCCGGCGGTAGTGGGCACGGCGATGGATGGCGCCGGCGTATGCTCCAGCGGCTGGCCGCGCCCCACCACTTCCAGGTAATCCAGCGGGTCGCCGGTATTCGTGAGCAGCGCCGCCAGCGCTTTACCGGCATCGAGAGCGCTCCCGCCGCCCATAGCCACCACCACATCGCAATGTTCGGCGCGCGCGAATCGCGATCCCTCGCGGACCAGTTCGATGGTNNCGCCGCGGCGCGCTGCGGGTGGGCGCCGGTAACCACCAGCGCGCGGCGGCCCATGGCAGCGGCCGCCGGAGGCACTTCGCGCACCGCGCCCTCGCCGAACACGATGCGCGCCGCGGCGGCGAACTCAAAGCGCATGGCCGCTACCATCCCTGGTCGTCGGGATAGACGTTGCTATACAAGGCCCGCGTGCGTGGCTCGGCGAACATATCGTCCACCTTGGCCAGCCAGGCGTGATAGTGCGCTGTCTCTTTGTGCGCTACCGTGGCGGCGGTGTCGCGGTAGACCTCGTAGAGAATGAAGCGCGACGGATCGTCGGTCTGTTGCAGGACGTCGAAACGGGCAATCCCTGGTTCCTGCAGGCTGTTGCGCGCGTTTTCGAGCGTGGCGCTACGGAACGCCTCAATGCGGTCCGCTTTGATGTGGATGTTGACGATGAGAATCAGCATAGAACAGTCCCACTGTACGTCACTTTGGCTGCCCCGTGCGCGGCGGAAAGTACCACAACATTGTGCCCTCGCCCACGCGCTCGCCGGGCGGCACGCGGTCGGGCCAGAGAACCATTTCGGGGTGGGTATCGAGCAGCCCCAGCCGCCGCACTTTCCAATACGACAGGCTGACCGCGTTCCATCCGGGCGCCGGCGCCGCCGCATTGGCCGGCGCCATTTGAGGGAAGCCCATTTCACCCTCGAAATCGGCCAGAACGATGGGGTCGAACGTCACTTGTGTGGCCCCCACTTCGCGCAGCCGGGCGGCGAGCCGCTTCATGTCCTGACCCCAGTCGAGGTCCGAATCGGCCAGCACCTTTTCGGGTGCGCTTCCGGCCAGCTCGTTGGTGTAGGCCAGGTAGTCGGGATGGCACCACAACGAGGAACCGGCGAACCAGAGCAGCAGCGCGGCCAGTGCGGCGCGGATCCACCGGCCGGTTCGGGCCCGCTCCAGCAGTTCCGGGACGGCCCCCGCGGCCAGCAGCGAGAAGCCGAAGTAAACCGGCAGAACGTGGCGGACTCCGATATTGATGCGGCTGAACAGAGCCACCAGCAGGATGCCCGCTACGAAGGCCAGTACCGGCCAGTCGCGCCGTACCCGGCCCGAATCGCGGAAGGTCCACCATAGCGCCAGTCCGAGCAGCCCGAGCAGTGCCAGCGGCGTTTTCACGGCCAGCACCACCGGGTAGAAATACCAGAATCCGCTGGTGCTCCGCCGGCCGAGCAGATAAGCGATGTGGCCTTCGGCGTTGTGCGCCTCTACCGCCCGAATCCCGGCGAAGAGGACCGAAAGTGAGAAACGATACATCGCCGCGATAATCAGAGCCCCGGTGGCGACGGCCAGTCCGAACGATGGCAGCCGCTCTTTCACGCTGCGAGCCAGGGCCGGGAGCGTCGGCCGTTCGAAGAACAGATACCCGGCCAGCACGAGAGCCGCCGCCGCGGGAAAAAATACCAGGCTGGAAAATTTCGAGACCGCCGCGAGCCCCGTACAGGCGCCGAACAGCCAGCCGCGCTTCCACGTGGGACTCCCGGCCCACCGCAGTCCGGTGACGAAGGCCGCTCCCAGAAACGCCGTCACCGCCATATCGGTGGTAGCCAGGCCGGCGTGCGCCAGAATGGGCGGAAGGAAGCTGAAAAAGAACAGCGCGATGACCGCGACGGCCGCGCCGTGGGAGCGCTTTCCCCAGGCGTATACCACCAGGCAAGCGACCCAGAAAAATGGTAGGATTCCCAGGCGCGCCATGGCCAGCGTGAGATCGTAATGGTGGTCGCGGTACAGAATTCGCGCGCCTTCCAGGGATTCCGGACCCAACCCCGTTCCCGGCGTGCCCTGCGACCGGATTCCCAGCAGATACGGTCCCAGCGCCGCCGCCACCCGCGCCAGGGGCGGATGCTGCGGCTCGTAGAGATACACGTGCTTGTCCAGCCACTGCATGCCGTTGGCGATGTGCGCCGGCTCGTCGGTAGTGTGGTTGAAGACGGTGTAAGTCGCCGCGATTCGCGCCGACGCGATCACCACCAGCAATATCGCGAGGATGGCGGACCGCCGTTCCAGCAGCGGCAGGATCAGAGCGGGCGACGAGTCGGCGAGCGCGGCCTGGTGTGCGGTCTGACGTCGTTTCTGCTGTCGGGAGGGCACCAGTTCATTCTAGAACCGGGCTCAAGACCGCGTCGAATGCGCGATGATCTCCGCTATTTGTTCAACCGCATCAGGCCGATATTCAGCACCGCTCCCGCGGACGCCCCCGCTTTTCCAGCCAGCGCCACCGGGCCGGCGACCCAACCGCATGCCTTGAAGCCGCCGATTGCCAGCCCACCGGGGACTCCGAAGATGATTCCCAGCGCGTTTCCCGCGGCGCCCAGACCGATCGGAAGCCGGCCTCCGGGAATCGGCGTGGGCAGAATTCCGCCCAGGCTGATATCGACAATGTGGCAGGCTCCCTCGAGATCTTCCAAACGCAACGGATCGCTGATGGGCATATTTCCCTTGGTGATCTCCGTGCCAATGCTGGGCCACATCGGATCGGAGTACGACCCTCCCGCTCCCGGAATCATAAAGCCCGCGCCGGCGCCCACATAACTGAAGGAACGCGTTTCGTAAGGCTTGGTCATGCGCTTGATGTACAACGTGCCTCTGGGAATCACTTCTATTCCCCGGCCGCCTGCCCCGCCCGAGAATGAAACTCCACCGGTGGTGGTCAGCTCCCAGCCCAAGCCTTGCCCCACCGTGTCCCACATGTTCCGTTTCATCAACGCCCAGGTACCGGACGGCGTCACCGGGAGATTGAGATTGCGCGCCAGTACTTCGAAATTGCCTTTTCCGCGCCATGCCAGGTTCGGAGAGCTGTAATCGCGCTGGCCAGGCGTGAAGACGTTGATCTCGCCAGTGGCTCCGGCCTGTGGGGGAATTCCCATGGTTCTCAGGAACGCGAAGTTCTGCGCGTTTCCGGTCCTCTCCCTGCCGCTCTTGAGAATGACGCCCGTCGGAACCGGCTGCCATTGGCCGTCGGTTGGAGTGCCACCATGGGTATCGGGCGTGCCTAATTGGCGCCAAACGCCCCCGCTTTCGTCACCTGAGATCCGCACTCCGACAACTACTTTGAAATCCTGCGAGGCGGAGGACATCTGTTTGCTCGATAGGGTGATGTCGAGCCTCACATCGCAATTGAACATAACTCTCCCCTCCCGATCGCTCATTAGTATATACCCGGTTTGGCGCCGGCTCTATCGGCTTGGGTTTTCACACCCTAAGGAATCGGAAATGCGTCGAGCCGTTTCTTGCTGGGTGGGGCACGCGGTGCTCGCCTGCCCTCTGTCCTGTTTAGTTTCTGTCGCGAAACTCAAGAACCCGCTCCCTTGCGGGGTGCCCTCTGGGCCCGGCTCGGTAACAGTCACGCCTGATTCCACGGGACTTGTTACTGAGCCGCGACCGCAAGGGAGCGGTTTTGCCTTTACGAGTCGGAGTTTCGCTACAGAAACTGTTTAGGCAGCGGGCCTGTTGAGCCCAAATTCCACGACATCAGCAGACACTCTTGCCGGCACGAGTGCCCGCGTCACATCGCCACCACAGACAATGTGAAGCTATTCTTGCGTCTTTCCCAAGTGGCATTCAGCGGCATCATCTAATAGGTGTATCCTAAAAAAGATATTCAGGATTTAAAGGACTCATCCAGATGCCACGGACTAAGTGCCACAACCTTATAACCCTCCTTGCTCTTTCCATCGGCTTCGCGCGCATCGGCGCGGCTGCCGTTCCGGATCGCGTAACGCGTCCGGTCGACACCGCCCATACCAGGGCCTTGTACGGAAACTCCCAACGCCTGGTGCAGCCGCAATTCGACCGCGGTTCCGTCGACCCGGCGATGCCGATGAATTACATGGTCCTGATAGTCCAACCTTCCGCCGCACAGCAGGCGGAACTCGAGCAGTTATTGGCCGATAGGCAGAATCCCTCGTCCCCGCGCTATCGCCAATGGCTCACTCCGGAGGAGTTCGGGAATCGCTTCGGATTGAGCCCCGCCGACCATTCGAAGGTGGTCGTCTGGCTGACTTCCGAAGGATTTACGGTGAATCAAAGCGCCCGCGGGCGCAACTGGATCGCGTTCAGCGGCGCCGCCGGCCAGGTGTCCCGCACGTTGCGCACTCCCATCCACCGTTTCCAGGTGAACGGCGAAACGCACTACGCCAATACTGTCGATCCGTCAGTGCCGGAGGCGCTGGCCGGCGTGATCGGCGGTTTTATGGGCCTCACCGATTTCCATCCCCGGTCCATGATCGGGCAGGTCTCGCCCGAGTATGATTCCGGAGCCAGTCATTATCTGGCGCCGCAAGACTGGGCCACCATCTACGATGTCTCGCCGCTCTATCAAGCCGGCTTCGACGGTACCGGCCAGAACATCGCCGTGGTAGGCGAGTCCGATGTCCCGATCGCCGATATTCGCTCCTTTCGCACCCGCTTCGGCCTGGCCGCCAACGATCCTAAGATGATACTCTATGGCGGCACAGATCCGGGATACAACGGCGCGCAGGTGGAAGGCGACCTCGACCTGGAATGGGCCGGCGCCATCGCTCCCAATGCGACTATCTACTACATCTACGGAGCGGACCCATTTACCGCTATGGTTTATGCCATAGACCAGGACGTGGCTTCCGCGATCACGGTGAGCTACTCAAGCTGCGAGATTGACGCTGCGTTGAGTTACTGGCGCGCCATCGCGCAGCAGGCCAACGCCCAGGGCATCACCCTTCTCAGTGCGTCGGGCGATGCCGGCGCCGCCGCTTGCGACCCGCAGGGAGAGATGCCGTACGCCGCCAATGGCATTGCGGTCAACTTTCCGGCCGTGCTGCCGGAAGTTACCGGCGTGGGTGGCACCCAGTTTGTGGAAGGCGCCGGCACTTATTGGGCAACCAGGAATTCGTCGAATCTCGGTTCGGCGTTGTCTTACATTCCGGAAGCTGCCTGGAACGAATCGGGCACGTCCGGACTTCTTTCGAGCGGCGGCGGCGCCAGCGTCCTTTATGCCAAGCCGTCGTGGCAGACCGGACCCGGCGTGCCCAACGACAATGCGCGCGACGTGCCGGACATCGCACTCAGTTCGGCCGGACACGATGGCTACACCCTCACTTACAACGGAGGCAACTATATTGTCTCCGGCACATCGTGCGCGTCGCCATCCATGGCCGGCCTGGTGGCCATCCTCAACCAATATCAGGTGAGCAAGGGCTTCCAGGCGCAGGCGGGGCTCGGAAACATCAATCCGCAACTGTACCGGCTGGCGCAGAGCGCTCCCTCGGCATTTCACGATGTCACCGCCGGCAGCAACACGGTGAACTGCGCGCAGGGCAGCCCGGATTGCCTCACGGGCTCGTTCGGCTATCAGGCCGGACCGGGCTACGACCCGGCCACCGGCCTCGGGTCGGTGGACGCCTACAACCTGGTGACGCAGTGGAACAGCCAGACCAACGGCGTGAACGTATCGCTGTATGTGAATACCGCCAAGGCGACGATCAACGACACCGTGGGCATGACGGCGACCGTCACCCCCACGGCCGGCCAAGGCGTCCCCACCGGTACGGTCGCCTTCAGCGTCAGCGGTATTGCGCTCGATACCTCGACGCTTCATACAGGGGGCGGGCAGCAGGAAGCGGACCTCTTCTTCCCGGCTTACCTGTTCGGCGCCACCGGAACGTTTACGTTAATGGCGCAATACTCCGGCGATACCGCCTTTAGCGGCGGAGGCGCCACGCAGAAGATCCAGGTGGTCGTGCCCGTGGGCGCTGCCGGTATCGTTGTCGCGGCGCCCGATACGGTGTGGCCGTCGTCCCCGGACGCGCAGGGTTTGAGTTGGACCACCACCCTGACCTTGCGCGAAGTCTCCGGCGTCCCGGCCCTTGTCACGGGCTTCACGATTGACGGCACGGCGCAGACGTTGGCGCAGTACTTCCCTTCGCCGGCGATTCCCGCCAGCAGCACGGTGACGGCCACCGTCGTCGAGCGCAATCTCGCGGCCCCGGCCACCCACACCTTCGGTTTCACTGGTGTGGACGTCCACGGGAATACCTGGTCGCGCCAGATCACGGTGAGCTATCTTTCGCTTCCGCCGGGCTCGTACCCGATCGTCTCGGCGACACCGCTGGTGGTGGTCCGGAACCCCAACGCGGATCCCGCCTGCCAGTGGCCGATTCAACTGAATGTCGACGAGGCGGGCGGCAATGTGGGCTTGGAGGAGATCGGCCTGGCCGTGGGCGGCGTAGACTGGACCAGCCAGATTCCGTCCATTTTCGGCACCGCGCGGCTTACTTCCTGGGCCGGCTTGCAGGGCACGATCTGCCTGGGCGGCATTACGCCACCAGCCACCCAAATCATCCAGGTGGTTACCAGCGGGCTCAACCAGGAGGTCACCGTTTCGCTGGTGGGTCCGGCATCGAATCCCACGAAACTTTCGGTCGCGCCGGCGAGCATCGGCATGGCCGGTCAGAGCGCGCAGGCCACACTGGCAATCGACCTCGCCGACCCCACTGCCACGTGGACGGCGTCGGTGTTCCCCGCCAATCGAACTACGGCCTGGCTGGGAGCTTCGCAGTTCTCCGGTACGGGCTCGGCGCAGGTGGCTTTGACGGCAAACGGTGCGGGCTTCGAGCCGGGCGCCTACCGGGCCAACCTGGTTATCCAATCCTCCAGCGCCGTGCCGCAGACCGTCAACGTTCCGATTATGTTTGTACTGGGCAGTAACCCGTCCGGAGCGGCCGTCACCATTATTGCCAGTCCCGCCACTTATTCCGCTGTTGTCAGCCCCGGGATGGTGATCGCGGTGTTTGGCGCGAACCTGGCGAACACTACGGACACGGCTACCGGCAATTCCCTGCCCTATTCCCTCGACGGTGTTACCGCCGCGGTCAACGGGATCGCGACGCCGGTGGCATATGTCTCGCCCACACAGGTCAACATCCAGATTCCGTATGAAGCGGGAGCCGGTCCGGCGGTCCTGGGAATTAATAATAACGGGCAGATTGCCGGATTCCAGTTTCCGATTTCCTCAGCGGCCCCAGGTATCTTTGCGGACGCCAGCGGGAACTTGTCTCCCACTCCCATTGTGGCTCAGGGCGGGACGATGTCGCTTCAAATGGTTGGCGCCGGCCAAGTCTCCAACTCAATACCCACAGGCTACGCGCCCACCACGTCGGCTAGCACTTACAAGCCGCTATTGCCGGTCTCGGTGACGGTTGGCGGAGTACCGGCATTCATACAAAGCATGGGCCTCGCGCCCAATCAGTTTGGCGTGACGCAGGTGACATTCACGCTCCCCACATCGGTGGCGCCAGGGGTGCAGCAGGTGGTAGCGACCGTTGGCGGAGTCTCCAGTCCGGCTGTAAATATCACGGTCAAGTAGCTGGTTTCTGTCGCGAAACTCCGGCTCGTAACGGCAAAACCGCTCCCTGGCGGNNGTAACAAGTCTCGTGGAATCAGGCGCGACTGTTACCGAGCCGCGACCGCCAGGGAGCGGTCTCTTAAGTTTCGCGACAGAAAGTAGCCAAGTACGCCGTTTCAGAAGTTCGCTGACGTGTCGATGCCTGTTCGGCCGGTGTGCATAATTACACCATCAAGGGCGACAGCCGGATTGCGCAAGAGAAGATCAGGTCTGGCGCAAACATGTCTACGAAAGATTTCTATGAAGATCGTCATAGGTCAAACTGTCAGTTGGCAGCTTTTGACGCGCCTCGGCGCGGCGCCCGTGCCGAAAGCTGCTATTCCACCACGAACTTGGCAGGTTTGCCGGCCGCCTGCGCCACCCATTCGGCCGCAATGTAGCCGCTGCGGACGGCGCCTTCCATGGTGGCCGGCCAACCGGTGCGCGTCCAGTCCCCCGCCAGGAATACATTGGCGATACCGCAATCCGGCGTGGACCGCAGGTGCTCGGTCTCAGGGGCGGCCGAAAAGGTGGCCCGCTGCTCCTTGATCACGTGGGCCTTCACCAGGTGCGCGTCGCGGACGCGCGGGAAATAGAGGCGCAGATCGCCGATAGCGATATCGATAATTTCCCCGCGCGACAGCGGAGTCAGATCGCGGGAAGCGCTCACCACCATCTGCAGGTACCGGCCACTGTCTTTGTTGAACATCCACTGCATGGTGCGGTCGAGCAGTGTGGCATGCGGCAGGGTAGTCACTTCGCGGTCGAACCACAGATGCACGCCGGTAATGGGAGAATGCTCCAGCTTGGGAGCCGGCAGTCCCACCGCTTCCAGCCGTTCGAAGGGCAGCGCGCACACGTAGTAGTCGGCCGTGCGGCGTTCCCCGCCTACCACGAATCCGGAAGCATCGATGCGTTCCACCGGCTCGCGAAAGTGCATCCTGACGTTGCCCACACGGTCCCATGCGCCGGTGGAATAGAGTTGCCCCAACGGTACCGCGGGAATCCCCATCTCGTAGGAATCCGCGCGCGCCATAAAACCCAGCCAAAAGACCTGGAAGCCGTGGATGGCGGCCATGCGCTCCAGGTCCTCATTCACCGCGCTTACCAGGATCTGGCGCCAGAAACGATCGATGGCGCGCGGCGTCTGGCGCTTTTGCAGCAGCCAGTCGAGCATGCTGATGCGGTCCAGATCCTTGCGGCGGGTGCGCTCGCGGCGAATGGCCAGCAGGGCCTTGGCGATGCCCATCTTGTCGTGCCGGTCGAGGCAATGCAGGCGCAGAAACGAGCCGGCGAAATGGAATGGAGCGGGGAAGCGGCCCCGCCGCAGGATGGAAAGGCGGCCGCCGGGCTCCAGGAAGTAGAATTCGCGGTAGAACTTGATGCGGTCGCGGACGTTCAGGCGAGTGTAGAAATCCAGCAGGTTGACGCAGCAGCGCAGCAGGATGTGCTGGCAATTGTCGATCGTCTCGGTCCCCGTATCGTCTCCGGCCGCGTTGGGCAGCGTATAAGATGTGGCACGGCCGCCGAGGAACGGCCGCGCCTCAAACAGTTCGACGTCGTAACCGGCGCCACCTAGTGCGGCAGCCGCCGACAAACCGGCGAGCCCGCCTCCGGCTATGAGGACTTTGGCCATTCTGATGTCAGTATGTCATGGACGCTGAGCACCCGGAAAAGTTAGTCGCGCGGGCCTGCGCGAGCGGCTTGCGCCTGCCAGGTGTTCCAGAGGGTGGCGGAGACGATTAGCGCGCCGCCGGCCAACGCCCAGGCTCCCGGCGTTTCGCGGTACACCAGCCAGGTCCACACGGGGCTGAGGGCGGGCTCGGCCATCAGCAGCGTGGTGGCCTCGACGGCCGGAACGTGACGGATTCCGCGCGTGAGGCACAAGTACGCCACGCCGATCTGAATGGTACCGAGGTATAACAGCACGGCCACGTCTTTGGCGCCGAAGGACGGGGCCGGCAGGGCAAAGGGCAGCGCCACCGCACACGCGATGAGGTTGCCGATGGCCACCGTCGCGATGCCGTTGCCTCCCTGATCGTGGCGCGACAAGCGGCGCAGACCGACGAGCATGAAGGCATATGCCAGGCCACTGGCAATCGCGAAGAGGTTGCCGTGCCTGGGGTCGGGCGCCGTCGCTCCGGCGTGCGGCGAACCGATAAAAAAACAGGCGATCCCGCACGCCACCGCGGCCACGAAAGTTACGTCGCGGCGGTGGATCGGCTCCCGCAACAGAAGCGGTCCGAGCAGCAGGACATAGAGGGGCGCGGCCGATTGCAGAAAGATGGCGTTGGCGGCAGTGGTGAGGCGGTTGGCCAGAACGAAGGAAATCAGCGTGGCCGCGTAGCACGCCGCCACCGGCAGCATGCGCCAGCGCCACTGGCGGCGCGATTCCGGAATGACGGCCAGGAGAAACACCGCTGCAATGGCCGAACGAAAACTGGCGATCTGCCATCCCCCGAAGGAAGCCGCCTTGATGGCCGCCCCGCCTGTGGAAAACAGGGCCGCGGCGGCGATTACCAGGAGGCGGTAGCGAAGAGGCGAGTTGGTCATCGAGACTCACCATTCTAGCGGGCCGGCTATTTCGGGGACAGGCTACATAACCTCGAAACTCTATTTCGAGGTTATGTAGCCTGTCCCCGAAATAGCACCCCGCGCTGGCCCTACCACCGTTGCGTGGTGCTAATCTGAATTCTGGAGACAGTCCTCATGATTATCGGCGTTCCGAAAGAAATCAAAGACCACGAGACGCGGGTTGGCCTGGTGCCCAGCGGCGTCATCGCCTTGCGGGAAGCGGGGCACGAAGTGCTGGTGGAGACGCATGCCGGCGAGGGCAGTTCGATCGCCGATCGCGAATACATGCAGGCCGGCGCGGCCATTCTGGATTCGGCCGCGGACGTCTGGAAGCGCGCCGATCTGGTGGTGAAAGTGAAAGAGCCGCAGAAGGCCGAGTACGAGTTCTTCCGGCCCGGGCTGATCCTGTTCACCTACCTGCACTTGGCGCCGCTCCCCGATCTCACCGACCGCCTGCTCTCATCCAAAGTGAACGGCGTGGCCTACGAGACCATTCTCGAAAGCGACAACAGCCTGCCGCTGCTCACGCCCATGAGCGAGGTGGCGGGACGCATGGCGGTGCAGGTGGGTGCGCAGTATCTGGAAAAACCCAACGGCGGACGCGGCATCCTGTTGGGCGGCGTGCCGGGCGTGGCGCCTGCCAACGTGGTGATCCTGGGTGGCGGTACCGTGGGCACCAACGCCGCCAAAATCGCGGTCGGAATGGGCGCCCGCGTGACGATTATCGACCGCAATCTGAATCGCCTGCGCCAGTTGGACGACATTTTCAACGGGAAGGTGAGCACTCTGGCGTCGAACGTGTGGACCATCACCGAGAACCTCAAGACGGCCGACCTGGTGGTGGGCGCGGTCCTGATTCCCGGGGCGTCGGCGCCGCGGCTGGTGCGGCGCGAGATGATCGCCACCATGAAACGCGGAGCGGTGGTGGTGGATGTGGCGATCGATCAGGGCGGCTGCTTCGAAACGTCGCATGCGACTACTCATACGGAGCCGGTCTACTTAGTAGACGGCGTACTGCACTATTGTGTGTCTAACATGCCGGCCGCGGTGCCGCACACTTCTACTTTTGCGCTGACTAATGCGACTTTCCCCTATTTGTTGGAACTGGCGAATCACGGTTTGGAAGGCGCTTGCGAGCGTCATGCGGCGCTGAAGAAGGGCGTGAATACTTACAACGGATATGTGACGCACGCCGGGGTCGCGGCCTCGCAAGGGCGGGTGTTTCGGGCGTTAGCGGCGGTGTAAGTCGTCCTGTCGCCGCCGATTGGTTTGTCTTTCCTGACGGGTTCCGCACCGCGGTCGCTGCCGGACTGGACGCGCCGCCAACCGATGCAGTCAATGAAGAGCCGGGGCGCCGCATCGAGGCGCGGTCCAGGGAGCGACTGAATGCAACGAGCGATTTGGGCGGCTGTCGGTGAAGAGCTGTTGGCTATTAGACTAGTCTCTGTCGCGAAACTCACTTCAAACGGCAAGAACCGCTTGCTGGCGCGCGCGGCTCGGAAAACACTGCGATGATTTCACGGGACTTGTTACCGAGCCGCGACCGCCAGGGAGCGGTGCTGCTCCGGGGAAACAGCCGGTGGAGGACCTCGGTTTCTGAATCAACCGCACTGTCCGAGAGATACCCTTCCTGGGCGCGCGGGCGTGCGGCGGTACGGTAACGTAGTCGTCATAACCAAGCAGGAGCTCAGAGACCCGGCAAACCGAGGTTAGGCGTGAGTGCGGCTGTCGAGCAGGCAGTGCCGGGACGGGGGTTCTTGTTGTGCGAAATTATCAGTCCACTGGAAGCGCGGGAGATTGGCGGGCGGTCCGAGGTCGCGATGCGGCCCGGCACTTTGATAAGCCGCTGCCGGATCCGAAGGCGCTCGCAGGCCGAAGTCGACTCGGGAGCCGACACCTATGAAGTGGAGTTTCACTCCGCTGGCCGCACGTACTTATGCCCGCTTTTCCGTTTTCAGCCGCGCACGAGACTCGTGGAGCAGGTCGCGCAAGCAGCCGAAGGGGTCGCAGTTTGATCGCGCGCCGATGGCCCCGGGGCTAGAATAGTAGCGTGTTCACCACGCAGAATCAGATCCCCGAGATCCTGGAAAAACTGCACATCGAGCCAGTGAATTCCGGCGCCTGCCATGGCGACTGGATCGCCGGTCCGTCCGGCGGTCAACTGGAATCCATGGACCCGGCCACCGGCGAGCCGCTCGCCAAAATCCAACTGGCTGGACCGGCGGACTATGAAAGCGTAGTGGCACGCGCAACCGGGGCGTTCCTGGACTGGCGGATGATGCCGGCTCCCCGCCGCGGCGAGATCGTACGCGAAATCGGCAACGAACTGCGCGCCTCGAAAGACGACCTGGGGAAGCTGGTCTCGCTGGAGATGGGAAAAATCCTGGCCGAAGGGTGCGGCGAAGTCCAGGAGATGATCGATATCGCCGATTTTGCGGTCGGCCTTTCGCGCCAACTCTATGGGCTCACCATGCACAGTGAGCGGCCGGGGCATCGCATGTACGAGCAGTGGCACCCCTTGGGAATCGTGGGCGTGATCAGCGCGTTCAATTTCCCCGTCGCGGTGTGGGCCTGGAACGCCATGATCGCGGCGGTGTGCGGCGACTGCGTACTGTGGCGGCCCTCTTCGGACACGCCGCTCACGGCCATCGCGGTGCAGAAAATCTGCAACCGCGTGCTCGACCGGCACGGCCTGAAGGCCATTTTCAACCTGGTGATTGGCAAGAGCGACCCCATCGCCGAGACGCTCGTCCGCGACCGGCGCATTCCGCTGGTGAGCTTCACCGGGTCCACCGTCGTGGGCCGGCATGTGGCCGAAGTGGTCGCCGGGCGGCTGGGCCGGAGCATTCTGGAACTGGGCGGCAACAACGGCATCATCGCCATGGACGACTGCAATATCGATCTGTTGCTGCGGGCGGTACTGTTCGGCGCGGTGGGAACGGCGGGCCAGCGCTGCACCACTACACGGCGATTGTTTCTGCAGCGCGGCATCGCCGGCAAGATGACCAGCGCACTGGTGAACGCCTACCGGCAGGTGAAAATCGGCCACCCGCTGGAAGAAGGGACGCTGATGGGGCCCCTGGTGAACCACCGCGCAGTGGACGACATGCTGGACGGCGTCCGGCGCATCCGCGAACAAGGCGGCGAAATCCTGGCGGGCGGCGGCCACGTCACGGGATGCTTCGTGGAGCCCACGCTGGTACGCGCGCGTCCCGATATGCCGATCCTGAAGGAAGAGATCTTCGCGCCCATCCTGTACCTTGTGGAGTTCGACCATCTGGACGAGGCGATCCACTGGCACAACGACGTGCCGCAGGGTCTTTCGTCGGCGATGTTCACCAATAACCTGATCTCGGCGGAAACATTCCTCAGCCATCGCGGCAGCGATTGTGGAATCGCCAACGTGAATATCGGCACGAGCGGGGCGGAAATCGGCGGCGCGTTCGGCGGCGAAAAGGAGACGGGCGGCGGCCGTGAGTCGGGCAGCGACGCGTGGAAGGCTTACATGCGGAGACAGACGAATACCGTCAACTGGTCGACGCAATTGCCGCTGGCGCAGGGTATTCGCTTCGAGTAGGCAGCATTCACCACAGAGCTCCAGCGCCGACTGCCGTCGGCCTTGATCGATCGGGGTAACTCCGGAGCGGCAAGATTAACCGCAGAGACGCGGAAACGCTGAGAAGGACAAAGAACAGATAGCGCCGGAGGCGCTTCAAAAGAGCCAATAGCTGGTTTCTGTCGCGAAACGGCCATGCGGCGGAGCAGCAACGCTTCCTGACGGAGCACCCTCTGAGCCCGGCTCGGTAACAGGTCCCGTGGAATCGTCGCGGCGCTTTCCGAGCCGCGCGCGCAAGCAAGCGGTTCTTCAAAACTCCTGATGTCGTGGAATTTGCAATGAGCCCACAGGTGGGGCAGGCGGTGCTCGCCTGCCCAACCGCGCCGAATTAGAGCCCCGCTGCTCGAATAGGATCGANNGGGCGACATCAGGAGTTCTGTCCTTGCCACTTGAAGGCAGTTTCGCGGCAGAAAGCTTCTAATCGCCAATAGCTCCGTCGCAGCCAGTGGCTTCCATGGACCGCGCCTCGACGCGGCGCCCCGGCTCTCCACCGACTGCATTCCCGGCCGTCGTTTTTGACACGCGCCGAGAGAGCCAAAAGCCCTCCACCCCGGAGCCGTCAGTGGCCCGATGGACAGCGCCGCGGTGCGTGAGGCGTGCTGAAAGCCGGCCGCTTCTCAAAATACCTGGAAACAGAAAGCCTGGTTGGAGCCCTCTGGGCTCAGACCATATTCTCCCGGTTCCAGGCTTTCATCCACCTCAATCTTCCAAATACCGTCGGCCGAGAGCCGCGTGACTACGATGCGGATGGGCTGCGGCGACTTCTTAGCGGGGAAGAAAAGCTCGCGATGTCCATTCTTCACTTCGAACTTGAAAAGCTGCAACTTGCCGGGCACAACGCTGACGGATTTCATGAGGAAAATGGGCGAGGCGAGAGGCGTCTTGGCGGACGAACTGGCCCCGTCGACTATGTAGGTGACATCGTCCTTCTTTTTTTCCTCTGTGGTAACCAGGGCCTCGGTGGAAATCAGGTTGGCGGCGTGTTTGAGATAGAGCACGTCGGGTTTCGGCGGTTGCGGGCCGTCGTACTTTTGGGCCAGGGCGGCGAGAGCCACGGCGAAACCCAGCCAGACAATTCGACGCAGCATAAGCAGATCCAATTCATCTTAACTCGAAACAAGGGCTCGGCCCAGGCCCTTCAGCCGGCCTTGGAATGGATGGGTCGAGGTTCATATGAACGGCGCATCGTACCGAAGTTTTTGGGGCGGATTCACTGTCGTTTCGCTGCGGTCGATCATCCATGGGAGTCTCCTGGTCCTATCATGGCCACATCGGAGAAACGCTAACCGGACGGTGAAATGTTGCAGGGCGCGCTCGACTTGCTCATTCTGCAAACATTGGTGCTCGGCCCGGCGCACGGTCAGAACTCCTGATGTCGCCCCGCAATTTTAGCCTGGCGGGGNNNCCACGACATCAGGAGTTCTGACGGTTCGCTCTATCCCGCGTTGCACCGGCTCGAAAATCGAGGCTGGATCGTATCGTTCCGGGGCGCGTCGGATAACCACCGGCGGCCCCGATATTACCGGCTGAGTGCCGCCGGCCGCAAACAACTGTTGGAACAGACGAGCCGGTGGGAGCGGCTGGTTCACCCAATCCACGCTGGTCGTCAACTCGGGCATCTGCCGCCGCGGCAATTTGCGCATATGAGTGATGCTGTAAGTGTCGGCGAAGATTTTGCCCCATACCCGGGCCAACGGAGGCACTGGCCAGAAACTGCTGGCGATTTATGAGGTGCACGAAATCCTCCCTCGTGCGACGATGAGATCAGGATATACGAGGAACTCATGGCAGACGAACAGAAACCCAAAGCGAGTAAGAAGAGCAAGAAGCCTGAAGACAAGGAAGACGGCACGGCAAAGGCAGGCAAAGTCGCTGCGCCCGCGGCTGCCGCCGAGCCCCCACGGGAGCTTAGGAAGTCTATGAAACCGGCGAAGCTCCAAAAGAAGAACAATCCCCACTTGCCGCGAAAGATGAAGAAAGCCCAAAAGAAAGCCGCGGCGGCTCAAGTCAAGGCCTGAAAACCCGCCTCACTTCCACGCCAACCCGATCGTGATCAACCCGAAGGCGCCGATTGCCAGGGCGGCGATACGGTTCATCCAGACGACCGCCCGGTCGTTGAACCGATCGCGAAAATGGCCGGATATCAGCGCCAGCAGGGTCCACCAGGACATCGCGCCGACGAAAATTCCCAGTACCAGGAAGATGGTGAGCGTCCATGGGCGGCGTTCGCCCAGGCGCAAAACGGCCAGCACGGCGAGAAAGGAGAGGATGGTGGTGGGGTTGGTCAGAGTCAGCAGGAAGGTGGTCGCAATGTCCGACCCGGCCGAGTCGCCCTGCGCGGTTTCCCCGAGCGATTTCGGCCGTTTGAAGTAATAGACCAGCCCGATCGAGATCAGCAGCACCCCTCCGATCAGGCGGATCCAAAATAACTCACGGACCAGCCACGCAATGATGAAGGTGATGCTGAATCCGGCGATGGAGCCGTAGATCGTGTCCGCGGCAGCGGCGCCCAGACCTGAGGCGGCGCCGCCCAACCACCCTTTCCTGATGGTTCGGGAGACGCACAGGACGTTCACCGGTCCTACCGGAGCCGAAATTGCAAATCCAGCCAGGGCTCCGCGCAGGAGCAGTTCGATTATTTTCATTCGTGGGGGTCCGCAACCTATTATGCGGTAAATGGGAGCCACGCTGCCGGACTCAGGGGGCCGCGGCGCAACTACCATCTCCACGGTCAGAACTCCTGATGTCGGCCCGCAACTTCAGCCCGGCGGGGAAAATGGGCTGANNCCACGACATCAGGAGTTCTGACGGTGCAATCCTGCTGCCGGCGGCGGGGACGCCCTGCGACACCAGGTATTCGGAGACCGCACCGGCGCGCCAGGAGCCAGAAGCTCTCCACCCCGGAGTTGTCAGTGGCCAGTTGGATAGGGCCGCTGTGCATGATCCTAAAAACGGCGGTTGACCGCCGGNNTCACCCGTTGGGTGACAACTGCCGTTTCTGCAAGCACTTGGGGCTAAAGAGGAAGCTTGTGTGGCGGCCTGTCAACCGCCGTTTTTAGGATGATGCGTGCCGGCGCAGCCGCGCTACGCCAGCACCGGGACGCCCCAACCGCAGCCGCGCATGTCTCCGGTCTTCTGGAATTGCTCATGCATGCGGAACGCGGCCGAGAGAGTGTGCGGCGTGTGGCCGCCCTCCACAATGGCCACGTAGCTGTGCAACAACTCGCGGTATTCGGGGTGCGCGCACTTTTCGATGATCTCGCTGGCGCGCTCGAAGGGCGATTTGCCGCGCAGGTCCGCCACGCCGTACTCCGTCGCGATAATCTGCACCGAATGCTCGCTGTGGTCCACGTGCGAAACCAGCGGCACAATGGTGCTGATCTTCAAACCTTTGGCCGTCGACGGGCAAGTGAAGATCGAAAGATAAGCGTTGCGCGTGAAATCGCCCGATCCGCCGATGCCGTTCATGAGCTTTCGCCCCATCACATGCGTGCTGTTCACGTTGCCGAAAATATCCACTTCGATCGCCGTGTTGATGGAGATCACGCCCAGCCGCCGGATGATTTCCGGGCTGTTGCTGATCTCCTGAGGCCGCAACACCACGCGAGAGCGGAAAAACTTCAGGTTGTCGTAGACGCGTTTGAGCGCCGGCGGCGTAACCGTAAACGAACAACTGCTGGCAAAGCGGACGCGCTCCCGCTCGATCAGCCCGACCACGGAATCCTGAATCACTTCCGTGTACATCTCGAACGGCGGGATGCCGGGATGGCCGCCCAGCGCGCCCAACACCGAATTCGCAATATCGCCCACGCCGGACTGAATCGGCAGGAATGACTTAGGCAGCTTTCCACCGGCCAGTTGGGAGGCCAGGAATTCGGCGACGTTGTGGCCGATCTGCTCGGTAATCGGCGTGGTCTCGCTGAATCCGCGCGCTTCGTCCGGCAGGTCGGTTTCCACCACTCCCACGATCTTCGAGGGGTCGATGGCGATGATCGGCGATCCGATGCGGTCCGAAGGCGTGTAAATCGGAATCTGTTTGCGATAGGGCGGATCGGCGGGCTCATAAATATCGTGCAGCCCCAGAACAGTCGGGGGATGATGGCGGTTCAGTTCGACGATGACCTTCTTGGCCAGATTGCAGAAGGTGGGCGCCGAACCGACCGCGGAGGTCAACAGGATGCCCCCGCCGGCCGTAAGGTCGGCCGCTTCCACCACGGCCACGTCCACCGGACCGAGAAAACCGTAGCGCGTTACCTGAGGCATCAGGGAAAGGTGCAGGTCGAAGAAGCGCGTCTGGCCCGCGTTAATGCGGTCGCGCAGGTCGCCGTTGGTCTGGTAGGGCGTACGAAATTTCATGGCTTGCGCTTTGGCGAGCGCGCCATCCAGGGACGGGCCCGTGGAAGCTCCGGTCAGGACGCCAATCTGGAATTCCTTCCCGGCATTGTGAGCGGCGGTGGCGCGTTCCGCGATGGCCAGCGGGACTGCCTTCGGCACGCCGGCCGGGGTGAATCCGCTAAACGCGACGTTCTGTCCGTGCTCAATAAACGAAGCAGCCTCGGCTGCGGTAAGGATAGGGAACTTTGTGCTCATAAGATTTTTGGTTGGACAAGCTTCGGTTCAATATGAAAGAGCGCCAGCAGTTCGCGGCTGGCGGCGAACGGTGTGGTGCGGCCCATTCGCACCTCTTCCCGGAGCAGCGGCAGGCGCTCGGCCACCGCGCGATTGCGGCGAAACAGCTCATCCAGGCCCAACATGGTCAACTCCTGCATCCACTGCAGCGCCTGGAGATTTCGCCGGGACACCAGAAATCCATTACCTTCCAGCAAGTCGCGATGATCCAGCACCATCTGCCACACCTCGGCGATGCCATTGCCCACGATGGAGGAGCAGGTCAACACCCGCGGCGTCCAGCCGTCGGGCGACACCGGGAACAGGTGCAGCGCGCCGGCATACTCGATGCGCGCCCGCTCGGCTTTGCGCTTGTTATCGCCGTCGGCTTTGTTGATGGCCATGCCGTCGAGCATTTCGATAATGCCGCGCTTCATGCCTTGCAGTTCGTCGCCCGCGCCGGCCAGCATCAGCAGCAGGAAAAAATCGGTCATGGAACGGACCGCCGTCTCGCTCTGCCCTACGCCAACCGTCTCCACCAGGACGTTGCGATAGCCGGCCGCTTCGCACAGCAGCAGGGTTTCCCGCGTCCTGCGGGCCACGCCGCCCAGATGGCCCTGCGCCGGCGAAGGACGAATGAACGCCCGCTCTTCCACCGCCAGGCGTTCCATGCGAGTCTTGTCGCCGAGGATGCTGCCGCCCGAAATGGGGCTCGACGGGTCCACGCTGAGCACCGCGACATTCTCGTCGCGTTCGCGGATGAGGTGCATGCCGAGGGCATCGATAAAGGTGCTTTTGCCGACACCCGGCACGCCCGTAATGCCAACGCGCAGCGATCGGCCGGTGTGCGGCAGCAAGGTATCCAACAGCCGCGCCGCCAATTCGCCGTCGGCGGGGAGATTGCTTTCGATTACCGTGATGGCGCGGGCGAGGATGATGCGGTCTCCGCCCAATACGCCGTCGACATATCGATTCAAGGGGAGCCGGCGCATTAGCGATTCCCCACTCCTAGGTTCGCGCCACAATTCCCGGCAGGCCGGGAAAATGACTTGGGCCCGAATCCACTCCTGGCGATGAGGTGCTCCAGTGCCACGATGCGGCGCAGACACTCCTGCCTGCGGGGCGCCCTCCGGAAAGGACGCTCATCTCGGCGCTCCGGGACGCTTGATGCCTCTCCCCGAGTGGGTCGAGACGAGTCTCTGGACTCCNNGTTTCGAAGGTGGGGCAGACTTCAGTCTGCGGCGGCCTTCAGCCCGCCCTCCTGCCAGCGATCTGAGACCTGCGGCGGGCGGACTGAAGTCCTGGGTCCCCTCTGGGGAAGGCTGAAGCTTGGCCCCACCCCCCGGCTCATCCCAATTCCACGACCTCAGAAGGTCTGAGTCTCTAACCTCCCGAAGTCTCGGAACCAGGATGAGCCCACCTCGGGCCGAGGCAAGAACATTATTGGCCGCGGATGAACGCCGATGAACACCGATAAGAAAGGATTTCGTTTTATCTGTGTTCATCCGTGTTCATCCGTGGCTGGCGGCGCCAGAATACCGGGCGACATCACGCCGCCCCTACACCGCACGCGCAGTCCCGATTAGCGCGTTGAGGATCTTCTGCGCGGCCAGCGGGATCACCGTGCCGGGACCAAATACTTCGGCCACGCCCGCCTGGAAGAGAGCCTCGTAATCCTGCGGCGGAATCACTCCGCCTACGACTACCTGGATGTCCTGCCGCCCCAGTTTCTTCAACTCGGCGATCACTTCCGGCACCAGCGTGGTATGGCCGCCTGCCAGGCTCGAAACACCCAGCACGTGGACATCGTTTTCCGCCGCCATGCGGGCGGCCTCGCGGGGAGTCTGGAATAGCGGGCCCACATCCACGTCGAAGCCCAGGTCGGCAAACGCCGTGGCGATCACTTTGACGCCGCGATCATGCCCGTCCTGGCCCATCTTCGCCATCAGAATGCGCGGCCGGCGGCCTTCCAGATCGGCGAACTCCTGCGCCAGTTCCTGCGCCTTGCGGAAGTCCGGATTGTCCTGGCTCTCGGAAGAATACACGCCTGAGATGGTCCGGTTCACCGCCTGATACCTCCCGAATACCTTTTCGAGCGCCGTGGAAATTTCTCCCAGGGTCGCCCGCAGCCGCGCCGCCGAAACCGCCAGTTCCAGCAGGTTGCCGGATTCGTTTTCCGCGGCAGCGGTCAGCGCCGCCAGTGCCTGCTCCACCGCTGCCTGATCGCGTGCCGCGCGGACCTCGGCAAGCCTGCGAAGCTGCGACTCGCGGACCGCTTTATTATCCACCACCAGCACGTCGATCTGCTGCTCTTCGGCCGGCTTGTACTTGTTGACGCCGACGATGGTCTCCTTGCCGGAATCGATCTGCGCCTGCCGCCGCGCCGCGGCCTCTTCGATGCGCATCTTGGGGATGCCCGTCTCGATGGCCTTGGCCATGCCGCCCAGGCCTTCCACTTCCTGAATGTGATGCCACGCCTTGTGCATCAGTTCGTGAGTGAGGGACTCCACATAATAGCTCCCGGCCCAGGGGTCCACCACCTTGGTGGCGCCGGTCTCTTCCAGCAGGAAAATCTGCGTGTTGCGGGCGATGCGAGCCGAGAAATCCGTGGGCAGCGCGATGGCCTCGTCGAGCGCGTTGGTATGCAGCGATTGCGTATGGCCCAGGACGGCGGCCAGCGCTTCCACGCACGTCCTTGGCACGTTATTAAAAACGTCCTGGGCCGCGAGACTCCATCCGGAGGTCTGCGAGTGAGTGCGCAGCGCCATGGATTTCGGGTTCTTGGGGTGGAAGCCTTTGATGATCTTGGCCCATAGCACGCGGGCCGCGCGCATCTTGGCAATCTCCATGAAATGGTTCATGCCGATACCCCAGAAGAAGCTCAGGCGCGGCGCGAAGGTATCGATATCCAGGCCCGATTGAATGCCCGTGCGGATGTATTCCAGGCCGTCGGCCAGCGTGTAGCCCAGCTCCAGATCGGCGCTGGCGCCGGCTTCCTGCATGTGGTACCCGCTGATCGAAATGCAGTTGAACTTCGGCATATTCTCCGAGCAATAGCGGAAAATGTCGCCGATGATTTTCATGGAATGGCCGGGCGGGTAGATGTAGGTGTTGCGGACCATGAACTCTTTCAGAATGTCGTTCTGAATGGTGCCGCTCAGGTCCTTGGTGGCCACGCCCTGCTCTTCGGCCGCCACGATGTAGAACGCCATAATCGGCAGAACCGCGCCGTTCATGGTCATGGAAACGGACATCTGCCCCAGGGGGATCTGATCGAAGAGGATCTTCATGTCTTCGACCGAGTCGATCGCCACGCCGGCCTTGCCGACGTCGCCCGAGACGCGCTCGTTGTCCGAATCGTAGCCGCGGTGGGTAGCCAGGTCGAACGCCACCGAAAGGCCCTTCTGTCCGGCACTCAGGTTGCGCCGGTAGAACGCGTTCGATTCCTCCGCGGTGGAGAAGCCGGCGTATTGGCGGATGGTCCACGGCTGCATGGCGTACATGGTGGAGTACGGCCCGCGCAGAAATGGCGGGACGCCCGCGGCGTACTCCAGGTGCTCCATGGCGTACAGGTCGTCGGCCGTGTACCATGCCTTCACGGGGATGTGCTCCGCGGTTCGCCAGACGGGCGCGTGCTCGCCGGGCCCGGCCGGTTCGGCGCTCTGCGGCTGAAGCTTATATTCGATTTTAGAGAAGTCCGGTCTCATTGGCTGCTCCTCATTCCCAACTTGTCCTGCCATTGGGTTAGGGTCTGGATGGCGTCGCTGAAGATATGGATGAAGCCCTGGACCCCGGCTGCCTGCAATGCCTCCATCTGCTCTTTCGGGTTGCCGGCCACCAGCACCGGCGCCTTGACGCGAGGGCAGACCTCCTGCGCGAAGGCCAGATATTCAGGGTCGGAGCTGCACAAAACGATCAGGTCCGCGTCCGTGCCCTGGTACTCCTCGGCTTCCACGATATCGAAGCCCGCGACACCGAAGAAATTCAGACAGAAGTTGGAGCGCGCGCCCTTCATCTTGACGTCGCCGCGTTTCAGCAGCAGGACCTGGGGATATCGCCCCGTGGCCTCCGCGTGCGCGGTGGTCCGCCGGCGGATCTTTTCGAACGGCTCGGCGATGCGCACCTCGGGCAGCGGGTTCGCGGGCTCCGCTCCGGGAAGGTCACCGGACGGCGTTTTGTCGGTCACGTTGGGATAATTGTTGACGCCCACCAGGGCGCGCCGCCGCGCAGAGTAGGCCTTGGCGCGCGCCGCGCGGGTTTCCGCCAGCGCCTTTTCGATGGATCCGGAGGCCAGCGCCGCGGCGTATCCGCCTTCCGCTTCCACCTGTTGGAAAAGTTTCCAGGCCTCCCGCGCCAGCGAATCGGTAAGGGCTTCGATGTAGTAGGAGCCACCCGCGGGATCGGCCACCGCGTCCAGGTGCGATTCTTCCTTGAGGATCCGCTGGAGGTTGAGCGCCAAATGAGGATCGAAGCCAAATGGTTTTACGGTGAGCTGATCGCAGCCGCCCACCGCGGCGGAGAGCGCTTCGGTGGTGACGCGCAGCAGATTGGTGTAACAATCGTAGGCGCTTTTGTTGCGCCGCGGAGTGCGCGCGTGCAGGCGCATGCGGCAAGCGCCGTCGTCGGTGGGGCCGAACGCGGTCACCACCTGCGCCCACAGGATGCGTGCGGCGCGCAATTTGGCAATCTCGATGAAATAGCTGGGCCCGACCGCGAAGACAAATTCGATTTGCGGCGCGATGGTATCGACGGGCAGCGAGGCGGTCAGTTCGGCCAGCCGCTCCACGCCCGCGGCGATTCCGTAGCCCAACTCCTGGATTGCGTGGGCCCCGGCTTCATGCAGCAGATCGGCGCGAATGGCTTTGGGACCGGGCTTGGCGTCCTGCGCGATCTCCCAGCTTCGGCCCGAGCCGCGCACGAACGGGTAATGGTCGGGCGCGGTGCGGAGTTGAGCGCCCAGTTCGGCGAGCGCCTCTTTCCGGTAGTAGGGGCGGATGGCGAGCCCTTCCTCGGTTCGCCATACCAGTTTCTTCTCGTAGTCCGCGCCCTTGAGATCCTTGGCGATGGCGGCTTCCCACGCGGCTGTGGACACGGGGGGAAAATCGCTGCCCAGGTTCAGGATTTCGACGCCGGTATCCGCGTCAGGCATGGCTACCCTCCTGCACTACTTCTATCAGATAGCCGAACGCCGCGGTTTCGGTAGTCTTGGGATGCACGAAAAAGACGGTCGTGCCCCGCGAGCCTTTGCGCGGCGCTTTGTCGATGATCTTGAAGCCCTTGGAACGCAGGTAATCGAACGCCTTTTGGATATCGGCCACGCGCAGCGCCACGTGCGCCAACCCGCCGCGGCCGCCGTTCTTCTCGATCTGCTTCGCGACCGGCGATTCCGGCGTCAACGGCTCCAGAAGCTGCACCAGGTTCGGGCCCGCGCCCACCTGCAACAGAACCTCGCGCACCTGGTCGCCGCCCAGTACGTCTTCGCGATGCACTTCCTGAAAGCCCATTGCCTGGTAAGCCCGGACGTGCGCTTCCAGCTCGCCCGGCTTTACCGAAATGGCCACATGATCGAAAAAGAGAAATCCCGGTACCTGTTCCAGTTCCGCACTCATGATTCGAACTCCGCTACCACCTGGCCGGCCTGCACGCTATCGCCCTGATTGACCCGAATGGCCGCGATCTTGCCCGCCGAGGGAGCCGTTATGTTAGTTTCCATCTTCATGGCTTCCAGCACCACCAGAATGTCGCCCGACTGGAGGCTCTGGCCCACCTGGGCCGCCACCCGTACCACAATGCCCGAAACGGGGCTGCGGCACACCTTGTCCTCATTCACCGGCTTGCTGCCGGCCACCGGAGCGACCGGGGCGGCCGGGGCGGAGCTGGCCGGAACACGCAGCGGCGCCGAACCGATATTGAACCCGGTCATGGCATGCGGCGCGCCGGGCGCTTCCGGTTCCGACGCTTCAACGTCCACTTCGTATATCTTTCCGTCAATGGTAATGTTCAGTTTCACTGGCGTCTCCTAACCCTGCAGACTGTGGGACGCCTGGATCGACACACGCCCCTGTTGTGCCCATGCATTGCTGCTGAGCAATCGAATTCCGCGGATGTGCGCACGCACTCCCAGGTACGCTCCAATGGCGGCCGAGATAGCGAGCAATTCCTCTTCGCCAATACTTTCGGGGACCGGGGCCGCGACAACCTGCGGCGCCAGCACCGTCGGCGGCGCAGCGTGCCCATTCCGGCTTTCAAAAGCCGACAACCGCCGTGAAAGTTCCGCGATTTGCTCCTGGAGATCCGCTACTGTGACTTTTGCCATGGTTTTCCCTCGCCTTTTACAGTGGCATCAGCCCATGTTTCTTGGGCGGACGCAGTTCCCGTTTGGTGTGCAGGTATTCGAAGACCTGCGCCAGATGATGGCGGGTGTTGGCAGGCTCGATAATCGAGTCGACCAGCCGCCGGCCCGCCGCTACGTACGGGTTGGAGAAGGCTTCGCGGTACCGTTCGATCAGTTCCGTGCGCTTGGCGGCCTTGTCCCCAGCCTCCTGGATTTCTTTGCGGAACACGATTTCCGCCGCACCCTCGGCGCCCATTACGGCGACCTCGGCGGTGGGCCAGGCGAAGACGCGATCGGCGCCCAGATCCTTGCCGCACATCGCCAGGTACGCGCCGCCATAGCATTTCCGCAGAATCACGGTGACTTTCGGCACGGTGGCCGCCGAGTAGGCGAACAGCATCTTGGCACCGTGACGGATGATCCCCCCGTGCTCCTGCTGCACACCCGGTAAGAATCCGGGCACGTCGACGAAGGTCAGCAGGGAGATATTGAAGGCATTGCAGAAGCGGATGAAGCGCGAGGCTTTGTTGGAGGCATTGATATCCAGCACGCCGGCCTGCACCGCGGGCTGATTGGCGATGATTCCGATGGCGCGCCCGGCAATGCGGGCGAACCCGACCACGATGTTCATGGCATAGCCGGACTGCACTTCCAGAAAATCGCTGAAGTCCACCACCCTGGTGATGACGTCGCGAACGTCGTAACCCTTCTTGATCTCCGCCGGCACGAGATCGTCGAGCGCCGGGTTCGGATCGAGATTGGGATCGCCCTCTACCCGCGGCGGGTCTTCCAGGTTGTTGTTGGGCAGAAAACTCAGCAGCTTCTGGCACAGCAGGATGGCATGATTGTCGTCCTCGGCGATGAAGTGAATGACGCCGGAATTGGCCATGTGGGCCTCGGGACCGCCCAACTGCTCCGCCGTCACAACCTCACCGGTGACGCCCTTGATCACCTGCGGACCGGTGATGAACATCTGCGCTTTGCGCGTCTGAATGATGAAATCGGTGAGCGCCGGGCTGTAGGCCGCGCCGCCGGCGCACGGGCCGCAAATCAGGGAGATCTGCGGGACGGCTCCGGAGAGCATCACGTTGGTGTAGAAGACCTTGCCATAGCCGGAGAGCGAGTCGATGCCCTCCTGCACGCGCGCGCCGCCGGAATCGTTGATGAAGACGAAGGGCGACCCGGTTTTCAACGACTGCTGCATGATGTCGGCGACTTTAATGGAGTGAACTTCCCCGGCCGAACCGCCGGATACCGTAAAATCCTGGCTCGCCAGATGCACCAGGCGGCCGCCCACCGACGCCGCTCCGGTGACTACTCCGTCCGCCGGAAAGCTCTTTCCGGCCATGCCGAACAACGTGGACCGATGCTCGGCAAACAGTCCGGTCTCTTCGAAACTGCCGGGATCCACCAGCGCTGCCACTCTCTCTCGCGCCGTCAGTTTACCGCCCTGATGTTGCTTTTCCAGCCGTGCCTCGCCGCCGCCCAGCATCTCTTCGCTGGTACGCTTGCGGAGATCGGCAATTCGCTCCTGCATGGTATGAATGGCCATATAAA
>PLRZ01000214.1:2753-12237 GCA_003164075.1 Bryobacterales bacterium | reverse complement strand
GGGTCCTTACCCAGGTTCTTGGGGCCCTGGTCCCGTGTGGTGAAGAATTTGGGGGCGACCTTGGGGAACATGGCGTAAGTCAGCACGTCCTCATCGGAGCCGTTCGCTCCCGGGAGCGCCACGGTGGCGTCGCGGAGTTCGTGCCATTCCGGCTTCAGCAAGTCGGCCGGGCGATGGTTGATGGGCACCTTGCCGGTCTGCTTGGCGGCCAACTCGACCACGTGGCGGTCGCGCGGCCCAATGGTTTCACCGTAGTAGCCCAACATCAGGTCGGCAAACTCACCGGTCAGCACCTTGTAGCGTCCCATCATCACGTTGAAAACCGCCTGCGTCCCCACGATCTGGCTGGAAGGCGTGACCAGCGGCGGGTATCCGGCATCGGCGCGCACTTTAGGCACTTCGAGCAGCACTTCCTGCATGCGGTCGCCGGCGCCCTGCTGTTTCAACTGGCTCTCCATGTTGGAAAGCATGCCCCCGGGGATCTGGCTGTCGAAAATCTCGGTTTCCACGCCGGTGATGTTGGAGAGAAACTCCTTATAACGCGGGCGGATGCCGGCGAAGTACTTCTTCAGTCTGATGAGCGCGGCCTTGTCCAGCTTGGTATCGAAACCGGTGCCTTCGAGCATTTCCACCAGGCTCTCGGTGGGATTGTGGCCCGGTCCCAGGCTGAGAGAGCTGATGGCTGTATCGACGCAGTCCGCCCCGGCTTCGATGGCCTTCATGAGGCTGACCAAGGTGACGCCGGTGGTGGCATGCACGTGCACGTGAACGCGCACATCCTGCCCGCACGCCTCTTTGATGCCCTTGACTATGTCGTAGGCCTGTTGCGGCTTGAGCAGCGCGGCCATGTCCTTGATGCAGATGGAATCGCAGCCCAAGTCAAGCAGTTTTTCGGCCATTTCCACAAAATCGCCGGTGGTATGCAGCGGGCTAATGGTGTAGCAGATGGTGCCCTGGGCGTGCTTTCCGGTACGGCGGACGGCGGCCACGGAGCGGCGCAGGTTGCGGATATCGTTCAGGGCATCGAAGACGCGGAAAACGTCCATGCCGTTCTCGGCGGCCTTCTCCACGAAGCGGTCCACTACGGTATCTTCGTAATGGCGGTAGCCCAGTAGATTCTGGCCGCGCAGCAGCATCTGCAAACGGCTGTTAGGAAGCAACTTGCGGAACTGCCGCAGGCGCTCCCAGGGGTCCTCGTTGAGGAAGCGTATGCAGGAATCGAAGGTCGCGCCTCCCCAGCACTCCAGGGACCAAAAGCCCGCTTTGTCCAGATCGGCGCACGCGGGAATCATGTCTTCCATAGCCATCCGCGTCGCCATCAGGCTCTGGTGCGCGTCGCGAAGGACGAGTTCGGTTACATCAATTGTCTTGGGCATAGATTTCGCTTTCTAACGGCGATGCTCCCATGCGGCTTTCCAGCTTGAATGAGAGCGACGCCAGTGAGTGGTAAAGGTCCTCGTTCTGCAGAATTACCCGTTCCGGGACCTGGATATGGGCCGGCGCGAAATTCCAAATCGCGCGGATCCCTCCAGTCACCATCAGGTTCGCCACGGACTGCGCGGCATCGGCGGGGGTGGCAATGATCCCCAGCGGGGTTCCCGTTTTTCGCACGAAGTCCGGGAGGAAAAAGAGCGGTTGAACTTCCGTGCCATGAATTCTTTGGCCGATTTTCTCGCAATCGACATCGAAAGCCGCGACAATCTGCATGCCGTGGCTTCGGAACTTCTCATATCCGAGCAAGGCACTGCCCAAACTGCCGGTACCCACCAGGACGGCGGCCTTCGGGCGGCTCCAACCGAGAAAGTTCTCGATCCAACGCAGGAGGTCGCCCAGCGGATAGCCGACGCGAGGTTTGCCGACGATTCCGGTCATTTCGATATCTTTGCGGACCAGGGTAGGATCGAGGTCCAGCACACGGGCAAGGTCGGCGCAGGAAACTACCTGGGCAACCCCAGCGGTCATCATGTCTTGCAGGCTCCGATAATATATCGGCAGTCTGCGGAGACTTGCTTCAGGTATTTCGTGGGGCCGCGGGTTGGAGCTGGGGGCCTTCATATCGAGAAACTTATATCGAGAAAACGTTCTCGATTCCAAATTTACCAAAATTCGCTGGAGATTTCAAGGTCTTAAGGTCTTTTTAATCACCATTTGAGGGCGATTGAGGGAGGAGATCATTGCAATGATTGAAGTTGGCGGCTACATGCGGGCCACACCGGCCGGCGTGGGTGTTGGGGACGGCCGACCGAGTCTCGGGCCGTCGCATGCGGCTGATTCCACGGGGCTTCAAGGGCACCAGGCAAACCCGTGCATGTCGGATTTCGCAACGAACGAAAACAGGTGTTGGCCGATGCAACAGCGGTCTACAATGGCGAATAGTGGTTAAGGCCACCGGAAAGGACGGAATCATGCGCCACGCCGACCGCTATACGAAGGTGATTCTGACGATAATTGCAATATTGCTGGCTTGGAATACGCTAGTTCGGTTCCATGTTCCCGCCGTTCACGCCCAGGGCACATCGTCGATATACTTTGTCGAACAGATTACGGCAGACTGGATGTCGAAACAATATCAGGCGGACCTTGCGGCGGCGATAAACAGTGCGTCCAAAGGACGGCAACTAATCGCTATGATCCCATTCGATCAGCAGGGAAAGTACCTTGCGGTGTATAAATAGCAAAGCCCCTGAAGTGTAGAAGTTACTTCCGGGCATGCTTCTCGTCGCCCCGGTCTACTGGCGCGGCCATCGAAGGGCTCTTGAGAGTTTGGCTAAATTGGACGCGCGAAGATTTCCGCAATCACCCCCGCCAGTACGGCACAGGCGCCGACGGACGGAAGCATTCCACGCGCCCCCAGGCGATCCGCGCGGGCAGTGCGGTGAATTCGCGCTCCACCGTCGCGCGGAGCCAGCCGGGGTCGGTCAACGCCCGCACATTCAATAGAATCTCGTGCCGTGCGGATGGCGAGGCATCGAGCGCGCCCTCCACTATGGGGTCCTGACCGTTCCCGGTGAGCGCGGCTTTCAGATACCCCGCGTCCGATTGCGCAAAAAGCTTCAGGTGCACGATGCGGATCTGCGGCTCCAGACGGTCGAGCAGCGGGCCGATCAACATGGGCGCGGAAATCGGCGGCGTGGCGTGGGCCGTCACGCGGACGTTGAGCCACGACAGCGCGGCTTCCGCCTCGGCGTATCGCGCATAGTCGATGTCGAGATTCCGCGCGCCCGCCGGAACGTCGCCGGAGAGCAACCGGTCGAGCCACCCCTGCACGCTCTCCCCACGCGCGAAAAGGAGATCGGCCTCGGCCAGTTGATTCCGGTAGAGGAAATCAAGACCGGGGTGGTCGAAGCTCCCCTGCGGATGGAGCACCACGGTCAGCGGAGCGATGCGGAAGCGGTCCCGATGGCCGCGCGCGAGCGGACGCAGGGTAGTCGCCACGATATCGGTGCAACTGCCGACGGCCTCGGCGAAAATGACGTCGGGCCGGTATTCCAGCAGGCGGCTGGCGGCGTCCACCAAGTCCGGAAAACGGCAGCAGAAGCAACCGCCGGTCACCTGGTCGCAAGGGACGCCCAGGGCGGCCGCGTAGTGAGCATCCACCAGGTCGTCACCCTGGTCGTTGAGGATGGCGGCGGCGCGCAGTCCGCGCTGCTGGAGCAGGCGCGCGGCGGTGAGGATGAGGGTGGTCTTGCCGGCGCCCAGAAATCCGCCGACTACCGCGATGAGGGGCTTCACAGCGCCAACTCCTGGCCCTCGGCAATGGTGGCGTTGGGCGTGGATTTCTTTCCGTTCACTACGGCGCTGCGCACCGCCAGCGTGCCGTGGTCGACGCCCAGAATGGCGCCGGCGGCGGTGACTCGAAACGTGCCCCAGCCGGTAGCGGTGCTCCAGAAACAGCGGAAGCCCGGGGCAGCCTTGATGGTGACAGCCTGCTCGCCGCCGTGATAGCGGAAGCCGCTGGCGGCCAGCAGCGTGCTCCAACTCGCCATGGCGCGCGCGTAGTGGTGGCCGCACTCGGGTTCGTTCCACGGATTGCGGCGCTCGCCATCGTAGCGCGCCCGCACATTGCGCACGGCCTCCACGCCTTCGCGCGTCATGCCGGCAAACAGCAGGTGCGCGGCGGCAAGGTACTCCAGCCCGGTCCACGACTCGGCATAGTAGGGGAACGGCACGTGCGGACGCTCGGCCTTGCCGTAATCGCAAACCATCAGGGCGGGCTCGTCGTTGAGCACGTAGGTGCGCTGCACGCTGTCGTGGCCTTCGAGCGTGCGTTTGTAGTTGTAGCGCCAGATGGAGTCGAGCGTCTTGCGGATGTTGGCCGGCGACACCAGCGGACCGAGCCCGGCCACTTCCGCCAGATACTGGCCGATCATTTGATCCAGCAGACAGCCGCCGCCCACCTGATATTCGGGAGATTCGGTATTGGCCGAGCCCATGTCGCTGGTCAAATTGGGCGCGATTTTCTCCTTGGCGATGCCGCGGATTTTCTGCACGTAGAATTCGCCATTAAAAAGATTGGCGTCAATCCACTGGCTGCCGCGTTCGAATAGCGCGCGATACGCCGCCGCGCTGGCAGCGTCGCCGGCTGCCCGCGCCATCTCCTCGCCGGCCCGCAGCGCGCCCAGATAGAAGATGCCGCATTGCGGGTTGGGGCCGTAAAACTCCACGTCGTAGGTGTTGTGCTGCACGCCTTCGAGGACGCCGTCTTTGTCGGCGTCCCATCCGCCGGGAATCCAGGCGAACTCGATGGCCTTCTTGATGCGCGGCCACATGTCGCGGAGCCACGCCGTATCGCCGGAAAGCTGCCAATCGAGGTAGGCATGCATGATTTGCCCCATCTGGCCATCGGCGGCGGCGAAGCCGAAGCTCTCGCCGTTGTGGGGGAGCCGCTCGCGAAAACGGATGCCGCCGTTCGAGTCCATCTGGTAGCCGAAGGCGGAGCCGCGCAGAGAGCGGGCGAAGCTGGGGAAAATATGGGCGGTCGCGGTCTCGTAGTTCCAGACGTGGGCGCAGCTTCCGTGGCAGCAGCCGGCATGGTCGTTGGCGCCTTCGAAGCCGTGGAATTCGCCGTCGGCGGTGCGGAAGCAGACGGGGGTGACCAGCGTGGAGAGGTTGGCGCTGGCGGCATCCTTAATAGCCGGCGGGATGGTGGATTCGCGCACGGCGGCGGCAAACCGGCGGGTCTTCTTTTCGAGCGCGGCCAACTGCCCGGCGGCATATTCGGCGGCGGCCCAGGCGTCGGCGAAGCGCGTGGTGTAGTGGTTGCCGAGCAGGGTATCTTCGTCGCCGCGCGCGGAGCTCCATCCACAGCGGCGCGGCGTGCGATTGGGGAAATGCCAGGCGAGCAGAAACGTGTAGTCGGCATGCGCGCCAGGTGCGAGGGTGCGGCCGAGCGAGAGCGCGCCCACCGGTCCGGGGTCTTGCGACTCGGGACCGAGCTCGCCATCGGCGGAAAAATCGTCCCAGAAGAACATGGGCGAGTTCCACCAGCGGCTGCGCTCCCATCCGCGCAGGTAGGTCACTTTGGCGTCGGCGGAACGAAGCGCCGAGAGCAGGAAGCTGCCTTTCAGCGGGTCGCTCGCGGGCAGTTCCGGGCTGCTCATCAGAATGCCGTCCAACCGGTCGGACGCTTTGTACTCGTTGACGCGCGTGTCTTTGGCCGCGGTGCGCCCGGTGGGATTTTCGATGGACCAGGCGATGGAGACCTTGGCTGGCGCCGTGCCGGGGTTGGTGACGCGGTAGCGCAGAATGGCCACCGGCAGGCCGGACTCGTCGGGCTCGTGAGGGATGAAGGGCGAGAATGCTTCGAGCGAGACTTTGACGGGCAGGGCGGAATCGGCGAAGTCGACGCGCGCCAGCGGGAATTCGCCGGTGAAAGTGGCGGAGGCCAGGCGTGTGAGCCCGGGCGCGTTATTGGCGCCCAGTCCGCTCGGGCCCGAGAAAGGCGGTTGCAAGCGCGATTCCAGCACGCGGGCGATGGGCTTACGGTTGCCGGCCTGGGCCCAGATGGCGGGAAATGCGTAGGAGGGCGCATTGCCTTTATCCGGCCGGTTGAAAATCTCCCAGTCGCGAAGCTGGCCGCGTCCGCCCAGGCTGATACATCCGGCGCAGACGCCGCCCAGTGGGAAGGCGATGGCGGTGAGACGCCGTCCCGTGAAGACGCGGGGGTAGGCGATTTCGGGAATTGTGGGCGGCGTTGGCACGGCGGGATTCGGCATTTGCGCGGCGACCGGCGTGGCGGCGCTGGCCAGGGTCACCTGCTTCAGAAAGGTGCGGCGCTTGGTGGGCATCAGCTATAGGGTATCGCGGAGCCATAATGGGGTACATGATGGAATTCCGTCGCATGGTATCGTCCGCCGCGATCCTTTTGTGTCTGCCGCTGGCACTGGCGGGGGGTGACGACTATTTTCCGCCGCCCGATAGCGCCGGCGGCTGGCGCACGCTTGCCGGCGCCGCGACCATCCGCAAACTCACCGGCATGGACATCGCCCGGCTGGACCAGGCCTTCGAATTCGAGAAGGAAACCAGCCAGCACGGCGGCCTGCTGGTGGTGCGGCACGGTTACCTGGTCTACGAAAAGTACTTCGGCAAAGGCGATCGCGAGGCGCATCCCGACATGGCATCCATCGGGAAGGCGTTCACCAGCATTTCCTGCGGGATCATGCTGGAAGAAATGCGCGACCGGATTCCCGAAGGCCTTGAGACCAAGGTTTTCACGCCAAAATACCTGCCCGAAGCCTTTCCGCTGAACGACCCGCTCAAGGCCGATATCAAACTGGGGCAGTTGCTGACCATGACCTCCGGCATGCATGGCGATGGCGGCAATCCGGGAATGGTCCTGGGCGAGGATCGGCCGCTCGATCCTTTGCCGCGTCCGGCCGCGCCGCAGGACCAAGACGCCAGCGCCCTGCAAACGCCTATATGGATCACACCCGGCGGCGGATATTCTTACGCCTCGGCCTCGCCCCACGTGGCCTCCATCGTACTGCGCCACCTTACCGGAATGGAGATGCAGCAATACATCGAGCAGAAGCTGGCCGCGCCGATGGGGTTCGGCNNGGCGGAGGAGGCATCGCGCTGCGCTCCACCGATGCGGTTCGGTTCGCCTATCTTCTGCTGCACCAGGGGCGCTGGGCCAACCGGCAACTGGCGCCCGCCGCGTATGTGGCGATGTGCGGCCGGCCGTCGCCGTATAATCCGCACTCGCCGATGAGCCTGATGTTCGAAACCAATGCGGACGGCCATGTTTTCGGCGCGCCGCGCGATGCGTTCTTCAAATCGGGCGCGGGCGGCTCGGCCATTTTTGTCGTGCCATCGCTCGACCTGGCGATTTACAAGATGTCCTCCAGTGACGCGCAACTCGATCCCCAATTGACGGGGTTGCCGGTCACTTACCAGGTGGATCGGTCACGCGACAACTGGAAACCCGGTCCTCACGATCAGTTCCACGATGGCCCGGTTGGAGGGGATGACGGCGTTCGCCGATTATTGGAGATGGTGGTGGCCGCGGTGGCGCAATAGAGCCCGGTTCAGGCGCCTCCCCGCATGAAGCGATTGAGTGTGTCGAGGCGGTACAGGACGCGTTTTTCATACTCGGCGCCAAAATGAATCCACTCAAACTGAGCCTGCTCGCCTTCGGGAGTCAAACGGAAAAACCACAGCAGCAGGCACGCGGCTTCTGCCGCCAGCAGGGCCGCGGACACCCATGGGTTCATGCGTACATCGAACATGGTGGTCAGAATCGCCCGCAAGCTTTCGCACAGGAAACAAGACGTAAAGAGAACCGCGTTCAAAATCACATTCCGGCTCAGGCGAACGGGGTAACGGCTCACGGCGAAAAGCATCAGAATCAGGAAAATTGCCAGGCTGAAATTGATCCCGCGGCCGGCTGCAATCCAGTATCCCACGGCCTTCGATCGCGCCGGCATGGTGGAGTCGATATGCGGGAGCAGGCTCAGGAATGAGACGAAAGAGGCCACACCCACACCGGCGTACATCACCCAGCGCCCCAGTGTAAACAAGCCTGGATGTCTCTCCAGAACCACCTGGCAGATTTCCCGGACCACCAGGATGTCCAGCAGCCACTCCAAGGGCTGGGAGCAGATCCAAAACCAGAAATAGGTCGGCCGCCTGACGCTCAGTACCTCCGGTGAGAGGCTGTAAACCGCCGTAAACGCCATGTAGCCCAAAAGAACCGGGTATCGCCGATACAGGCGGGAGCGCCAAAGGCGGAGCGCGGTGAGGCCGGCACAGAACGAAATCGCATACTGGAGGAGCGAGAGTAGAGTAGCCGGTACCATGGTTCGAGTCACGCCGCCGCGCAGAGCAAACGCGGCCTCTCCTTAATATCGGCAGCCGAGTCCGATTACTGCACCGATCACCTTCTGGACGTCGGCCACATTCACTACCCCGTCATGATTCAAATCGTCGACTGGCAGTGTCAGGCCCAGAGCTTCGTCGATCATGGTCTGCACATCGACGACGCTCGCTACCAGATCGCCACTGACAGCGCACGTAAACGGTAAGACGGAGGTCAGGTCACTGGCAGTCGCACTGGACGACCCTCCCCCCGACACCGTCGCCTGGTTGGTAACTTGCGACGCCGCATCGGAAGCTACATTCATCGCCACGGCGATTGCCGGGTAGAACGCACCGGCATTCAATGTATCGTTCCTGGTGCATATCGTCCCGTCCGTTGGACATGTCCATCCGGTCCCCGTCATCGATACCAGGGTCAATCCGGGCGGCACGATTTCGCTCACTTTGACCGTGCCGGTGGTCGCGGCGACCGGGCTCCCGTTGCTGACGGCCACGGTGTAGGCAACTCCTGGCTGGCCTTGGGTGAAGGCGCCTTGATCTGTCATCTGGATAGTGAGGCTGGGGCATGAAACTGTAGTTGTCGCGTTTGACTGGATTGAGGTGCTGTTACTCGCGCTCAACGTCGCGGTGTTCGAGTACGCCGCGCAGCTCGATGCCGATGTCGCGCTGGTCACCTGCACTGTCGCCGTCGCGCCCGAGGGCAGATTCCCGAAAGCGCAGCTCAACGTCCCGCTCGCGATCAAGCAAGTCCCCGGCCCGCTATACGCCGGGCTGATGCTCCAACTGACTCCCGTCCCGGTCGGCAACGGGTCGCTCAGCGTCGCTGCCGTTGCCGTTCCCGCTCCGCTATTGGTCACTGCCAGGGTGTACCCGATCGAACCGCCCGCCGGCACCGTCGTGGCGGCCGCTGTCTTCGTCAGTCCCAGCGCCGGGCACTGCACCGTGGTCGTCGCCGACGCTTGCACGGTGCTCGCGTTGCTGGCGCTCAACGTCGCGGTGTTCGAGTACGCCGCGCAGCTCGATGCCGATGTCCCGCTGGTCACCTGCATTGTCGCCGTCGCGCCGGAGGTCAGATTCCCGAAGGCGCAGCTCAGCGTGCCGCTCGCGATTAAGCACGAGCCCGGCCCGCTGTACGCCGGGCTGATGTTCCAACTGATTCCCGTCCCGG
>PLRZ01000214.1:0-2683 GCA_003164075.1 Bryobacterales bacterium | reverse complement strand
GCACTGTCGCCGTCGCGCCCGAGGTCAGATTCCCAAATGCGCAGCTCAACGTGCCGCTCGCCATCGAGCACGTCCCCGGCCCGCTATACGCCGGGCTGATGCTCCAACTCACTCCGTTCCCGGTCGGCAACGGGTCGCTCAGCGTCGCCGCGGTCGCCGTTCCCGCTCCGCTATTGGTCACTGCCAGGGTGTACCCGATCGAGCCGCCCGCCGGCACTGCCGTGGCGGCCGCTGTCTTGGTGAGTCCCAGCGCCGGGCACTGCACCGTGGTCGTCGCCGACGCTTGCACGGAACTCGCGTTGCTCGCGCTCGCGGTCGCCGTGTTCGAGTACGCCGCGCAGCTCGATGCCGATGTCCCGCTGGTCAACTGCACTGTCGCCGTCGCTCCCGACGTCAGATTCCCGAAGGCGCAGCTCAGCGTCCCGCTCGCGATCGAGCACGAGCCCGGTCCGCTGTAGGCCGGACTGATACTCCAACTGACTCCCGTCCCGGCGGGCAACGGGCCAGTGAGCGTCGCCACGGTCGCCGTTCCGGCTCCGCTATTCGTCACCGCCAGGGTGTACCCGATCGAACCGCCCGCCGGCACTGTCGCGTTGGCCGCTGTCTTCGTCAGTCCCAGCGCCGGACACTGCACCGTGGTCGTCGCCGACGCCGGCACGGAGCTCGCGTTGCTCGCGCTCGCGGTCGCGGTGTTCGAGTACGCCGCGCAGCTCGATGCCGACGTCCCACTGGTCAACTGCACTGTCGCCGTCGCTCCCGACGTCAGATTCCCGAAGGCGCAGCTCAGCGTCCCGCTCGCGATCGAGCACGTCCCCGGTCCGCTGTACGCCGGGCTGACGTTCCAACTGACTCCGGTCCCGGTCGGCAACGGGTCGCTCAGCGTCGCCGCGGTCGCCGTTCCCGCTCCGCTATTGGTCACCGCCAGGGTGTACCCGATCGAGCCGCCCGCCGGCACCGTCGCGGTGGCCGCTGTCTTCGTCAGTCCCAGATTCGCCCCGACGGCGAGGGCTGCCACTTCCGAGCCGGTCAACGTGCGACTGTAAAGCCGCATATCGTCAAGAGCGCCGTTCCACACCGCGGAAGAGGTCACGCTCCGGCCTATTTCCAGGGGAAGGCTGACGCTCGCAGGCGCGGTGGCCGTGTCGCTGGCCACCATGACACCGTCCACATACAGGATGGCGGTCGCGCCGTCGTACGTCCCGGTCGCCAGATGCCAGCCGGAGGCCACGGCGCCGCCTTCCGCACACCCGTATTGTGACCCGCAGGAGCCTGTGCTTCCGGTTCCGTTATTCACGATGAACTGGTATATCGTCCCGGTGGCGTCCACGCCCAAATACAGCCCGGCGTCCCGGTTTGTCTCGGCGATTCCCGCAAAAGAGGCTTGTGTAGTGACCACCGGATTCACCCACGCAGATACCGAAAGCGTGGTGCTGAAGGGAATAGCCGGCGTAACCCCGGAACTGTTGGTACCGTTGAAGCTCAAGGCAGAGTTGAACTTCCCCGTGGTCCACGCGGTATTGGACAGCGTGACATTGTACCCGTGCCCGGATTGATCGTGCGCCACGGTCCCCGCATCTTCGTTGAATGGCCAGTAGCCGAGCAACCCGGAGGTCAGCGCAACTCCCGTCGAAAACTGAAAGTTGACCAGGGTGGAGGTGCTGGCCATCACGCTGGCGCCGCTTTGGCTCACAGTGCTATACCCGGACGCCGACGCGGTGACGGTGTACGTGCCGGACGGAATCCCGAACGTGGAGTAGCTCCCTCCAACTCCGGTAATGGCGCCACCGCTGAAACCGCCGCTGGTGAAATCGATATGCGCATTGGCAACGCCCACTCCGTTCGCGTCCAACACCGTTCCGGTGAGGCGCCCCAAAGCGGACAGAAGCAGGTTGACGGTAACGGGGCCACCGCCGCTCAGGACATGGCCGCTCGATGTCGTATTGATGTAATTAGGGGCCGAAGCCGTCAGGGTGTAAGTTCCAGCCGGCACATACAGGGCGTAGGTGCCGGTTGCGCTGGTTACCGCGGTGCCATTAGTCGGATTCGCACCGCCCGATACCGCCGATACCGCCGCGCCGGCCACTGGGACGCCGTTGTAGGTTACGGTGCCGGTAAACTCACCCAGCGTGACGCCCATGGGGATTGTCAGCATGGTGTCGGCGCCGGCCACTACCACGCCCTGTATCTCGACCGTTGGATAGCCGGACGCCGTGACCGTGATGGTGTATGTGCCCGGACTCAGATTGGCGATGCGGAATAGCCCATTGTCATCTCCGCTATTTGCATCGAGGGCCGTGGTGAAAGACTGGCTTCCAGCGGTCACCTGGGCGCCTGTAATAGGATTGTTGGAGCTATCCACTATCTGGCCAGTGAGACTGCCTTGGGTGGCCGGTCCCGGGATACCGCCCAACGCGGCGCCGGCGTTGATGACGCCATATCCGATGTATTGATCCCAGCCGGTGTAGGGTGTTTGTGCCGTTTGCTGAATTCGCTGCGCAACGGCCGCCACCGAGAGACCGGGGTTGGCCATGTACAACAGCCCACCGAGAGCGGCGACATGCGGCGTCGCCATGGACGTCCCTGAGAGGTCGCCGTAATTGGTGACGCCGTCTGAATTAGAGTAAGTCGGGAGGGTGGAGAGAACATTGACACCGGGCGCGGCGATCTTCACCCAGTTGCCGTA
>PLRZ01000726.1 GCA_003164075.1 Bryobacterales bacterium | reverse complement strand
TCGTCCGCCAGGGGCCGGATGCGGATCTCGGTCCGCTCCGCCGGGAGCAGCCGCGGAAATCGCTCGCCCCACTCGATCAGCACCAGCGCGTCGCGTTCGAAGATCTCGTCCAGCCCCAGGGTGGCCACTTCGCGCGGATCGTCCAGGCGGTAGAGGTCCACATGGTAGACGCGGCCCTCGCCGTATTCGTGAATCAGCATGAAGGTGGGGCTCGAGACCTCATCCGCCGCGGCCGCGCCCAGCCCGTTCACGATCCCCTTCGCCAGGGTAGTCTTCCCCGCCCCCAGATTGCCGATCAGCAACACCACGCCCCGCGGCGGCAGCTCGCGCGCCAGCCGTTCCCCCAGCGCAATGGTCTCCGCCTCAGAGGCGGTGCGATAAGTGGTCGCCGCCGCCATCAAACGATCTTCCACTGGCTTGAGGTGGGGCAGACACTCCGAACTCCCAGAGGACACCCCCGGCGCTCCGGGACGCCTGCCGGAATGAGAGAGATCTCTTCGAGTCCGGGCAAAGACATTATTGGCCACGGATGAACACGGATGAACACAGATAAGACCAAAAAAGAAGAGTTTTTCTTATCTGTGTTCATCGGTGTTCATCCGTGGCTAAACTTGTTTGTACGGAGCGGTGGCTCAGTCCGATTCCCCGGCAGTGCCTGCGCCACAAGAACGGGGTTAACCGGAAACTCATCGCGGCGCTCCCGGACGCTCAGTGCCGCTCTCCGGGAGAGTCGAGTTCGCAGCCTCCCCGGGACCGGCCAGTGCCGCCGCGAACGAGATGGCGTCCGGAAGATATTTCAGGATGTCCGTGGCGATGAGAGACTTTTCGCCCACGGCGCGCGCGCCGATCTCGCCAGCCAGTCCATGCAGATAGACCGCGGCCGCCACGGCTTCCTCCGGCTGCTTCGGAAATTGCGCCAGGAAGCCCGAAATCATGCCGGTGAGGATNNGCCAGCACCGTGCGCTCGCCCTTGAGCACCAGGATGACGGCGCGGGACATGGCGAATGCGCGCGCCGTGCCCACGCGATCCTGCTGCACTTCCGCGATGGTTTTGCCGGTCAGGCGGGCCATTTCGCCGGGGTGCGGGGTCAGCACGCGGACCCGGCCGCCGGTACCCGCCAACTGCCCGATCAGGGCGTCGGCATCCAGCACCATGGGCTGCGGGAAGCTCTCGACGGCGCTGGCCACCAGCATGTCGATATCGGCATGGCGGCCCAATCCCGGCCCCATGGCGATCACCGTTTTGCCTTCCGCCAGCTCCTCCAGCCCGGCATTCAGCGCGATGGAGCCCATGGGCGTTTGCGCCAGCGGCTCAGTCATCAACTCGGGCGCGTGGGCGCCGATTTCGGCGATGGCGCTGGAAGCCGACGCCACTGTGACCAGCCCCGCGCCCGCCCGCAGCGCGCCCAGGCCGCTCATGGCTGCCGCGCCGGTCTTCCCGCGCGAACCGGCCACGATCAGCACATGCCCGAAGGTTCCTTTATGCCCGCTGCGCGGCCGGGGCCCGAGCAGCGGCTGGAACATCGCCGGCTCAATCAGCGAGAGCCACACCTCTTCATAGAGAGACGACGGGCTGCCGATAACGCCCACGGCTAATTTGCCCATGCGGTCGCAGTTGGGTGGCAGCACGTGAGCCGGTTTGGGCGCGGTGAACGTGACGGTGTAATCGGCGCGCGCAAATTCGCCCACCGGCTCGCCCGCATCGGCCACCATGCCGGAGGGGATATCGACGGCCATCACCTGGGCTAGCGGAAAGCCGCGGTTGATCTCGCGAATGGCCTCCAGCATACGCCCGGAGGCCGCGCCCGCCACGCCCGTGCCCAGCAGCGCATCCACCACCAGGGTGGCATTGCGCGCCTCGGCGGGAATCTCGCCAGCCACGGGGCAGCCGCACGCCGCGAGCATCTTGTAGTTGGCCGCCGCGTCGCCGCGCAAATCTTCGGGGGCCGCGAGCAGCACCACGTGAAGCGCGCGCGGATGGAATCGCGTGAAGAGCTGGCGCGCGATGGCCAGCCCGTCGCCGCCGTTGTTCCCTTTGCCGCATAGCACCGTAATGCGCTGCCCCGCGAGCGGCGCGCAATGTTCCGCCAGAAACTCCACCACGCGGAGCGCCGCATTCTCCATGAGGACGATGCCGGGGATCCCCATTTCGATGGTCCGCCGGTCCACCTCGCGCATCCGGGCCGCCGTCAGGACTTTCATATGCGCCTCGCCACCACCATGGTCATGTCATCCTGCAGTTCCGAGGAGCCGGTCCATTGCACCACCGCCTCCATGGCGCGCGCGATAATCTCGGAGGAATCGGCGCGCGTGTACTTGATCAGCAATTCCGTCAGGCGCTCCTCGCCGTACATTTCGCCGTAGGCGTTTTCCGGTTCCACCAGGCCGTCGGTATAGGCCACCAGCATGTCGCCGTGTTCCAGCTTCACGGTCCGCTCTTCGTACACGGCGAACGGGAATGCACCCACCACGGTGCCGGTAGGTTCCAGCAGACTCACATTGCCGTCGCGCACCAGCATGGGGGAGAGGTGGCCGGCGTTAGTGTAGGTGAGGGCGTGCTGCGCCTCGTCATACATGGCGAAATAGAAGGTGGCGTATTTTTCGGGCGCGGTATTGGCGTACAGTTGCCGGTTCAGATTGCTCACCATGAAGGCCGTCGAAGGCTGTTTATAGCTGCCGTTGCCGTTGGCGGTGGCGGTGTTGATCTGCGTGCGCATGGTGGACTGAATGGTGGCCATCAGCAGGGCTGCCGAAATTCCTTTCCCCGCCACATCGCCGATGGCGAAGGCCAGGGAGTCGTGCGGCAGCGCCATGAAGTCGTAATAGTCGCCGGAGACCATGCGCGCCGGATGGCAGACGCCCTTCAACTCCAGCGTCTTGGTGAAGGGTACGTCCTTGGGGAAGAGCTGGTCCTGGACTTCGCGGGCGATGGTCAGCTCCGATTCCAGCCGCTCCTTCTCTTTGGCCACTACGATCAGGCGGCCCAGGTTGGCCGTCATGGTATTGAAGGAGGTGGTCAGTTCGGCCAGTTGATCGCTGCCTTTCACCGGCACGCGATAGGAGAAATCGCCGTCTTTGACGTGCAGCGTGCCCTCGTACATTTCGTGGACCGCGCCGGTGATGGAGCGGCTGAGCTGAACGCCGGCCACCAGCGAAATCAGCTCCAACAGCAGGAACAGGATCGACACCAGGAGGAACGCCGCCAGCGCAATATCGCCCCAGGAATACTTGCGGTCGAAGCCGGTATTCTTCTGTCCGAACAGAATGGCCAAGACCGCTGAAAGACGCGTATCGACGGTCAGGTAGAGGTCGTAGAAATCTTCCGGCGATTCCCATGTGGGAACGGTCACGGGGAACACCACGCCCGTCACGGAGAAATCGAACAGGTTGGCCGCCAGCGGCACGTGGGATTTCTGAATGTGGCCCATCACCGGCGTATAATTCACGTCGCCCAGCTTGGGAACCAGGCCGGCGAGCAGTTCGTGCGTGACCGGCGCCAGCGCCACGGCCCGGTTTCCTTCATGCGCCGCGAAGGCCCACACGTAAAGATGAGGCTGGTCACCGTCCTGCCTCACGATGAGACCGGAGATGTGCTGCTCGCCGCCCGATTCCCACACTTCCGGCAGTTCCAGCTTGCTGTCGGGTGGATAGCGCGCTTCCTTCGTGCCGGTCATCACCAGTTCGGTGTTGGGGAGTTGGTTGCGGCTCTGAATGAAGCGCTGAATGTAGCCTTGCGGATTATCCGGGGGGAGGCGCACAAGCCCCGAAACCTCGCGCTGGAGGTTGGTCTCGCGGCGCGACAACTCGGTGTCCACCAGATAGACCGCAACCTGGCCGATGATGCCCTTTCCCGCGAAGACTACCAGCACCAGGATCAGGACAATGGGCACCACCGCGATAAAGAGGTACGCCACAATTAAGCGGTTGCGCAGACGCCAGATGGCTTTTCGCGCCACCCGGCGAGCCAATTGGTACGCGGTGATAATCCCGAAGATACCGACCAGCAGCCCCGCGGCGATCTGCAGAGCCATGCCCGCGTGCAGGAAGTACAGCAGCAGAAAGGCCACCGTGACCAGGATAAAGGCCTGCCCGATCCGGCCCAGCCGGCGCCAGCTATCCAAAATGCCTTTCCGCATAGTTCCAGACTAGCGTACCCGAATGGCAGACGGTACAATCAGTCCATGCAAAGACGCAGATTCGCGATTCTTATCGCCCTTCTTGGCCTGCTGGCGGTAGCCGCCTGGGCGGCTGACATTACGGGTACCTGGACCGGTGCGATTTCCGGAGGGAATGGCGATTTTTCGCTCACCTACACCTTCAAACAAGACGGCGACAAGTTCACCGGCACGGTTGTCACTCCGCAAGGCGAGCCTCTGCCGCTGATCGATTGCAAGCTCGACGGCGAAAAGATTTCCTTTGCGGTGAAAGTCGACATGGGCGGCAACACCGCCACGTTCTCCAGTAAAGGAACCATCAAAGGCGATGAGATCACGCTGACTATGACCAATGATGCGGGCATGGATTTCGGCGGCGAGATGAAGTTGAAGAAGCAGGCGAAGTAAGAATTATTAGCCGCGGCCGGAATTCCTACTTAAACTCGATGGCGGCGATCACCAGGCTGGGCATGGCCTGGTTCCAGCTATCCGGAATGTTGTCGAACGATACTTTGAACGGCCGTACCTGTCCCGGCGCCAGCCCGCCGGCGGCCCTGGTCACCAGAAAAGTGGGCTCGCGCCAGATGGTCTCCTGGTAGAGTTGGCCATCGGGCATTACCGCCCCCGGTTCCTTGAAGAGCCATGTGACTTTCACGGAATTGAGCGCGCGGTCTCCGCCGTTCAGCAGATTACCGCTGATCTCCACGATGGACTGTTTGAGGTAGCTTTCGTGCGATTCCATCACGGGGTTTTCGAGTGTTACGCCATCCGCGGCCACGAAGTGCAGATTCTTGGCGTAGGCCCGGGCTTCGGCCGTCGGAGGAGCGGGCCCCGGAGGCGCCTGTCTGGACGCGCGATCCAGATACCAGAATCCACCCAACCCCACCAACACGACGATGCCGGCGACAATCGCCATCGGTGGAATGGTGAACCGCTTTTTAGGTTGTACCGCCAAATTACCTGCCACCAACGGTCATTTCTCCTATCTTGATTGTAGGCGCAGCCATCGACCGGCGGAAGTCCAGGTCCGTGCCCAAGGCTTCCAATCCCAACAACATTTCCTTCAGATTGCCGGCAATGGTGACTTCGGAAACTGCGTATGCCAGTTCCCCGTCGCGGATCCACAACCCCGCGGCGCCGCGCGAATAATCGCCGGTCACCACGTTCACGCCGAAGCCCATCAGTTCGGTCACGTAGAATCCGTTGGAGATTCCGGCCACGATCCGCTCTGGCGTTTGGACTCCCTTTTCCAGGTAAAAGTTCCCGTGGCCGATGCCCGCATTCCCGGTGAGACCGCGCGAAGCGTTGCCGGTGGTCTTCAGCCCCAGCTTGCGCGCCGCGTAGGTGTTCAGCAGGTAGTTCTTCAGCACGCCCCGTTCGATCACCACGGTGCGCCGCGAGGGCACGCCTTCATCGTCGAAGGGCGAAGAGCCGAACAGACCGGGAATGGTGGCATCGTCGATCACGGTGACGCTTTCGGCGGCCACTTTCTGGCCCAGCATGCCGGTTAGAAAAGATTCGTGCCGGTAGATGGACATGCCGTGGACAGCGTCGAAGAGGTGGTCCAGCAGGCTGCGGGCGGTGCGCGGTTCGAATACCACCGGCACCTTCTGGGTGTCCACTTTGACTGCGTTCAGGCGCCGCAAAGCGCGCTGCGCGGCTATGCGGCCCACCGATTCCGGCGTTTCCAGATCGCCGAACCGGCGCGAAAGAGTGTCCCAGGAATCGCGCTCCATGGAGTCGCCCGAGCGCGCTACGGGGGCCACCCCCAGGGCGCAATAGCTCGACCGGTATTGGCCCGCGAAACCCCGCGAGTTGGCGAAGATCTGCCGCCCCAGGTGCGTGCCGAAGGTCGCGCCCTCGGAGTTCGAGATGCGCGGGTCGAAGGAAAGCGCGGCTTCCTCGGCGCGCTTGGCCAGGTCCACTTTGACGCTGGTCTCCAGGCCCTCGACGTCCTCCGAATAGAGCTGCAAATCGCCGATAGAGCCCAGTTCCTCGCGCTCCGGCAGGCCGGCGTGGGGATCCTCGGTAGTGATATCGGCCAGTTCCACGGCGGAATGGACCAGCTTTTCGATGCCCTCCGGCGAAAGGTCCGAGGTGTAGGACGCGCCGGTCCGGCAGCCCACTAGAATGCGGAGGCCAGCGCCGCGCGAGCCGGCTTCCGTCAGATTCTCCAACTCGCGCATGCGCACGTTGGCGGTGAACTCCTCGCCCTCGGCGATGGTGCATTCCGCATCGGTAGCGCCAGCGGTCAGCGCACGCTTCACGACGTCGTTCGCCAGTTCCAGCAGGTGATTTTCGGTCAAAAGGGTCACTCCCATTTGCGTTCAGCATAGCATGCGGGTGCGGCAGGCCCCGAAATTTCGGGTGGCTTGGGAAAATGGGCTGCCCCATTTCCTTGCTCGGTGGGGGCCGCTATTTCGGGGACAGGCTACATAACCTCGAAACTCCGTGCGCTCACCGATTTGTATTTCGAGGTTATGTAGCCTGTCCCCGAAATAGCCCGAAATAGCCGGCTCCGGGATCAGCGTCCCACTGTCAAACGGTCCGCCAGAATGGACGGCAGCCCGGCGTCGCGGATCTTCCTTTGTGCGGTTGGCCTACCGAGACGGGATTGATCAGATAAGCGCAGTCGGGGTCGATATCCAGGATCTCCCTGCCGCTGCGCGCCGACACGCGCCCGATGATTTCCACCCGCGAGTGATTCCAGATGAAGCCGCCCTGGACGTGGGTGTGGCCGAAAAAGGCAAGGCGGTGCTCTCCTGCCGTCTATCCTGTTCCGGCAGCGGGCTTGGTTCAGCGAGGACGGGCGGGCAGGCGAGCACCGCCTGCCCCACCTGCGGGCTTACCACAAATTGAGCCGAGGGGGGGGCCAGGCGAGTCTTAATCTACGTCACGCCCGTCACATGTTCGCGTAGCCACGGGACCAGCTTGTCGAAGCTGAACTGGTCCGCCTGATAAAGAGCCATCACGAAAATGCACGTTTCCCGGGCGTCCGCCGTGAGACGCGCGCCGTTGATGGCGAGAAAGGTGTACGTCGCCGCGAAAGCCGTCCGCTTGTTGCCATCGATAAAAGGATGATTCTGCGAGAGGCTCTCCCACAGCGCGGCGGCTTCCTCCATCAGGTCGGCGTAATATCCGGTCTGCGGCCGGTAAAGCGCGGATTCCAACAGGCCGTAATCCCTCACACCTTCGCCGCCGCCATACCGCTCAAGCTGGTCGGTATGCATGGCCAGCACTTCGACCGTGGTGAGATAATCGGTCACTCAGCGAGCTTCTTGTAGACGGGACCGTATTCTTTGTGGCTGGCGGCGTACGCGGCCATCACGTGGGGGCGTGGCGTCGAGCGCTTCCGCTTTTCGATCAGATCGGCGAGAGCCTCTTCCACCAGCGCCTGAATCTGCCGGCCTTCCTTCTCCGCCAGAATGCGCACGGTCACCAGGATATCGGAATTGATCTGCGTGGCGAATTTCTCGCGGGTCTTAGTCATGACGGGCTCCCTGACTGCATTTTCAGGATATCATGATGGTTCTTGATGTGTCAAGATGGAGCTTTATGCGGTGCCGCCCACGGTCATGCGGTCGATCTTGATAGTGGGAATGCCCACGCCCACCGGAACGCTCTGCCCCTCTTTGCCGCACACGCCGATGCCTTCGTCGAGCTTCAAATCGTTGCCCACCATACTGACATATTTCAAAGCTTCGGGACCGTTGCCGATCAGAGTGGCGTTGCGCACCGGGCGGGTAAGCTTGCCGTCCTCAATGAGATAGCTCTCCGACGCCGAGAAGACGAAGTTGCCGCTGGTGATGTCCACTTGGCCACCGCCGAAGTTGGCGCAATAGAGGCCCTTGGGCACCGAGCGAATGATGTCTTCGGGCGCGCTTTCGCCGGCCAGCATGAAGGTGTTCGTCATGCGCGGCATGGGGATGTGCGCGTAGCTCTCGCGCCGCCCGCTGCCGGTGGAAGGCGTTTGGAGCAGGGTGCTCGAAAGCTTGTCCTGCAGGTAGCCTTGCAATACGCCATTTTCGATCAGCACGTTGCGCTGCGTAGCATGGCCTTCGTCGTCCACGTTGAGCGATCCGCGGCGGCTATTAATAGTGCCGTCGTCGATCACGGTGCACAATTCGCTGGCCACTTTCTGTCCCACGCGCCCGCTGAAGGCGGAAACGCCCTTGCGATTGAAATCGGCTTCGAGGCCATGTCCCACGGCTTCATGCAGCAGAATGCCCGGCCATCCGGGACCGAGCACCACGGTCATCTCGCCCGCCGGAGCTTCCACGGAATCCAGCATGGCTATGGCTTCACGCGCGGCCTCCGCGGCAAAGTACTCCGGCGGCTTGTCCTTCAGGAAGAAATCGAGCTCCACGCGCCCGCCGCCGCCGGCATGCCCGCGCTGCGGAGCGCCGCCGTTCTGGCGGGCCAGGGCGGAAACGCTGAGCCGCGCCAACGGCTGGCGATCCAGCGTGAGGACGCCCTCGCTGGTGGCCACCATCACGTGGCGGAGATTATCGGCGTAGACTGCCTGCACCTGGAAAATGCGCGGATCGTAGGCGCGCGCCGCCCGGTCTGCCCGCTTCACCAGCTCCACACGCTCGGAAAAGGCGGTCTCGGTGGGTGCCAGGAGCACCGGGTAGAGGTTGTGACGCGACGCTTCACTCAGATCGAACTTGGCCACCTTGCTGGGCCCGGCGGCGATACAGGCAGCCACTCGCGCCGCCTTGCGGACGCGTTCGGGCGAAAGATCGTCACTGTAAGCGTAACCGGTGCGCTCCCCGGAGATGACGCGAACCCCAACGCCCATCGAAACACCCTGCGCCGCGCTCTTGACCATGGATTCGTCGATGCCGATGGAGCTGGTCAGCAGGTATTCGAAGTAAAGATCGGCATAATCGCCGCCCTGCGAGAGGGCTTCGGCGAGGTAGCCCTCCAGGTCGCCGCGAGCGATGTGGAGGCGCGTTGCGAAGATCGACTCTGAGAAGTGCATAACTTCATTGTAATGGTTGACGCAAGAAGACTTCGGCACGGCGCAAATACCGTAATGTCTATCTGCATATGGTAGAATGCTCTGAAAGGCACTCCAGCATGGAATCCAACGCCCGCAGCATCGCGAAAGCCGTCAGTTACCGCTTGTTGGGGTCGGCCGTCACGGGGATGATTTTCTTTTTGCTGACGGGCAAAGGCGGCCTGTCGCTGGGAGCGGGCGCGTTGGACATGGTGCTGAAGATCGGCGCGTATTTCGTCCACGAGCGGATCTGGAATCACATCGAATTCGGGCGCGGCAAGCCGCCGGAGTACGAGATTTAGTCCGGATGGTTGGGCTCGCCCCGTAGCCCGCTTCAGTCCCTTTCCGACCCAATGACAAGAGAGAGGCCGGCGGCATCGGCGAAGGCGCGAAAGTCCCGGTCCCGCGTAAGCAGAGAAATCCCGCGATCGATACAGCTTTGGGCGATGAGGGCGTCGCCGAGACGCGCCTTGCGGCGTTTCGCCAGCACTTTCGCGCGCAACTCACCGGCACGCTGCCAAAAGCCCGGTTCGACCTCAATGAGCGGCAGCTCCGCAAGAGACCGTGACACATCAGCGGGCAGTTTCGGGTCGCTCAATACTTCGGTGAGCACAACGGGCGCCATCAGCACTTGCCGCTCCTGAAGCGCCCGATCGAGCAGTTCTGTGTCCTCGCCGCCATCTCCCTGGAAGAACCCGATCCAGGTGCTGGTATCGACCGCGATCATCGATCGGCCTTCAACTCGGCTGACGTGCGTGTGAAACGAACTTTGCCCCGGAGTTGGCGGAGCCGCGCATAGGCCTGCGACGCGGCAACCAACTGCAGGCCGGTGCGAACGGTCTGGGTGATGCCACTGCCACTGGCGCGTTGCGCCCTTTCGAGAAGTGCCGGCGGCACTTCGACGGTGATTTTGCGCGCTGCTTCCATCTCGTCTCAAGATACCATATCCAATACCAGTATCGAATATGGCCTCGAGTGGCTTCGCTATAGCCGGGTTGCCGCTGGTGGCGCGCCGGACGCGCTTGTTATACTCAGGGTTCCCGTGTTCCATTCCATAGAAAAACAAGTGGCCAGCGCTTTCCACGCGCATATTCAGATCCGCTACGGCATCGATCTGGCGGTGACCGTCGAGCAGCCGCGGCAGAGCGATTTCGGCGAGATGGCGGTGCCCGCGGCCTTCCAACTGGCTAAACAACTGCGCCAGGCGCCCCGCAAGATCGCCACTGAACTGGTGGACGAAATCGGCCCCGTTCCCGGCGTCGCAGCCATGGAAGTGGCCGGCAACGGCTACATCAACATTCGCCTCGACCGCGGCGCTTACGCGGCGGCGCTGCTCCGCGGAGAATCCGACGGTCCGGCGGGCGAAGGCGAGAAGATCATCGTCGAGCACACCAATATCAATCCCAACAAGGCGGCGCACATCGGCCATCTGCGCAACGCCACGCTGGGCGACACTTTCGTCCGCATGTTGCGCGCGCGCGGCAATCGCGTGGAAGTGCAGAACTACATCGACAATACCGGCGTGCAGGTNNCCGACGTGGTGGTGGGCTTCCACTATCTGGAACATCTGACGCCGGCGGACGTCCGCGCCATGCTGGCCGACCCCGGCGTGCGTTTCGACTACTACTGCTGGGACCTCTACGCCCGTACCTCGAGCTACTACAAGGACCATCCCGAAGCCCTCGCCTGGCGCTCCGCCACGCTGCACGCCATCGAGGCCGGCGAAGGCGAGGTGGCCGAACTGGCGCACCTGGTGGCCGACGCCATTGTGCAGGCGCATCTGAAAACCATGCTCCGCCTCGACGTGGAATACGACGTGCTGCCACGCGAGAGCGAGATTCTGCATCTCAATTTCTGGGCCGCGGCCTTCGAGCTTCTCAAAGAACGCAAGGCCATCTATTTCGAGACCGAAGGCAAGCAGGCCGGCTGTTGGGTGATGCCCGGCCTCTCGGAAGACGGCAAGGTGATTGTGCGTTCCGACGGTACGGTGGTCTATACCGGCAAGGACATCGCGTATCAGCTCTGGAAATTCGGACTGCTGGGTAAGGACTTCTACTACAAACCTGCGCAGACCTATGCCGATGGCCGCGTGCTGTGGGTCACGACGGATGAGCCAACGGAATCGGGCCAGCAATTCGGACACGGCACGCGCGTGTACAACGTGATCGACACCCGCCAGTCGTATCTTCAGGACGTGGTGGTGGCCGGCCTGCGCGGGCTGGGGTACAACGAGCAGGCCGACCGGTCGGTACACTTCAATTACGAGATGGTGGCGCTCTCGCCGCGATGCTGCGCGGACCTGGGGATTCCGCTCTCGGAAGAGGATCGCAAGCGGCCGTATGTGGAGGTCTCGGGCCGTAAGGGGCTCGGCGTGAAGGCCGACGACCTGATGGACGGCCTGGTCGAGAAGGCCCTGCAAGAGGTGGTGGACCGCCATGCCGAGAATACCCTGGGGGACAATCTCGCCGTGGCGACGCTGATCGCGATTGCCGCGCTGCGTTATTTCTTACTGAAGTTCACGCGCAATACGGTGATCGCGTTCGACTTGCAGGAGGCGCTCAGCTTTGAGGGCGAGACCGGCCCGTACGTGCAATACTCCGCGGTGCGCGCGCGCAATATTCTGCGCAAGCTGGAAGAGCGTGGCGAGCGCGTCCCGGATTTCGCCGCGGAGTTGAACGCCGAAGCGTTGGCGCGGCAATTGCAGTTCGAAGATTTCTGGCAGGTTTTGCTGGCGGCATCGAAGGCGGACGCGGCGGTAGAGAATGCGGTAACTTCGGGAGAGCCGGCGCACGTGGCGAGGTACGCGTTCCAACTGGCGCAGGCATTTAGTAACTTCTATCAGAAGTACTCGATTATTCACGAGGAAGATCGCGAGAAGAAGGTCTTTCTGCTGTGGATGACGGATTTCTTCCGCAAGCAATTGGAGCGGACGGCGGGCGTGCTGGGGATTCAGATACCGGCGTATATGTAGGAAGATCTTGCGGCGGTGGGGCAGATGCGAATTGCGCGGTCCTTTCCCGGAATCCTGTGTGCCCGGTTACACTCTCATTGAGCAGAGACCATCTGAATTCCGATGCCGGCTAACAAATTCATCGACCGGTGGCACAACTCGGCCGCCGCGGAACGGGCGAACTATGCACTCTTCCTCTCCGAGCTGTGCGACTACCTGGACGTCCCGCGGCCCGACCCTGCCGTCGCCGAGAGCAGCCAGAACCAATACGTCTTCGAGCGGCCCGTTACGTTCCGTCACCCCACAGGCCTCACCAGTACGGGATTCATCGACCTTTATAAACGCGGCTGTTTTGTTTTGGAGGCCAAGCAGGGCAGCGAAGCTCTCGAGCCATCCCTGCTCTTCGAAGTACCGCACCGCCGCGGAACTGCCGTACGCGGAACGGCGGGCTGGGACCAAGCCATGCTCCGCGCCCGTAACCAGGCCGAGCAATACGCCAAAGCGCTCCCCGCATCCGACGGCTGGCCGCCCTTCCTCGTCGTCGTCGATGTCGGCTACTCCATAGAGCTCTTCGCCGACTTCTCCGGCACCGGGAAAGCTTATGTTCCCTTCCCGGATTCGCTTACCCACCGCATCTTGCTTCAGCACCTCGAAATTCAGATGATCCGCGACCGCCTGCGCGCGATCTGGCTCGACCCGCTCTCCCTCGACCCCAGCCGCATCTCTGCCCGGGTGACCTGCGACGTCGCATGGCACCTCGCCAACCTTGCCCGGTCGCTGGAACAGGATTACCCCGTCGAAGCCGTCACCCCTTTCCTGATGCGCTGTATCTTCACGTTCTTCGCCGAGGACATTCACCTGCTTCCTCCGGACAGTTTCTCCAACCTCCTGGCCAGTCTTCGCGAAGACCTGCCCAACTTCAAGCCGATGGTCGAATCCCTTTGGAGAACCATGGACGCCGGCGGCTTCTCCCCCATCCTCCGCGAGCACGTCCTTCGCTTCAACGGCGGCCTCTTCGAGTCCGTGGAAGCCCTGCCGCTGAACCGCAAGCAGTTCGATATTCTCTTCCTGGCGGCTGCGGCGGAATGGAAAGACGTGGAGCCGGCGATCTTCGGCACGCTGCTGGAACGTGCCCTCAACGAGCGGGAGCGCCACGCCCTTGGCGCCCACTATACGCCCCGCGCCTATGTGGAGCGCCTCGTCATCCCTACAATCGTCGAGCCGCTCCGCCAGGATTGGGCCGATGTGCAGACCGCCGCCCTGACGTTGGAGCGCTCCGGCAAGACCGCCGATGCCATCGCGGTCCTCAGCGACTTCCGCCGGCGCCTCTGCTCCCTTGAAGTACTCGACCCGGCGTGCGGCTCCGGCAATTTCCTGTACGTAACCCTGGAACACCTCAAGCGGCTTGAAGCGGAGATCAACGACGCGCTGGAAAGCCTTGGGGAGAGCCAGCAGGCTTTACACGAGACTGGCCTAACAGTCGATCCGCACCAGTTGATGGGAATCGAGCTCAATCCCCGCGCCGCCGCCATCACCGACCTGGTGCTGTGGATCGGTTACCTCCAGTGGTATTTCCGCACGTGGGGCGCCTCTTCGCTGCCGCCCGAGCCCGTCATCAGGCGCTTTCACAATATTGAGCATCGCGATGCGCTGCTCGCGTATGACAAGGTCGAACCGGCCGTGGACGAGCACGGTAACGCGCTCACCACGTGGGACGGCATCACCAAGAAGCGGCATCCGGTCACCGGAGAGGAGATTCCCGACGACTCCGCACGCCGTCCGGTTCTGAACTATGTCAACGCCCGGCGCGCCGAATGGCCGCGCGCAGACTTCATCGTTGGCAATCCCCCGTTTCTGGGCAACTGGCGCATGCGGGGCGAGCTCGGCGATGGCTACACGGAAACGCTCCGGTCTGTCTACAGCGAGGTCCCGGAAACTGCCGACTACGTCATGTACTGGTGGCATCGCGCCGCCGAGCGCGTCCGGGCAGGTAAGACCCGCCGGTTCGGCTTTATCACCACCAACAGTCTGCGCCAGACCTTTCAGCGCCGCGTTCTGGTTCCGCATCTGACCGACAAATCGACTCCGGCATCGCTGGTTTTCGCGATTCCGGATCACCCCTGGGTCAATTCCGGCGATGGCGCCGCCGTGCGCATCTCGATGACGGTAGCGCAAGCCGGTACCCGCGAGGGCCGCCTGTTACGGGTAGAGTCCGAGGAGTATGGCGAAGGGGAGGGCGCCGCCAAGGTCGAGTTCGCGGAACGTTTTGGACTGATTCATTCGGACTTGACGATTGGGCCGAACACAGCTTCCGCCGTTCCACTGGAAGCGAATGAAGGCCTCAGTTGCCCGGGCGTGAAACTGCACGGCGCAGGATTCATTGTCACTCCAGAGAAGGCTCGCGAGCTCGGTTTGGGCAAGATACCGGGGCTCGAACAACATATTCGGGAATACCGAAACGGTCGCGATATTACGTCGCGTCCTCGCGGTGTGATGGTAATCGATCTCTTCGGGCTAACGGCGGAAGAAGTTCGCACTCGATTTCCGGCCGTCTATCAGCACGTGGTCGATCATGTCAAACCGGAACGCGACGCGAACAATCGCCAGACGTACCGTGATAATTGGTGGATCCACGGCGAGCCGCGC
>PLRZ01000428.1:2248-9588 GCA_003164075.1 Bryobacterales bacterium | reverse complement strand
AGGCGCTGCAACAGGCCGCGCGATCCGCGCGTATGGCAGGCCGTGCCCCGGCAGATGCAGATGCTGTGTTTGCCCTGCGGTTCCAGGTTGAACAGCGCGAAGAAAGTGACCACGCCGTATATTTGCGCCAGGGGGATATCGGTCTTTTCGGCTACGTATTCGAGGATTTCGGAGGAAAGATATTTATGCGGATGATGTTCCTGGATGGCTTCCAGGATTCCTAACAGCGCTCCGGGTTTGCCGGAGTGGGCAATAATCGTGCGGTCCGCGTATGCCATTTCCTCTGGTGACAGCGCGATCGGGGCTGATAGAGCGGCCATGATGACTCCCAATTTGGAACGGCTTAAAAAAATATATTCAGATACGTATATCTTTAGTTGGTGGCTACTTCGTTGTCAAGGGTGCCCGCCAGCGCCGCGCCCGCATGGCGACGCCGGTCGCGTCTCAGTGTGCGGCAGCGTGCTTCATTCCGAGCACCAACCGTTGAGCCATCGCGCAGGAATGACTTCCCACCGCTTCCTGAGGTTTTGGAATGAGAGTGATCTCTTCGAGTCCGGGCAAAGACATTATTGGCCACGGATAAACACAGATGAACACGGATAAAAAGACACAGCAGAAGGGTTTTTCTTATCCGTGTTCCTCTGTGTTCATCGGTGGCTGAATTTGTTTCTGCGGGGCGGTGGCTCACCCTGATTCCCCGGCGGCCCCCCAAATGCCGGATGAGCTCAGGAGTTCGGAGTCTCGACCCGGTGGGCAGGAGTGCCGGCGCCACATCGCCACCGCCGGAGGCTTGTCAGTCCCCTTTTGTGGTGTCCTCCAGGTGAATGGCTCGCGTGGGGAAGGGAATCTCGATGCCGTCCTGTCGAAACCTGCGAAAGATGCGCTTCTTCAACTCGTTGCGAACGGTAAACTGATTCGTGAATTCCGCCACCGCGAAATTTACCGTGAAGCCGAGGGACGATTCGCCGAATCCGGGATCGAATGTCACCGAAGGCGCCGGATCCGCCAGCAAACCGGGAATATCCGCCGTGCCCGCCATCGCGACTTCCAGGAGCGTTTTCTCAACCTGGTCGGGGTCGCTGCGGTAGCTCACGTTCACTTGAAACGATGCCCACAGCCGCTTCTCCGGCAGGTAATAATTGGTGACGATGGCCTGCGCCAGCTTGGCGTTGGGTACGATGATCAGGTTGCTATTCAGCGAGCGAATGGTGGTGCAACGCCAACCGATATCGCCGACATACCCCTCTTCGCCGGTATTGAGTTTCACATAGTCGCCCAGCCGGATCTGCCGCGCCACGGCAACATAGAAGCCGCCAAACAAGTTGGAGAGGGTGTCCTGCAAGGCCAGAGCCACGGCTAGGCCGCCCACGCCCAAGGCCGTCAGAATGGGGGTGATCTGGCGGCCGTAATGGTCCATCACCACTACTACGCCGAGTATCAGAACGCCGATCTGCACCAGGTTCTGGCTGAGGGTGGTGACCGGCAACGCCCCCGGCACCTGATCGCCGTAATGCCGGACCAGGTTGCCAGCCAACCGCATCAACATCAGGGTGGCCGACGCCATCCAGAGCACATACAGGGTTTCCGTCACGCGGTCGGCGTACTTCGCCGGCAAATCCGACAACTGAATGGCCAGGTGTGCCCCCAGGATTACCACCCAGATGAGCATCGGACCGGCAAGCACCCCGGTGAGCACCGATCCGGCGCGGCTTTGGGTACGGGCGATCCAAGCGCGCAAGGCCCTTAGAATCAATCCTCGGACCAGCCAGCCCAGGGCCACCGTAAGCGCAAAAATGACTACTGGCCATACCAGTTCCGCCGGATTCTCCGCCAGCAGGCGGCGTATCTCGTGCATTCGATCCCTCCCTCAGATTCTAAATCGTTTGCACGTCCCGGCCAGACCCGCCGTCACATTATTATGCGGCGATATGTGTCCCTGGCCGGCCTGGTGCTGGCGGTGCGCCTTCTGGCGCAAGACTCGCCGGAGCCTTCGGCCTGGGAACTTTACGAGCAGGGGCGCGACGCCGAAAAGGCCGGTCATATGGCCCAGGCCTACCTCATGTATGCCGAGGCGGCGGCCAAGGATCCTCGTAATAAGACGTACTGGGAGCGCACCCAGGCGGTGCAGTCGCGCGCCGCCATGGAGGCCAAACCGCAGCCCAGAATTCCCACCGTGGCCGAACTGGACAAGGAACTGGGGGAACCGGCCGCCATCCATTTCGACCTGCCCACCGCCGAGGACCTGGCCGCCGCCAACGAACCGCTGCCGCCCACGGAATTGGCCGCCGAGCACGGTATCCACGACCTGGATTTCACGGGCGATTACAAGAAGGTCTTTCTGGAAGTGGCCCACGTGTTCGGGTTGGAGTGCATCTATGACTCGGACTACCAACCGGGCACGCCCTTTCGTTTCCGCATGAAGGGCGTGGACTATCGCGATGCTCTGCACGGCCTGGAGGCGGCCACCGGCTCTTTCATCGTGCCCATCACCAGCAAAATTTTCCTGGTGGCCAAAGACACGGCGCAGAAGCGCACCGAGATCGAGCCCACCGTCACTATGTCCGTGCGCCTGCCGGAAACCTTCTCGCAACAGGACTTCGATCAGATTGTCCGCGCCGTGCAGCAGGCCATGGCGATCGAGAAAGTGGGCGTCGACCCTTCGACTTACACCCTGGTGATGCGCGACCGCATTTCCAAAGTGGTGTATGCGCGCGCGCTGTTCGAACAGTTGATGCACTCGCGGGCGCAAGTCGGCATCGAGATGCGATTTCTCGAAGTCACCCGCAACGATTCCATCACCTACGGGCTCAATCTCCCGTCCCTCTTCTCGCTCAACGCGTTGACCACGGCTCTGAACAACACGGTTTCGCTGCAATCCGGGCTCAGCGGTTTTCTGGCGTTTGGCGGCGGAAAGACGCTGATCGGCATCGGCATAGCAGCTCCCGCGCTGGTGGCCCAGTTGTCGAAATCCTCGTCGAAACAACTTCTGGCGGCGCAGCTTCGCGGGAATAGCGGACAGAAAGCTACCCTCCACATCGGCCAGAAGTATCCCATCATGACGGGCGGATATGGGACTTCGTCATCGGCCACCGGAGTGGGCAGCGTGACCCCGGCGCCTTCCTTTACATTTCAGGATCTCGGTCTGACATTGACGACCACCCCGCTGGTGCACGACAGCGAAAGCGTGTCACTGGACGTGGAAGCGCAGTTTCAGGTTCTGACGGGAGCGTCGGTGAACGGCCTGCCGGTGATTTCCAGCCGTGCGATCAAGAACATCACCCGGCTCAAATTCGGCGAGTGGGCCATCATCGCGGGACTGCTGACCACCAACGAGGCGCGCACGCTCTCGGGACTGGCCGGCCTGAACCGCATTCCCTTTCTGGGGCCGCTCACCAACACGCACGAACACGACAGCGACTCCGATCAGGTGATCCTGCTGCTTCGTCCGGTGCTGCTCACGCTTCCGCCGGGCGAGAGCGTGGTGCGCTCGTTCCGCACCGGTACCGAGACCCGGCCGCTCACTCCGCTGTAGCCGTTTTGCGAGCCAGCAAGCGGTTCTTAGCCAAAATCGAAACTCCGAACTCCTGATGTTCGTGGAATTGGGGATGAGCCCGGAGGTGGGGCAGGCGGTGCTCGCCTGCCCGCCCGTCCTCGCTGAACCAAGCCCGCTGCCCAAGCGGGATAGAGGGCAAGCGAGCACCGGCTGCCCCACCCGCACCCGCTCCGCCCCGCGCGCTTTTATGCCGGACTTGCCTCCTGCTATGGTGGAAGTAATGTCTCGCATGTTATCCGAAATCCGTGAACAGCCGCAAGCGCTGGAGCGCACCCTGGCTGGAGCAGCGCCGGCCGTGGCGGCGCTTCGCCGGGTATTGGAAAAACGGCGCCCGCGCCTGATTGTGCTGGTGGCGCGTGGCACGTCGGACAATGCCGCCTTATTCGGCCGTTATCTGATCGAAATCGCCACTGGCATTCCGGTCTCCCTGGCGGCCCCGTCGATAACTACTTTGTATGGGGCTCAGCTCGATTACCGCGAAACGCTGGTAGTGGCGCTCTCGCAATCCGGCGAATCCACCGATACCAATCTGGTGCTGGAACGGGCCCGCAAGAGCGGCGCACTGACGTTGGGAATCACCAATGAGCGTGACAGCACGTTGGCCCACCTGGCGGAGCACGTCTTTCTGGTGCGCGCCGGGGCCGAAAAAAGCGTCGCCGCCACCAAGACGTATACCGGCCAATTGCTGTTGCTCTATCTGCTGGCTTCGGTTCTGGGCGGCAGCCTGCGCCCCGCCGATCTCGAACGGCTCCCCGCCGCGGTGGCGTCGGCTCTGCGCCTGGAACCGGAGATCGGCGCGCTTTCCGAGCGGTACCGCTTCATGCGCCAGGCAGTGGTGATAGGGCGCGGGCTGAATTACGCCAACGCCTTCGAATTTTCGCTGAAGCTGATGGAGACGTGCTACGTAGTGGCCGAGCGGTTCTCCTCGGCCGATCTGCTGCACGGCCCTATCGCGCTGGTGGAGCAGGGCTTCCCGGTATTCGCGTTCGCGCCGCCGGGCGAAACGTGGGGGTCGATGAGCGAAGTGCTCGGAAAACTGAAACAGGTGCAGGCGGAAATCGTGGCCATCACCGATTCCGGCAACCGGCAAGTGGAGGCTTGCGCCACCAAGGTGATTCGTCTGCCGCGCAAGCTGAAGGAAGCGTTGACGCCCATCCCGTATATCGTCCCGGCGCAACTCTTCGCGGCGTACCTGGCGGTCCAGAAAGGGCTGGATCCGGACCGGCCGCGGACCCTGCATAAGATCACGCCAAATCTATAAGGCCGGATCGTTTGCGGAGCGCTCCCCCACACGGAATGACTTCGACGCAAAGCATCGTGGCGCAGACTCGCAGTCTACAGCGCCGAGACTCCGAACTCCCGATGTCAGCGGCATTCCGGAACTGCCGGGGAATCGGACTGAGCCACCGCTCCGCACAAACAAATTTAGCCACGGATGAACACGGATGAACACGGATAAGAAATTTTTCTTTGTCTTTTATCTGTGTTCATCCGTGTTTATCCGTGGCCATTAATGTCTTTGCCCGGACTCGAAGAGATCACTCTCATTCCTAAGAGCCGAGCGGCTGGATCCGAATCATTCCTTATCGACCGGATGCCAACCCATGCCGGGGTTGAACTGCGTCATTTGGCGAGCCAGCGTGGCTGTCGTGGGCCCCAGGTCCTTCTCGTAGACGATGCCGCGGTGGTTCACGATGAAGGTTTTCACGCCGGTAACGCCATATTCGGCCGGCCAGGCAACCAGCGCAAATCCGCCGATCATCTCGCCCTTCACCACGTAGCTCATCGCGCCTCCGTCGGCGGCCGGCCCTTGCGCCTTCAGAATGCGGTAGAAATATCCGTGGTACGGTTCCGGCTTCTTGCCGGCTTCCGCCACCGCCTCGGCCGCGTCCGCGAAAGACTTGGGCACCAGGTTTCCCGGCTGGCCTTCCCAATAGAGTCCGTCCTGCTTGCCCGGTGAGCTGACGATTCTCTGGGCGTACTCCAGGATGCCGCCGGTGTTGCGGTCCACATTGGCATATGCCATCTGGGCTTCCACGTAGCCGCGGCACACTTCCATGGCGTTCAGCTCGTTGCGCCCGACGCGCCGCGCCAGAACCTCCATCTTGCCCTGCGCCGCGTCGAAAGACCAATGGCCCGCCTGGTTGCGAACCAGCGGAATGGGGAACGGCCACCCGTCGGCGCCCACGGAGAATGTCACGCGGTTAAGATTGGTCGGGTCCCGCTCGATCTGTATTTTTTCGTGCACCATTTTGGCGAAGTTGGCGCGGTTTTCGCGCGCGCCGGCGTCATCGGCGGGCTCCACAAGGTCCTTGCCTCCCGGGCCGAAGAGCTTCGACAAGGCGGCCGTATCGTTATGCCCGGCGGCGTCGCCCACCGCGTGGATGGCCTCTTCGGGCGTAGCGAAAGCCGGCTGCGCGGCCGGAGGTTGCGCGGGAAGAACAGTCAGCGTCAGCGCCACGAGAGCTCCCGCGGAGAGCGCCGGCCGCAGCATGTTTTGCCAGTTCGTTTTCATGGCTGCCTCCTATTTCCTTCTGCCCCCGGCCGGTGCGGCGTGCCCTCCGCCTCCGCCGCTACGGGATGGACCAAGACTCGAATAACCGTGGTCGCTGTGAATCTTCGCGGCCTGCCCGCTCTCCATCCCGCCGAAAGCTCCGCCGTGCGAGTTATTCGGCGCGACGCTTCGAGTGCCCATGCGCTCGTTGGATGGCGACGCCCCGCTGCGTGCCCGCTGAGTCGCGGCCGGCTGCAGGTTTTGGCGCACCTGCCCCTGGTAGCGGTTGGCCAGCTCGGGCCGGGCATAGGGTACGCCCTGGCGATGGAACGAATCGTGCTGCCACACCGAATTTCCGTGCAGTTGCGCCAGGTGCGCGGAATTGAAATTGTAGCGGTGAATGAACGTGTTGTTGACAATCACGGTGTGGGCGCCCCATCCGGGATGCCAACCCCAACCGCCCCAGCCGCCCCAGCCGCCGCCGAAATAGGCGCCGATACCGATGCCGGGTCCAAAGCCGAAGTAGATGCCCGCTCCCGGCTGGGGAGGCCAAAACCAGCCTGGATACGGATAGTAGAGCGGCGGTCCCCAGATCCACGCGGGGTTGTACATCGGCACGTACATCACTGCCGGGTCGGCCGGTTCAATCTCGATGGCCGGTGCGCCGGCCTGGTCGGGAACCGTGGTCACGGTTTCCTGCGGCGTGGAGTTCAGTTTGCCCGCCTGTTGTGCCTGCTGGCGCAGTCGCTGGACGGCGTCCATGACTTCCGCCTGCTGGGCCAGAAAGGCGTTGCCCAAGTCTGTAGTCCAGGTCACATCGTCATTGAGCCGCTTCACGACGTCCGGAAAGAGCACCAGGGCTTGCACGCTGGGGTCCCAATTCTGCTGCTGGGCGCCATCCGTGAGCGCCGAACCGGTGAGGCCGGGATTCCGCTGCAACCATTGGTACGCCTGCACCACTTCCAGCGGATAGGTGGCCGCTACCATGATCTGGCCAAGCAGCGGATCGGGATAGAGCGCGATGGGCGCCACCAGGTTTTCCAGTTGTTGCGGAGTGAGCGTCTGGTCCGGTGGTGGTACGGGCGGCGGCTGTTGTGCCCTCAGCAGGCCGTCGCCGGAAAGCCATAGTAAACTGCCAAGCACTGCCAACACTGGGAAGCGTCGCATTTTCTTCCTCCTCGCGAACCCACCAGTATAGATGGCCGGGCCATCATACCCGATACTGGCTCGAAAGAGCTACCCGCCACGATTCACGCCCGCAAGAACAAAACTCCTGATGTCGCCCTGCAATTT
>PLRZ01000428.1:0-2178 GCA_003164075.1 Bryobacterales bacterium | reverse complement strand
GCACCCCGCGAGGGAGCGGTCGTTCAGAAACGTGCCTCCCGAAACCGTTTAAGCACCCCGCCTGCCCCACCTCCTACCGCACCAACTCGAATCTTCCGTCGCGCAGCAGCCAGTACTTGCGGCCGCGCCAGAGAATCGTATTTCCGAAAAAACCGGCACACCACACCAGCAGATTCGCGACATCCTGCAGCGGCACCAGCCACCACAGTTTCCGCGTCAGCGGATCGCGCAGCACGTGGCCGGCGGTCGCCCACGCAGCGGCGGCGCGAAATACCACCGTCACTGCCAGCACCGGCCACCATCCGGGGCTCACGGCGCACAACACAAGCCCGAGCGGCAGCGCATGAGTGAAGATCTGGCCGACATAGCCCGCGGGCCGCGAGCGGCGCGCGCTGCGGCTCCAGCGGAGCCGGTGCCGCAGGTTGGCGGCGAACCGTTGCGAACCGATGCGGTGCTCAATCACATAGGAGGATAGAATCACGCCGTATCCCTGCTCCGCGGCCAGTTTGCCCATGACAAAATCCTCCGCCAGGTAGTCCTTCACCGCGTCGAATCCGCCGATCCGTTCGAGCGTCTCGCGCCGCGCGGCGATGGTCGGTCCTAGCGCGAATTTCATGCCCTCCAGCATGCGCGCCACCAGCACTCCCGCGAGGAATTCGGTATTCAGTCCGATGGACTCCAGCGTCGACCAGAAACTGCGGCCCGGCACCACGCGATACGGGCACGTCGCGATGCCGAGTTTCGGGTCCGCGAACTCGCTGGCCAGAGTGGAGAGCATATCGGGAGTCACGCGGATGTCGCTATCGGCCATTACCACCAAGTCGTACCGCGCGGCGGCCAGCATGCGGTCCAGGCTGTATACTTTGGCGTTGGCGTAGGGAGGCTCGCCGGTCACCATGAGCCGCGAAGGCACGGCCGGATATTGCGCCAGCAGCCGTTCCGCCACCGCGATGGCAGGGTCAGCCGCGCTGCGCACCGCCAGAAGGATTTCAAACGTGGGATAGCACTGCTCGAAAAAGGACCGCAAATTCTCTTCCAGCCCTTCTTCCGCGCCGGCGAGCGGCTTGAGAATGCTGATGGGCGGAGACGCGCCCAATCGCGGCGGGCGGACGCCGCGATAGCGAATCGCGGCGACAATAGTAAGGACGCAATACACCAGCGAGCCGGCCACCAGGGCCAGCAGTGTGACGACCAGCACTTCTACACTGTAACAAGCGACATGAAGCATATCATCGTGGGAACCGCCGGCCACATCGACCACGGCAAGACCGCCCTGGTCAAAGCGCTCACCGGCATCGACGCCGACCGCCTGGAAGAAGAGAAGCGCCGCGGCATCACCATCGACCTCGGGTTTGCCCACCTGCAACTTACGCCGGACCTGCGGCTGGGCTTCGTCGACGTCCCCGGCCACGAGCGCTTCGTCAAAAATATGCTGGCCGGCGTGGGCGGCATCGACCTGGTGCTGTTCGTGATCGCGGCCGACGAATCCATCAAGCCGCAGACCCGCGAGCACTTCGATATCTGCCGTCTGCTGGGCATCGGGCGCGGCGTCATCGCGCTCACCAAGTCCGACCTGGTCGACCCTGAAATCGCCGGCCTGGTGCGGCTCGAAGTGGAAGAAATGGTGCAGGGTTCGTTTCTGGAAGGCGCGGCCATGGTGCCGGTCAGTTCGGTCACCGGCGCGGGGCTGGAGGAACTGCGCGGCGAATTGGCGCGCGCCGCGGAGGCCGCTCCGGAGAAGAGCGCGGCCGGCCATTTCCGCCTCCCGATAGACCGGATCTTCTCGGTGAAAGGCTTCGGAACGGTGGCGACGGGCACTCTGATTTCCGGGTCGGTCGCCAGGGAACAGACCGTCGAGGTCTATCCGCGCCAGCGCTTGCTGCGCGTGCGCGGAGTGGAGGTGCATGGCGAGGCCGCCGAGCGCGCCGTGGCCGGCCAGCGCACCGCCGTGAACCTGGCGGACATCGAGCCTGCGGACCTGGCGCGCGGCGATGTGCTCTCCGAACCGGGCGCCTTCCGCGCCGTGACCCAGGTGGATTGCCGCCTGCAACTGCTGCCTTCGGCCAAACCCTTGAAGCACCGCGCGCCGGTCCACTTTCATGCGGGGACGGCGGAGATCGGAGCGGAAGTGCGTTTGCTCGGCGGCGCCACGGTGCTTCAACCGGGCGGCGCGGCGTA
>PLRZ01000430.1:616-4631 GCA_003164075.1 Bryobacterales bacterium | reverse complement strand
GCCAGCACCAGTTTCAAAAGGTGGAACTGGTGAAGTTTGCGCGTCCCGAGCAGAGTTACGAAGAGCTGGACAAGCTCACCGCCGACGCCGAGGACATTTTGCGCCGCCTGGGCCTGCCCTTCCGCACGGTCACGCTTTGTACCGGCGATATGGGTCCTTCGTCGGCGAAAACTTACGACATCGAAGTCTGGTTGCCGGGTCAAAATGACTATAAGGAAATCTCCTCCTGCTCGAATTACGAGGCATTTCAGGCGCGGCGGGCGGGCATCCACATGCGCACCGGAAACAAGACGGAATTCGCGCACACGCTCAATGGCAGCGCCCTGGCCATCGGGCGGACCTGGGTGGCCATTGTGGAGAACTACCAGCAAAAAGACGGCAGCGTGGTAGTTCCGCCGGCGCTCCGTCCGTATCTCAACGAAGAGGTCATTCGCCCGCGCAAGTAGGGAGACCCCGATGGACTTCGAACTTATCGGCAACCTGATTCGGCTGCGCTATAAGCTGCTGTGGGCCAATACGCGCACGCGCAACGGCAAAATTGCGCTGTTCTTCGCGGGCTATCTTTTGCTGGTGATGGTGCTGGCGTTGTTGGCCGCCGGAGGCGTGGGCGCCGGCATGGCCGCCATCCGCAGCGGGAAGGGCACGGTGCTTGCGGGCGCTCTGCTCACCGGCATTTTCGCGCAGGCCCTGCTGGCCAGCGTGATCCTGGGATTCGGCATGGCCACCATCTTCTCGGAGACCGAACTGCGCCGCTATCCGNNCTGGGGCTGGCTTTCGGGCTCTACCTGTTCGGCGCCGGCGGCTTTTGGTATGGCTTGCTGGCGGTGCTGCTGCTGTTCGTGTGCAACTACATCGCCGCCCGCGTGCTGGCCATGCTGGTGCAGCGGCTCACCAGCCAGAAGTTCGGGGCCATGATTATGCTGGCGGCGGTGATTTGCGTCGGCATGGTGCCGGCCATGCTCCAACCGCTGCTCAAGAAGAACCCCGCCCTCATCGCCGGTTTGAAGCAGATCTGGCAAGCCACGCCGCCGGCTGCCGCGGGCGTGGCCATGACTCACATGGATCTCTACGCCCTGCAGGCATTGGGCACGATCGCGCTGTGGACGGTGGCCCTCGCCGCCCTGCTGATGGCGGTGGAACGCTGGCCGCNNGGTCCCAAGACCGGTCCGCTGGTGGCTCACTGGATGCGCTTCTACTGGCGCAATAACCGCTTCCGCACCATCTATCCGCTGGCCTTGCCGTTGGCGGCGTTCCTGCTGTACTTTTTCTCGCGGCAGCCTCGCTCGGGCGGTCCTTTTCCGGTCGCTCTGGCGGTTTTCGGAATCATCGGCTTCATAGGGACGGGGCAGTTCGCCGTCAATCAGTTCGGATACGTAGGCTGCGGATTCCGGCGCTTCCTGCTGCTGCCGACCGACCCGGCGGCGGCCTTTCGCGCCGGCAGCTACATGTTCGTCAGCATGAGCGGCGCGCTGATTCTTCCGGCGGTGGTGCTGTGGAGCCTGTTCGCGCCCATGCCACGGAGTGCGCGCCTGCTGGCGATGCTGGTGGGCTGCAGCCTGCTCAGCCTGTTTCTGTTTCACGGCGTGGCGTTGTGGACGTCGCTGCTCGGTCCGCGGCGCGGGAACTATAAGATGGCTTTCGGCAACGATCTCTCCTTCGCCGGCAACATCGCGGTGTTCGGCGGCATGATGACGTGGCTGTTTCTGCCCCAGGTGCTGTTGCGTGGGGAGAACGCAACGCTTGCCCGGAATTATTGGTGGACCACCCCGCTGCTGGCGGTGGCGGCGATTGTGTTTTACGTCGTTTCGCTGCGCCTCACGACCACGCTGTTCCGGGCGAAGCGGGAACAACTGATGGCGCTGATGGAAGGGAAGGGTTGACGCGAGATGGACGCAATCAGAATCACCAATCTGGCGAAACGGTACGGCAACGTGACGGCGGTGGAGAATCTCTCGTTGGAGGTGCGGCCGGGTCGTATTTTCGGCTTCCTGGGGCCGAACGGCTCGGGGAAAAGCACCACCATCGGCTGCATGACGGGCCTGCTGGACCCATCGGCTGGGAAGGTCGAGATTCTGGGCCAGACGTTCGACGCTGAAAACGCCGCCATCAAGCGGCGCATCGGTGTGATGCCGGAGACGCTGGGGCTGTTCGATCCACTGTACGCCCACGAATTCCTGGCCTTCGTGGCGCGCATGTTCGGGCTGGACGAAGCGACCACGCGCAAACGCGTGACGGAACTGCTGGACGCGCTGGAGCTCACCGACACCTCGAAGACGCTGGCCGAATACAGCACCGGCATGCGCAAGCGGGTGGCTTTCGGCGCGGCGGTGATTCATTCGCCGGAAGTGCTGTTCCTGGACGAACCCTTCGAGAGCATCGACCCGGCGGGCGTGGCGCTGATGAAGCAGTGGCTGCGCCGTTTCACCGATCAGGGGCGCACGGTCTTCATGACTACGCACGTGCTGGAGACGGTGGAGCGGGTGTGCCACGACGTGGCCATTATCACCAAGCCCGGGAAACTGGTGTGGCAGGGCGACGTGACGGTGCTGGCCAACGACGGGAAATTGCAATTCAACGGATTGGAATTCGACGCGCTGGAGCCGCTGTTCCTGCATCTGACGGGCGAGAAGTATACGGACCTGGACTGGCTGTAAATTGACGATTCGGAGTCGCGATAGAGTGGAAGAGTTACACAGCGAAGGAGCCCAATGGATCTGAAGATGTTTCTCGACATACCACCATGGGAGTGGTCCCCGGAGGCCGGGAAGATGTTTCGAAAGGCACTGAAAGACCGGCGGGCGGATCCCGCCGACCGCCTGATCGCCGCGGAGTTGGCCGGCGACTCCGTGGTGATCGACGATGCCATGGCGAATGCCCTGCTGGCGGTGGTGCAGAACGCCGCCGAACCCGAGGAATTGCGCGCCAAAGCGGCGATTTCCTTCGGCCCCGCGCTGGAAATGGCGTGGACGGAACTCGACGAAGACACGGGGAGTTTCGACGACGCGGAGATGGTGCCGATTACCGAAGGCATGTTCCATAACATTGTGGAATCGCTCCATAAGCTCTATACGGACGCCAGCACTCCCAAGCAGGTGCGGCGGCGAATCCTGGAGGCTTCGGTGCGCGGCCCCCAGCCCTGGCACGAGGACGCGGTTCGCGAGGCGTATGCCAGCGGGGACCAGGAATGGGTGTTGACCGCGGTATTCGCGATGCGCTTTGTTGGCGGCTTCGAGGATGAGACGCTGGCATCTCTGCGGAGCGCCGATCCCGAGATCCACTTCCAGGCAGTGGTCGCGGCCGGCAACAAGGAACTGGACGCCGCCTGGCCGCACATCATCGCACTGATAGAGAATGCGGGCACCGAGAAGGACTTGCAGATTGCCGCCATCGAAGCGATCGGCCAGATTCGTCCCGAGGAGGCGCGGGAAATCCTGGTAGAACTGGCCGACTCGGAGGACGAAGACATCGCCGCCGCCGCCGACGAGGCGCTATCCTTTATGGAAACGCCGGACGACGAAGACGAGTTGATCGACTGATCAGACGTTGGGCTCACCATGGATCTCGATCTCTTCCGGCTCTACGCCTTCGCGCGGGGGCTCCGGCAATCGCCCGGCAACGTCCGCCCAACCCCAGAAGAGCGCCGTGGTGGAACTGAGCGCTCCGGCGATGGTGCCGATGGTGCGCGGGTTCCAGTATTGCGAAGCGACGCCCGCGAGTAACATGGAGATCATCATCACCGACCAGGTGGTGGTTTCCATGGTGGCGAAGACGCGTCCGCGGAACCGGTCGGGAACGTGCCGCAAGAGCTGGGACATATTCATCACCGAACTGAAGCCCACGCCGGCGCGGGAAAGCGCGATGAAGATCAGCGCGGCATTGAAGCTGCGCACCTGGCTGAAGAGAATGTACGCGCCGCCGTGCACGATATAGCAGACCACGATGGCGCGCTTATAGTTGGCGAAGTGAAGCCGGCGGCTGAAGGCGTACGCCAGGCCGCCGCCGCACACCAGACCGA
>PLRZ01000430.1:0-491 GCA_003164075.1 Bryobacterales bacterium | reverse complement strand
CCCAGGAAGGCGCCCACGGCGAGCGTGGTCCATTGCGTGGTCTGGGTCAGCGAGTTGGCGGTGTGCAGTTCCTCGCTGGTGGCGATGGAGGGCAGAATGGACGAACGGCCGCTGGTGAAAAAGGGCGAGGCCAGCATCAGCAGCGCACTCAGAAGATAGAGCAGGGCGGGGGAGTGGCCCTTCACCGTGAGGATGAAGGCCAGCGCCACGACGGCGCGGATCAGGTCGCTGGCGATCATGACCTGCTTGCGATTGAGGCGGTCGAGGGTGACGCCGGCGAGCGGTCCGGCGAGCACCGCGGGGATGGCGCGCGCCAGTAGAACGCCGCTCACTACGAGTCCGGAGTGCGTGGTTTGGACCGCCAGGCTGAAGACGGCGATGTTGTTGAAGTGGTCGCCGATTTCGCTGACCACTTGCCCCATCCAGGTGTAGCGGTAGTTGCGATTGTCGCGCAGGAGAGTGATGAAGGACTTCATGGGGCGCGCTCCAGC
>PLRZ01000297.1 GCA_003164075.1 Bryobacterales bacterium | reverse complement strand
CCGTGTATGGGACAATAACAGCCGATGGTCGAGCAGCTTCGCGCGGGAGTTTCCGCCAGAAAAGCCCGCGTCTGTATCTTCGACTTCGACGGCACCATCTCTCTCATCCGCTCCGGCTGGAGCGACGTGATGGTCCCCATGATGGTGGAAATCCTGCTGGATCTCAACACCGGGGAATCCGAAGAGGAACTGGGCCGCGTGGTGGAGGATTTCGTCTGGCGTCTGACCGGCAAACAGACCATCTACCAGATGATCGAACTGGCCAGCCAGATCCGGCAGCGCGGCGGCCGGCCCCTGGAGCCGCTGGCGTACAAGAAGATGTATCTCGATCGCCTGCACGATCGCATCCGCTACCGCCTGGAAGAACTTCGCCAAGGCAAAGTTCCGCCCGAGAAATATCTGGTCCCCGGCGCGCGGGAACTCGTGCTGGCCCTGCGGGAGCGCGGGCTGGCGATGTATCTGGCCAGTGGGACGGACCAGGAATACATGCGCGAAGAGGCCCGCCTGCTGGATATCGCGCCCTGCTTCGACGGCGGCGTCTACGGTGCGCTCGACGATTATCGGAGTTTCTCCAAGAAGCTGCTCATTCAGCGGCTGCTCTCGACGGCCGGCGTGCGCGGCGATGAGTTCCTCGGCTTCGGCGACGGTTACGTGGAAATCGAGAACGTCAAGGAAGTGGGTGGCGTGGCCGTGGGCGTGGCCACCGCGGAGCCGGAGTGCCAGGTGGTGGACGAATGGAAGCGGCGGCGCCTGGCCGGCGTGGGCGCCGATTTCATCGTCCCCAATTTCCTCTGCCGCGAGGAACTGATGCAAACCCTGTTCGCCAATGGCTAGCAAATATCCGCTCTTCGACCGCTCCCGCCTGCGCCTCCGCCCTCTGGCCGAACGCGTGCACGATCTTCACCTGGACCACTGGCTGGCCCTGGAAGATGCCCCGCTCGAATACGCGCATCCGCAATTGCAGGACGTTGCCGCGCGCATCCTGGCCGCGCAACGGGCGGGCGCCGCGCGCATCCTCATGATGGGTGCGCACGTGCTGCGCGCCGGCGTCAATCGCCAGATTATCGACCTGCTGGAGCGCGGCCTGCTGGACCACATCGCCATCAACGGCGCGGGAGCCATCCACGATTACGAACTGGCGCGCATCGGCGCCACCACCGAAAGCGTGGCGCGCTACATCCGGAGCGGCGAGTTCGGGTTGTGGCGCGAGACCGGTGAGCTCAACGACTGGATCCGGCAGGCCGCCGCGGAGCAACTGGGGATGGGGGAAAACATCGGGCGGCGGATCGCGCTCGGCGACTTCCCGCATTCTGGCCTGAGCGTGCTGGCGGCCGCGTGGCGCCTCAATGTGCCGGTCACGGTGCATGCCGGCGTGGGCTACGACATCATCCATGAGCACCCCAACTGCGACGGCGCGTCCCTGGGCGAGACCAGCTTTCGCGATTTCCTCATCTTTGCCCGTACCGTGGAGCGGCTGGAGGGTGGCATCCTGCTCTCCTTCGGATCCGCGGTGATGGCCCCGGAAGTGTATCTCAAGGCCCTGGCGATGGCGCGTAATGTGGCCCACCAGGAGAACCGGCACATTCGCCATTTCGCCACCGCCGTGTTCGACCTGGCGCCCATCTCCGGCGATTTCCACGAGGAACGCGCCAAGACCGATCCGGCCTACTACTTCCGGCCTTACAAAACCATCCTGGTGCGCACCGTGGCCGATGGCGGGGAGAGTTTCTATTTTTGCGGCGATCATCGAGCCACCTTCCCGGCGCTGCGGCGCGCTATCTTGAAACCGGCATGACTGCGACAGAAATTCTGGCGGCGATTCCCCGGCTATCGGCCCTGGTAGTGGGCGACATCTGCCTGGACCGCTGGTGCACCTACGACCCGGCCACCAGCGAGCCTTCCCGCGAAACCGGCATCCCGCGCATCGGCGTGGTGCGGACCGAAGTAACCGCGGGAGCCGGGGGCACGGTAGCCAACAATCTTTCCGCCCTGGGCTGCGGCCGCGTCGCCGTGCTGGGAGCCATGGGCAACGATGGCTTCGGTCTGGAACTTTCCCGGGCCCTCGCCGCGCGCGGCATTGCCTCCGACCTGTGTGTCCGCGGGCACTCCATGCAGACGTTTACCTACACCAAGGTCATCAACCGGGAGACCGGCGTGGAAGACCAGCCGCGGCTGGATTTCATCAATACCGCTCCGCTCGAAGCCGAGGTGGAACGCCAGATCCTGGACCGCCTCCGGCGTGCGGTGGATTCGTTCGACGCCATCCTTGTCTCGGACCAGGCCGAAACCAGCCGGGGCGGCGTGGTGACGCCGGCAGTCCGCGACCTGCTCGGCGAGTTGGCGCCCCGCTACCCCGATAAGATCTTCTTCGCCGATTCCCGCGCGCGCATCCCGCACTTCCGCAGAATGATCGCCAAACCCAACCAGCAGGAAGGCGAAGCCGCCTGCCGNNTCTCCTCATGGTGACGCACGGCGGCGAGGGCGTGCTGGTGGTGGACGAGAGCGGCGAAACGTGGGTCCGCACCAGGCACGTGGCTCACCCGGTGGATATTTGCGGAGCCGGCGACAGTTTCTCGGCCGCCGCGGCCCTGGCTCTGGCTGCCGGAGCCACCCCCACACAAGCCGCTTCTTTCGGAAACCTGGCGGCCTCCATTACCATCATGAAGAAAGGAACGGGCACCGCTTCTCCCGAAGAGGTCGCCTCCGTATGCAAGTCCTGGCTATAGATATCGGCGGCACGAAATTCTCCCTCGCGGCTTTCGACGGCGACCGCATGGTACGCTCGGAGTCCCGTCCCACCAATAAGGAAGGCGGCCGCGACTGGATGCTGGCGCAGATTGCCGAAATTGTTGCGGAGTGGCGGCGCGACTTCCGCTTCGAGCGCTGCGGCGTGGGCTTCGGCGGTCCGGTGAATTTCGCCGAGCAGCGCGTGGCGCTTTCCACGCACGTGGGCGGCTGGCGCGATTTTCACCTGACGGCGCACCTGCGCGATCTGCTGGGGATTCCCGTCATCATGGACAACGACGCCAATGCCGGCGCGCTCGGCGAGGCCCTCTACGGCGCTGGCCGCGGCTATTCCCCGCTCTTCTACATGACCCTCTCCACCGGCATCGGAGGCGGCATCTATGGCGACGGCAAGATCTGGCGCGGCGCCGATTCCTACGGCGGCGAGATCGGTCATCTGACCATCCGCCCCGACGGTCCCGAGTGCCTCTGCGGCGCTTTCGGCTGCTATGAGCGCATGTGCTGCGGACTCTGGCTGGAACGCGATTACGGCAAGACGGCGAAGGAATTGATGCAGGACCCGGATTTTGTGCGCCGCTACGTGGTGGATCTCGCCCTGGGTCTGAAGGCTTGTATCATGTTATTGAATCCCGCGCGCATCGTGATCGGCGGCGGGATCGGCAAGGCGGGCACTGCGCTGTTCGACCCGCTGCGCGCCGAACTGCGAAGGCGCGTCACAAGCTGGTCGGCGGCGCGCATTGACATTGTGCCATCGGCCCTGGGGGATGCCAGCGTGCTCTACGGAGCGCTGGCACTGGTGAAGGATCTGTGAACTTTCCCGCCGAATATAAGAAGAACACGCTGGAAGCCATCGAGCGCATCGACCTGGAGAAGGTCGCTCGGGCGATTGAGTGGTTCCGCGAGGCGCGCGACGCGGGACGCCGCATCTTCGTTTGCGGCAATGGGGGCAGCGCCTCCACGGCGTCCCACTTTGCCTGCGATATGTTGAAAGGCGCCAGCTACGGCCGCCCCGCGCGCTTCCGCATTCTGGCTCTCACCGATTCCGTGGCCACCCTGACGGCTTACGCCAACGATGTAGGCTACGAGGCGGTATTCGTCGAGCAACTGCACAATTTCGCCGAGCCCGGCGATCTGTTCATGGGCATCAGCGGCTCCGGAAACTCGCCCAATGTGTTGCGCGCCATCGAATACGCCAATTCCCTGGGGTGCCGCACCATCGCGCTCACCGGCC
>PLRZ01000120.1:2452-8835 GCA_003164075.1 Bryobacterales bacterium | reverse complement strand
GCGAGTTTTCTCCTGTTTGGAAACATATGATATCAGGGCGCGGTGCAGGCTCGCGTTTGATATCCTCTGAGTCATGGAAGAGCGTCGTGTGAGCGATGTCGGCGGAACTCCCGGCGGGCTCGGACATTTCCTGATGGGCTTCGCGATGGCCTGCGTGGGCGGCTACCTGCTGTGCAATCAGGTGACGGTGGTCGGCTCGTACTGGATGTTCCGCGGCGAAAACGCCTTTGGGATTACGCTGCTGCCCATGCTGTTCGGCATCGGGCTTCTGTTCTGGAACGGGCGAAGCGTAATCGGCTGGCTGCTGACCGCCGGCGGGGCGCTGTTCATCGTGGCGGGCGTGATCGCCAATCTGCACATCTACTTTCAGCCGACGAGTCTTTTCAATACCATCGTCATGCTGGTGCTGCTGGTGGGCGGACTCGGGCTGGTTGTCCGCGCCCTGTCTCCGCATCGCGAGAAGTCCGCGGGATAGGTCATTGCCAGGGCGCACCTTCGGCCAGACACTGTGGCAAGCTGCAACGAGTGTGGAGACGAGGGGCGGAATTACTTCATAGAATCTTGCGTTAGATGCCGTGTTAGACGGCGGGGCGGGGTGCGGACGGGGGTTCCGGAGTTTTTGTTTCGGGAGTGGGTGGGGCTTTGGTTTCCTGGGGTTGCGGACTGGCGATGGGTTCGTTTGTGGGTTCGTTTTGAGGCTGGTTGGGGAGCTCGGGGCGGAGCGCTTTGAGGCGGTCGAAATCTTCGACGGCGCGGCGGTAGAGACGCTCGGATTGGGCCTGGTAGCGGAGGAAAATGCCCCAGGTGGGGGAAGTGCGAGTAAGACGGGTGAAGCCCTCGGCGAGGCAGTAATTGCGATTCTGGGCGCGGGTGACTTCGAGCGAGTGAGTGAGGATTTCGGACAGGAGTTCCCTGGGAAAGCCTTCGGGGTTCATGGTTTCATTGAGGCAGGCGGTGAAGAGTCCGTTTTCGAGGGCGGCGCAGCGGAGCAGGGACTGCTGGGCGAGGGCGATGCGTTCGACGGCGAAGAGTTCCTGGGAGTTGACGGGACGGAAGCAAGCGACGAGGTCGGCCCGGAGGTTGGCGACGGCGGGGATTTCTTCGAGCCGGACGACGGCGTAGTTTTCGGGGGTGAAGATGTGCTTGCGAGCGTTCCGGGAAGAGCGGGATTTACCTTCGGGGGTGCGCGGTCCGGTGGAGCGCTGGGCGTTGGCGCGGTTGGCGGCAACGCGGTTAGGAGAGACGATTTTCGGCATGTTGAGTTCCTCGCCCTCAGCTTTAGCATGGGGGTTGGCGGCAGGCTGGGGCGCGGCGGGGGATGGATTGAGGGGAAAGGAAATAGAGGCGGGAGATTTTTGGGAACGCGAAGGGCGAGAGGGCCCTTTGAGGGGCCAGCAACGGCTCATTTCTTCTGTTTGGTAAAGTCTTTCTTTTCCATGGGGACTTGGGGGGGACTTGCGTGCACTTGACCCGAGCGCCTTGCCTTTCTTATGCTCATTAGCAAATGCCGCCGGACTCATGCGGCGGCCCCGGTACATTTTGACGGTCGTTAGCGGCAGTTTCCTTGTCGCCGCATTCAGCATGCCGGCGTGCGGCGCGCCTTCCTCGTACAGTTCCCGCTTTTTCACCTCTTGCCACTCTTTCTCGCGGATTGCATGGAACGTTTTGACAGGATTATGCACAGGCTGGGAGATCTTATTCCCGGGGGTTAATTAACACACGGGGCTTCCGCGAGCCCATCCAATCCGTTGGGCGACGACACGACCGGAGGTCCAGCGCGGGGCGCACCAGGCTGGTGCGCTTGGTAGCATAAGGGTATGAAGAGGGCATCCAGCCAACGAACTCGAACCGCATCCTCGGTCCGTCAGAGCGTCACCATTCCGGCACAGTTGGCAGTTGAGGTCGAGCGCGTAGCGCGGAAGAAGCACCTTACGATGAGCCGGGCCCTGGTCGTGCTTGCGCAGCGAGGAGTGGAGGCGGAAGCGGCGGCACGCGCTAATCTCAGCGCAACTTATCGGCGGTTCATATCGGAGCCCGACCCCGAACGCAAGAACGAAGCGGGGAAAGACCTGATCCGGGCAGTCTTCGGGAAGGACGCCATTGCCGAAGATTCGCTTCTCTAGTCTACCGCGGCCGGTCTGGGAGCACATCCTTGCGCGTGTAGAGGAGCGCCAGATATCGATCCAGGATCTTCGCCGTTTGCAGGAGTGGGTGAATGCCGCCCCATGGGCCCCTGAGGGCGATTGGCACAAAGATTTCGGCTCTTTCACGATCTGCGGTTGCGGCGAGTTTCCGAAGACTGTGCTGACCAAGGGTATGGCTCCGTTTGGAACTCGAATCGAATAGGAGCTATGGAAGAGCCGGCGGCAATACGGTGGAGGCCGCCGGTAAACGCTACGGCGTCAGGGCGGATCTAACTGCTGAACTGCACTGTCAGCAACGGGCGTTATGCGGCCAAGTGGCCCGGCAGATCGCCGGGGGTCAGTTTCCGATGTGGCTAACGGCCACAATCGCCGGGGGCCGGGCTAAGTGTCGATTCAGTTCTCGTGAGATATAGCTGTTCGATAGGCTGCACGGCTCCGCTGAACACAGCGTCATCTGTGGTGAGTGCACAGGATATTTCTTCGCGGCTGCTAACGGTTTCCGCGCCACAATCGTTTGAAGGGCGCCACCCTACACGGAATCCTCTCGGGGGTTGCACTGATGCGATCGACCACCACCCAGTCGCTCACCGGATTGCTCTAAACCCGTTGTGGAAAGGGTATCCCGACGTCACCCAGGCACTTGGCCGCATCACTCCCAAACCGTACCGTGGATCTTCAGCGGGTGCTGGCGGAGTCGCAAGCAAGAATCGTACCAGGCGCTGGATGGCGATCGAGAAGTCCGCCCGTGTCCGACTGGAAGCGCTCGACGCCGCCAGCAGCTCGCGCGATTGCGCCACGTCGAACAGTTCCGCCGCGCGCGCGGCATCATCCCGGATCTGACCAAGAATCAATAACTTACGAGCAGTTTCCAGAGAGCACGCCTTCCGCGGGTGGGGCCGCTGACTGCTGCCGGTGCGCTGAACTGCTTCCCCGACCGCTTGTCTTCCCGTCAAGGGGAGCCAAAGGCCAATCGCCAGCGGCTTCGCCGCAGCCGGTGGCACCGCGTGCAATCATGTGCCGCCGGCAAAGGAAAAACAGACGAATACCCGTCGACAAGGGCGCGCGGGAGGACTATGCTGGGGTCGATGCCGTGCTCTTCAGCCGAGCAGGTCAACGCGCTCTGCGATGGCTTAGCGTCGCCTCAAGCCCGCACTAAGTACGGATCCGCTAAACAGCTCATTCGCCTGAGCGAGCAGGATCCGGACCTGCTGTATCCCCGCTTCGATTTCTTCACCAACCTGATGGAGGGTGAAACCCGCGTCCTGCGCTGGAATTCCAGCCGCATCCTGGGCCACCTCGCGCGCGCCGATAGCGAGGGCCGGATCGAGAAGTTGCTCGAACGCTATCTCGCGCCGATCACTGGCCACGAATTGATTGCCGCCGCCAACACGATTCAGGGCGCCGGCGATATCGCCCTGGCTAAGCCGCATCTGGCGGACCGCATTGCCACGGAAATAATCAAGGTGAACCGCGCCCGCTATGCGACCCCCGAGTGCCGCAACGTCGCCGCAGGCCATGCTATTCAGGCGCTGGACCGCTTTTTCGAACACATTCAGAATAAGATGCCGGTGCTGGCGTTTGTGGAGTCGCAGCTCGATAATCCGCGTCCCGCGACGCGTAAGAAGGCCGAAAAGTTTTGGGCGAAGTGGGCCGGCTGGTAGGAGCGCTCAGGCAGCAGGGCACGCCGGCCAATCCGTCGAGCGGTGTCAGACGACTACCAGATGCAGCTCGGAGGGCGTCCGCCCGACTAAGGAATCGGAAAACGCGGCAAGCGTCGTGGCGCAGACACTTTTGTCTGGCGCGCCGAGACTCGGAACTCCCGATGTTGCCCCGCAATTTNNGCCATTTCTTTCGATGGCGAGAGCTTCGCAGGTGGGGCGCTGAATTAGGCCCGCTGCTCGAATAGGATCGAGCGAAGGCGAGCACCGCCTGCCCCACCCGCGGGCTCCCTGCAAATTCCACGACAACAGGAGTTCTGAGACTCCTCGCGGCGCTCCGGGACGCGTACTGCCGCGCTCGAAGAGGGTCGAGAAGAGTCTCGACCCGGCAGGCAAGAGTGCCTGCGCCACATTGCCACCGCAAACAATGCGAAGTTAGTTTTGCGTGGAATGGGAATTCACTTGACTCAGGTTGCCACAAGATCTTGTACGTGGGGGAAGCGTTTTGCCCAATATGCAGTGTTTGGACGTGCCCGACCTGAGTGAAGTAAATAGCCACCTTGCGTGGTTCCTAAACTAAGTACACGGTTTCACAAATACAGTCTCATATTTCGCACAGGCAAGGCTCACGCTCCCTTACGGTCGCGGCTCGGTAAGCGGCTTCATGTGTTGCCGGGTTTTGTAAGTCCCTCTAACCCTTAGGTCAACTCGGCTGAGTAAGTGAGATCTCACCCCGAGCAGGCACAGGGAGACCGTGATGCTCGCAATCGTCAGGAAGGTCCGCTGGCGATTGCGCCATGAATTCTTCAGGACGAGCGGCAGGAATCGGAACATGGGGGTGAGTTCTCCCGGTGTAACGAAGTATAATCCGGTTTGACACCGAAAACTGCATTCCTTTTCCCTGGTCAGGGCTCCCAGTTCGCCGGTATGGGCAAGGCCCTGGCGGATAGCTACGCCGTCGCGCGCCGCGTATTCGAAGAGGCTGACGAGGCCCTGGGCTTCCCGATATCCCGGCTCTGTTTCGACGGACCCGACGACCGGCTCAAGCTCACCGAGAACACCCAACCGGCGCTGCTCACCGTGTCGACGGCGGCATTCGCCGTACTCCGGGAAAACGGCTGGACGCCCGATTTCGTGGCCGGGCACAGCCTGGGCGAATATTCCGCCCTGGTGGCCGCCGGAAGCCTGGAATTCGCCGATGCCGTAAGGCTGGTGCGCAATCGCGGCCGCTATATGCAGGAGGCCGTGCCGGCGGGAATCGGCGCCATGGCGGCGATTCTCAAACTGCCCGAGGGCAAGCTGGATGCGGTGCTGGAGCAGGCCGCGCAGGGCGAGATTGTGAGCGCCGCCAACCTGAATACGCCCGAGCAGGTGGTGATTGCCGGAAACGCCGGCGCCGTGAACCGCGCCATCGAACTGGCCAAGGCGGCGGGCGCCCGGCGCGGCGTGCTGCTGCCGGTGAGCGCGCCGTTCCATTGCTCCCTCATGAAGCCGGCACAGGAGCGCCTGCGAGCCGACCTGGACGCCACCGAATTCCGCGACCTGACTTGCCCGCTGGTGAACAACTGGCAGGCCGCCGAGATCCGCACCGGCGCCGAAGCGCGCGAAGGCCTGTACCAGCAGGTCCCGAACCCGGTCCGCTGGGCGGAATCGGTGCGCTATCTGGCGGGCCAGGGCGTGACTCGTTGTGTGGAAGTGGGCGCGGGCGGGGTGCTCACCGGACTGCTGCGCGGAATCGACCCGGCACTCGCCGGGCAGCGCTTCGGCGAGCCGGCGGAATTGGCCAGTCCTACAAGCTCCCGGTGACAGGACCAGTACTTCCGTACCGGCTCAGCGCTTCGAAAGGATATCTTATTCGGCGGCGCTCTAAGAAGTAAGGCAATTGTGCTAAGCTCGGCGTAGAATCAGGAGAACGCTCTTAAGAGGCATCGAGTGTGTCGAACGAGTCTGATCGCGTGATGCGGTGTCCGAGGTGTTTCGGACGGGACGTGCGTCCTTCTCGAAATCAAGGTTTTCTCGACTCCGTCATGCTAAAGTTTCGCCGGACGCCGTTCCGTTGCCGTGGCTGCCACAACCGGTTCTACGTGTATATTCGAGCGGAAAAGGACGAGGCGGAAGAGAGCGCGGAAACCCCGGAAATCGGGACCGGGCAGCCCGATTCCCAGGCGACGCATAGCCCGGACACGGCTAAACCCGCCGGACAGTAACCCGCGCCTCGCCGAAGAGCACTTCCACCATGCCGAAATGTTCGTTGTAGTATTGGCTGGAATACTGCGCCATGCGTTCGGCCGAGACCACCACCTGAACGATTCCAGCCTGCACAATGGCGCGGGCGCAGTCCATACAGGGCATGATCTCGACATAGATGGTGCAGCCTTCGGTAGCGGTGCCGGCGCGGGCGGCGTTGCAGATGGCGTTGCGTTCGGCATGTTCGATCCACAGATATTTCGCGGGACGCACCAGGCGCTCGGGAACATCGTCGCGGATGCCGCGCGGAAACGAGTTGTAGCCGGTGGAGCGAATTTCGTGGTTCGGTCCCACGACTACGCAGCCGATCTGCGTGTTCGGGTCTTTGCTGCGG
>PLRZ01000120.1:0-2414 GCA_003164075.1 Bryobacterales bacterium | reverse complement strand
TTCCATGCTGGAACGCGTGTTGTACCACGACCACTGTTTTGATGGGGCAGCCTCGGCTGCCTACTTCAGCCGCTTTATCGCGGGGGCAGTTCACCCGGATGCGGAGTTCCGCTATACGGGGATGGCGCACAAGGCGTCCCAGTTGTTCGATCCCGGCCTGTTCGACGGGGATGAGAACGCTATTGTGGATTTCAAGTATTCGAGCGATCCGCGGCTGACGTGGTGGTTCGACCATCATCAAAGCGCCTTTTTGAATGCCGCGGATGCGGAGCACTTCCGCCGCGACACCAGCGGCCGGAAACTCTACGACGCGGCTTACAAATCCTGCACGTCGTTCATCAACACGGTGGCGTCCGAGCGGTGGGGCTTCCGCGCGCCGGACCTGGACGACCTGGTGAAGTGGTCGCTGATCATCGACGGCGCGCAATACCCCGACGCCCGCACGGCCGTCGAACTGGGCGCTCCGGCGATGAAACTGACTCTGGTGATCGAGGCGGCCAAGGGCTCCGACATCGTGCAGAAGGTAATCGGTTGGATGCAGCGGCGCCAGCTTTCGGAGATCATCGCGGAACCGGAGATCGTGGCCCTGTACCAGCCTCTGTACCAGCGTCACCTGGAGATCAAGAACATCATCAAAGGCCGGGCCACACAGCAGGATGGCGTGGTGTTCTTCGACCTGGCCGGCTACGACGTGGAAGGCTACAACAAGTTCATCCCGTACTATCTGTTTCCGGAGGCCGTCTACACCGTGTCGGTGAGTCCGTCGAGTTTCCGCACGAAGATCTCCGTGGGCTCCAATCCGTGGACCCCGGAAGTGCCCAGGCATAATCTGGCGAGCATCTGCGAACGGTACGGCGGCGGCGGGCATGCACGCGTGGGGGCGATCAGCCTGAGTCCCGGGGAACTGGACCGGGCGCGGGAAATCGCGGCGGATATTGTGGCGGAATTGAAGACTTAATTAGCCAGTAGCGCAGGACGGAGGGGCACGGAATAACGCGTGGCTTACCGTCGCTGAAACTCTCTCCTCACGGTTCCGTACGGACAACCGATAAGAGAAGTACGGAAAGGGACCGTGCCGGGCTCCAGGAAAGCCGGCCGGGACGCACTTTCCCGAGGAGCTTGGTATGGATGTCAACGGACTGAGCCGGATCACGCAGGCGTTGCCTGCGACGGCAACGCCGATTCCCGCGGATAACGCCACGCAAAACCGCCAGGTGGTTCAGGCGGTTAAGGCACTAAATAAGTCGGAGATGTTCGGCGAGGACAATGACCTGGAGTTCCAGAGAGACCCGGGGACTAAGCGAATGGTAGTCAAGGTGGTCAACCGCGCCACCAAAGATGTCATTTCGCAAATCCCGCCGGAATATGTTTTGCGTCTGGCGGAAGACCTCAAACAAAAGAGTTAGCCAGTGTTCAAAGCTGAAAAAAAGCTGCCGATGAGTCTGGTAGGAGAGATTTAATGTGGCGAAACGCGCATGACACTTATTTGGAAGAGCGGGTCCTTTCGGCCGACCCGGTGGAACTGGTGGATTTGCTCTACCATGCCGCGATCACCGCGGTGGGAGAGGCGCGGCGCCACTTGGCCGAAGGACGAATCCTTCCCCGTGCGCGATCCATTTCCAAGGCGTGCGAGATTCTGTTGGAACTGACCACCTCGCTCGATTACGAACGCGGCGGCGAGATGAGTGTGCGGCTGGCCCAGTTATATGGCTATATGCATCGCCGGTTGGTGGACGCCAACTTCCAGCAAAGCGACGCGCCCCTGGCCGAAGTCGCGGGTCTGCTGGCCACTCTCACGGAGGGGTGGGCCGCGGTCAAGAGTGTCAACACGCGAACGGTGGCCCCCGAAACTGCCTGGATGCATGCCATGTCCCCGGAACCGGAATTGGCGCAGGCTTCCGGCGGTTGGAGTTTCTGAGCGGGAATGTCCCCGGCCGAACGGCTTAGAACGACGCAAGAATGACTTCACATTGTCTGTGGTGGCGATGTGGCTTGGGGACTCGTGCCTGCCGGGTCGAGACTCAGACCTCCTGATCTCGCCCCGCAGTTTCNNAGCCATTCCTTTCGATGGCCAGAGCTTCGCTGGTGGGGCAGGCGGTGCTCGCCTGCCCGCCCGCACTGAATTTGGGGTCGCTGTTCGAATCGGATCGAGCGAAGGCGAGCACCGCCTGGCTTCAGCCCTTATTTCCCCCGGGCCAACCGAAATTGCGGGCGACATCAGGNNGCGCCACGACACTTGTTGCGAAGTTGTTCTCGCCCGATTCCTTAGCTGGTCTGACGGGTGGAGGATTGCCTTTCGAGCCCTTGGGTAATCAGCGTCGCTAAGCCGAGGCCGCCTTGCTGGGCGATGGTGTTGGCCAGTTGTTCCTCGGCGAAATCGGTGGCGCACGAGCCGGAGGAATCGTCGGAACCGA
>PLRZ01000462.1 GCA_003164075.1 Bryobacterales bacterium | reverse complement strand
CAGCAAGAGTCTGAATGAGATCACCATGGATCAGGTGCGCCGATTCACGGAAACGGCGGGGCTTCCCATGCGGCCCGTGCAGGATATCGTGCGCGACATCGTGGAGCGCACGAGGGCCTCTTGGGGCAGCCTGGCGCAAAAGGAACTGCTCCCCGCCGATATCTATCAGGCGATCGACAGACAGATTCAGTTGGTGGCCGGGAATTCGAAAGTCTGAGTTATTCCGTTGCCTGCCCCAATGGAGTATGCCGTCATGGAAAAGCGCGCAGTGCAAGCCTTCGTCACTCCCGCTGCTATCTTGGCGACCTTGGCGACTTCGCGAGAGATCATTCTTTCAGTCCGTTGACGATGCGAGTCATGCCGCTCTTGATCATCTCGAGGCGTGGGCTCTTATCCCGGCACAAGTCAATGACCACACACCACGCTGGCTAATTGCCGCTAGCCACGCACCCCATCCCCATTGCGGCATTGATGACGATTTGGATATCGGAAACGTTCACCACGCCGCCTCCGTTAAGATCGTTCACGGGGTTCATCACGCCGAGCGCCTCGCTGACCACCCTCTGGACGTCGGCCACGGCCGGCTGCCCATCGCCGGTGAGATTGCAGGCCAGGTCCGCCGCCTGGGTGATGGTGAGGGTCGTCCCGGCCACCGTGATGGTGGTGGAGCGCTGGGTTGGCGCATAGTTGGGGCTCACGGTGAATGCCCACGAGCCGGAGCCGGAGGCGAGCCCGCTCGTGGACTGGAATGTGGCCCAAGTGACCGGACTGCTGTAGCCCCACGAACAGCCTGCCGCGGCCGTCACGGCGACATTTGCCCCGTTGGCGGACGAGCTGAAACTGTAATTGACACCCGAGTTCACTGTGGCGGAGCAGGGCTGTTCAGTGGTAAACGACCAAATAGCGGACGCGTTTGCCCCGGAAGTGTTTCTGGCGGCTATCTGCCAATAATAGGTCGTGCCCGGATTGAGATTGCCGGGAGTGTAGACTCCGGCGGTCGTGTTGCCCACCAATTGTGGGGCGGCGGATGTTCCGAAGTATACGTCGTATGACGCGGCGTTCAGTTCGGCGCCCCAAGCGAGCGAGGGAGAGAGGCCGGCGCCGGTGGCGAGATTCGCGGGGCTGGTGAGCAAAGGAGCCGCGGGCGCGGTGCTGACCACCCACGTGCCCAGGACATAGGTCTCGGTATTGGTTCGCGTGATGTCGGTAGCGGCGCCGGTGAGGTATTTCGAACCGGGGAACGCCGTCGTAAACGTCAAGCTGAAGTTGACAGTTACGTACTTACCCGAACCAGATACGGATGACCCCGCCGCATTCAGCGTGCATCGGCTGTTGGTAAGAGCCCCGGAGCCGGGCAGGTTAAGCGGTCCAAGGAATGTGCCGCTGTCTCCCACCAGATAAAGGCTGCTCTGTCCGCCCAACCACGTGGCCGCCGCGCGGCATTGGGAGCCATCCGTTCCGGTGACCATCAAGTCCAGTTCGCCGATGTTCCCATAGCCCGTGGCGTCGTAGGCCTGAAGAGCGAAGATCTGCCCGATTCCGGAGCCCTGATTGGGAGTCACCGAGACCGGGTTGGGGGTCGTCGAGCCGGCGGCGAGTTGCGAAACCGACCCTGGCTGGATTACATTCGGCGAAAAGGTCACGTTCGCCGATTGGGCGGCGCCGGTATTCTCGCCGGCGGAGACCGGAATGGCGTTGAAGCCATCCACGGAAACGGTTGGGCCGACGGTAAGCCAACTGGCGGAGGAACTCTCGCTGAGCGCGCAACCCGGGCCGGAAGTCCAGAGAACCAGCGCAGACATCGGCCCGGCGGCGAGCGCGGAAGGCAGCGGTCCGTAGGTGGTGTATTCGCAGGCGAAGCTGGCCACCACCGTCTGCGGCGAATTCATAGTCACGGTGTAAGGAAAATACGCCCCCGTAATACCGGTGAACTGGAAGCCGGGATTCGGCGTCGCCGTCAGGGTGACGGTCTGCCCCGCGGGGTAGAAGCCGGTCGGCGAACTCGGGCTGGCGGTGACGGTCCCCTCGGATGCCGGTGAGGCGCTCAACCAGAGCTGATACTGCGCCGCGATGTTGGCCGTGTACGTCCCCGCCGTGCCGCCATTGAACGTGCGCGGATTGCTGCCGCCGTCGTTCCAGTCTTGAAATGTGTAACTGGCATTCGTCTGGCCGGGCACCGCAGAGAGCCAGGTGACGGTGTGCTGTACGCCGCTCGGCCAGTAGAAGGTGACCGGCGATAGATAGGTGGCGCCGTTGTCCAGGGAAAATGGCGCGCCGGTCACGTTCGATTGAATGGCGACCGCTGCCGCATGAGGCAGGATTGAAGTGGAGACGCTGGCGGTCGCCTGGCTGATCTCGCCGTTCGCGGTGACGGAATATAACAGCGGCGAAGCGGCGGTTGGCGTGACGTTGACCGTCGCGGTGACCGTCGGATAACTGCTTCCGGCAGCGAGGTTGTCGCTACGTGTGCAGGAGGTGGCGTTTGGACAGTTCCATCCCGTACCCGCCATCGACACGGCGGTCAATCCCGCCGGCAGCGATTCAATGAGAGACGCGCCGCCAAACACCGTCCCATCGCCCGATTGCGCCGAGACCACGATGGTGTAGGTGGCGTTGGTCTCGGCCTGGGTGAAGCTGCCGTTCGCCGTGGCGCTCACCAGCAAGGTTCCCGCGGGGAGAATCGAAACCGCGTCGCTCGCCCCGGCGTTGACCGATTCTCCGCCAGTTACCGTCACCTGGTCGGTTAGCGTCGGATTGGCGGTATACGTTCCCACGCCCACCGTAAGGGTGATGGGAGGGTAGCTGCTGCCGGCCGGCAGAGGATCGCTGCGCGCACATTGGACGAAATCGGTTTCGCAATACCAGCCGTTGCCCGAGATCGAGCTGAATCGGAGGCCGATCGGGAGGCCGTCGTAGACGATCACGGTTCCGTAAGTTGCCCCTGCTCCTGCCTGGTTGGAGACCGTGATGGTAAATGTTCCGGTCTGCCAGTTATAGAATGGCGCGGCGTTGGTGAGGGAGACGCTCAGCACGGGAGGATTTGTGACCACGATGGTGGAGTCCGTGGCGCTGGCGCTCGCCGATCCACCGCCCGAAACACTCACCTGGTTGACCAGCGGCGAACCCGCTCCGGCCTCCACGCCGGCGTTCACCGTTATCGGATAGAAGGAGTTGCCGCCTGCCTCCGTGACAGTAGTGGTGCAAGTGTTGCCGCCACAAGTCCAGGTGCTCCCCGACATGGAAACCAGCGTCAGGCCGGCGGGGAGATTTTCGGTGACCGTCACGGTTCCGGACGTCGTCCGCGCGGCTGCGGCATTTGAAACCTGCAACGTGTAGGTGTTGGTCTGGCCGATGACGAACGGAGCGCTGTGGCTGGATTGAACGGTCAGGCTGGGAGGGCCGAAGACGGTCACTGTGTCGGAAGTTGTGAACGCCGCCGATCCTCCGCCAGAGATTGCCGCCACGTTGATCTGTTGGGCCGCGGCATTGGGCGCCACGTTCGCGATTACCGTAATCGCCGGATAGCTTGTGCCGGCCGCAAGCGAATCGCTGCGCCTGCAGGAATTGGCGGAGCACGACCAGTCGCTACCGGACATCGAGACCGGCGAAAGACCAGCCGGCATGGTGTCGGTCACGGTGACCGTGCCGGAGGTGGGCGCGGCGCCGGCCACGTTCGACACCGTCACGGTAAACGCCAGCCCGTTCTGGCCCTGGTTTACCTGCTGGCTGGGGTGGGTCTTGACGGCGAACAGCCCGGGAAGCGAGGGATTGGCGGGAACGGTCCAGAGGCCGAGGATGGTGCCCGCGGTGGCGTCTGAAACGATCTGCGCGCCGGCCATCGCCTGGCTGAAACTGAGGGCCAACTGAATATTCGCCAGGTTGCCGGCGCCCGAGAAGGCAGACCCTGCGGCGTCCAGCGAGCATCGGCTGTTGGCGATTGTTCCCGTGCCCGGCAGGCTGATTTGCTGGAGGGCGCCGGTATCGGATACCAGCGTGGCCATCGGTGTGGCGCCGAAGCCGCTCATCAGGATTTCACAAGTCAGCAGATTTGGGCTGGTGAAAACCAGGTCGAGCGTACCGATGGTGGCATATCCTTCGTCGCTGTACGCCTGCACCGTGAACACCTGCGCGGAGCCCGTGCCAACATTGGGAGCGATCGAAACAATATTCCACGCCGGCGTACCGGCGATGGGGCCGTTCTGACCAAGATAGATCGTCGGAGGTGAAGCGGCGCCTAAAACAAAAACCTCCGCCGGCCGCGCGGAGTTGGCGAGCGTGTACTCGGGGACCGAATAGGGAACCACTCCATATCCGGCGATAGTCGACGGCGTACCGAGCGTGAACCAGGGGGTCACGCTGGTAAACCCCAGCGACGGGCAGGCCGGATTTACCGGCCAGATAAACAGGCCGGAGAGCGGCCCCGGCGAGATGTCCAACGGGGGAACGCCTACGAGGGGGCAGCCGAAATACGCCGTCACGGTCTCGGGCGCGGTCATAAAGACGAGGTTGCCGCCCCCCGCGAAATAAGCGAACGCGAAGCCGGCGGCGGGCGTCGCAGTCAGGGTCACATATTGATCCGCGGCATAATAGCCATTCGCCGAAGGCGGATTTGCGGTCACCGTGCCACCCGGTACGGGGATATCGATGGTGAGCAGGTATTGCGCCTGAAGATTTGCGGTGTAGGTGGCGGGCGCGGTAACGGTGAAGGTGCGTGGATTCGTTCCGCCGTCGCTCCAGCTCTGAAAGCTGTACAGCGCTCCCGGCAGGCTGGTCCAACTGGTAAGCCACGTGACCGTGTGCTGAGCCCCAATAGTCCAATACAAAGTGGTGGGCGCCTGGTACACCGATCCGTCTTCTAACGAAAANNCTCGCGGAAGCCGGCCCTCCTCCGGATACCACGACATAATTCGCCTGCGGAGAAGTGGCCGTAGGACTGACGCCCACAGTCACCGTGATGGGCGGATAGCTGCTACCGCCGTTGAGCGCATCGCTGCGCTGGCACGTGTTGCCCGAACAAGTCCAGCCGCTTCCCGCCATGGAAACCAGCGTCCAACCGCTGGGTGTCCAATCCTGCACGCTGACGCTTCCCGACGTCGGGTCTGTGCCGGCCAGGTTCGATACCACCAGCGTGTAAGTGGCGTTCGTCTGTCCCTGGGTGAAGCTGCCAGTGTGGCTCGAAGAGATAGAAAGCACCGCTAGGTTCGTGTTGACATTCGTGGAGTCGGAGGCCGACAAGGTAATCGACCCGCCTCCGGAAACCGTGACCACGTTGCCCCCGCCCGGAAACGTTGGGCCGACATCCACCGTGACGGTGATGGGGGGATAGCTGTTGCCCCCTGTCAAAGGGTCGCCGCGCGTACAACTGGCGCCGCTGCAACTCCACCCGCTGCCGGCCATCGAGACGAGGGTCAGGCCCTGGGGAAGCGCATCAGTCACGGTTACTGTTCCTGAAGGTGACGCCGCGCCAGCAAGGTTGGAGACAGTCACGATATAGGTGGCGTCAGTCTGCAACTGCGTAAAGTTGCCGCTATGGGTGCTCGATATTCGCAAAGCAGGCTGCGTGGGATCGACCGGCACAACCCACGTTCCGTAGACTCCATAGGTCTGGGTGCTCTGTTCGGCAAAACCGTAAATGTATCGCGAACCGGCGAACGCCTGCGAAAAGCTTAGCGAAAGCTGAATGGTGGCCGAACCTTGCGTGCCGGAGGCCTCGGACGAAGCTCCGTTGAGCGTGCAGTAAGTGGTTTGGAGATTTTCCAGGCTCGGCAGCGTCATGGACTCGCCCTGGTTGCCCGAGGGCAGCGTGAGCGAGGCGGACGGCGTTCCGAAGAAGCCGGCGACCTGGACCCCGCAGAACGCGTTGTCGTCCCCTTCAAACTCGAGGTAGACTGCACCCACGCGCTCTAAATCGCCGCTGAAGGCCTGGATGGTGAAGACTTGGTTCATCCCCGAACCGCTCGACGGGGAGACTGAAACGATGTTCGGGGCATAGTCGCTGGCCACACCCTGGTTCAAATAGAATACCTGCGTGAAATCTGTACCGGTAAACGTCAGCGTGCCGGTTTGATAATACCCCGTGGTGTTCTCGGTGGCCGTTATCGGGATGTAGTTGTAAGTGCCTGCCACGGCAGGCGTGCCCAACGTAAACCAGCTACCCACGCCGGTGGCGCTGCCCTGGCACCCGGGGTTGGTCGTCCAGACGAGAAACGTGTCCGACGGGCCTTGGCCCAAGCCGCCGGAGAAATAGAACGTGTAGGGACACGCGCCGCTCCCGGCGTGCGCCACGTGCGCGACGCGCGCCGGCGGATCGATCCAGGTGAAGACCGGAGTCAGCGCGGCGGCGGCGCTCGAGCTCCAGGCCGTGGCCATAAAGGCGCCTCGATCCGCGCTGGATTGGTTGATGGACGCAGTGAGCGTGATGCTCAATTGTTCGCCCGCGGCGGTAACCGAACTACCCGCGGTGGAAACCGAGCACTGATCGTTGCGGAGGGTCGCACCCGAATCGACCGAGGCCGGGGCCGTGCGCACCCACGCCAAGCCGTCTAAGATGTCCACCTGCCGCGTGGAGGGGTAGATTTCCACTTGGCAGCGCGCCGAACCGAGGGCGAGCGTTGCCCGGGCAATATCGGCGTATCCTTGCGGATCGTCGAAGCGAGCCGTGAACCGAATCGAATTCTGGGCAAGAGCCGCGCCTGCAGTAAGTAGGCCGAACAACAGACCCGTCAGGATTGGTTTCAGACTTTCCTATTCTACCTCTCGACGTTTCTCAGTTGGAACGGCCTTACCGGAAAGTAGGCCCGGTCTGGCCTGGCGGTCGTTGCGCAAAGAGACCCTTCGCGGGACACTGTCTTGCTAACGGCTGACCTATACCCAAGTTACGCTTCACCTGGTGTACCAGAGCTTCGCAGGTAGGGCAGGCGGTGCCGCCTGCCCGCCAAATGTCACTTACTTTGGCACAGACGGAATTCCGCATAATTCGCGGGGCGGCCAATCATGGCTGCAGCCGGCTTTTAGCCGGCTCTTTCGGACCACGAGCACTCGTAGATGGCCCGAAAAGCCGCCTGGAAGGGCGGCTGCAGCCAAGATTGGCCGCCCCACAACAAATGCAGAATTCCACGTTTGAGCAAAAGTAAGTGAAGCCTGCCCGCCCGCGCCGAATTAG
>PLRZ01000107.1 GCA_003164075.1 Bryobacterales bacterium | reverse complement strand
GCCGGGCAGGTGAAGCCCGCAGTCGAGATGGCCGTCAATGAATTCGCGGCGCGCGGGTTTCGTTCGTTGGGCGTTTCGCGGGCCGAGGGAGAAGGCCATTGGCAGTTTCTGGGTGTCTTGCCCCTGTTCGATCCGCCACGGGAAGATGCCAAGGCAACCATCGCGACCGCGTGCCAGATGGGCGTGAAGGTCAAGATGGTTACCGGCGATCAACTGGCCATCGCTCAGGAAACCGCCAAGAAATTAGGGATGGGCACGGCGATACTCGACGCTGCCGGTCTGGGCGACGTAAAGCATCACGAATCGGCCCAGTCGGCCGAGGCCATCGATAAGGCGGACGGTTTCGCCCAGGTATTCCCCGAACATAAGTTCCATATTGTGGACGTGCTGCAGCAGCGCGGCCACATTGTCGGCATGACGGGCGACGGGGTGAACGACGCCCCCGCGCTGAAGAAAGCCGACTGCGGCATCGCCGTTTCCGGCGCCACGGACGCCGCGCGCGCGGCGGCATCCATCGTGCTGATGACGCCCGGCCTGTCGGTGATTATCGATGCGATCAAGGAGAGCCGGAAAACGTTCCAGCGGATGAACAGCTATGCGATCTACCGTATCGCTGAGACGCTGCGCGTGCTGTTGTTCATGACGCTGGCGATCCTGGTGTTTAACTTCTACCCGCTGACGGCGGTCATGATCGTGATACTGGCGTTGCTCAACGACGGAGCCATCCTGTCCATCGCCTATGACAACGTTCATTACAAGGATAAGCCCGAGGCTTGGAACATGCGTCTGGTGCTGGGGATTTCCACGGTGCTGGGTGTCATCGGGGTCGTCTCCGCCTTCGGATTGTTTTATCTCGGTGAGCGCGTCTTTCATCTCGATCGTGCACACATCCAAACGCTGATGTATTTGAAGCTGTCCGTGGCCGGACATCTGACGATTTTCCTGACGCGTACGCGCGGCCCGTTCTGGTCCATACGCCCCGCGCGGGTTCTATGGGCAGCGGTGCTCGGCACGCAGGCGCTGGCGACCCTGATTGCGGTTTATGGGCTGTTTATGACGCCCCTCGGCTGGGGCTGGGCTGCGTTCGTTTGGGGCTACGCTCTGGCTTGGTTCCTGCTGAATGACCGCGTGAAACTGCTCGCCTATCGGATTCTTGATCCTACTAAAGCCCCATTGTTGGCCAGGAAGCCGCTCGATCTGACACCGCGGATCGCCACGCGGACCTATGAGCTCTATGAGCAGCGAGGGCGCCGCGATGGCCACGCAGGGCAAGACTGGCTTGAGGCGGAGCACGAGATCCGGAAAGAGTAAGCGTGACGGATGAAAGCCGCGTCAACGTCCTCGTGAGCCGCATGAGTGCTAAGCGGCCCCTGCGCAGTTCGTGATATCGAAGGGATGAAGATGAAGATCAATTCAAAGAATTTCCGGGTGCGGCCTGGAGCGAAGGTCCAACTCAGTGAGTGGCCGACGACTGTGAAGCCCTTTTGCGAATCGAAGAAGGATTATCAAGAACTCCTGGAAGAGCACGTTGCGGAATTGAGCTCGCTGCAACACCTTCACTACGCTTCCAACCGCTATGCGTTGCTCCTGATTTTTCAGGGGATGGATGCCGGCGGCAAGGACGGCGCCATTCGGCACGTTATGTCCGGGATCAATCCGCAAGGCTGCCAGGTCTTTAGCTTCAAACAGCCGAGCGCCGACGAGCTGGAACATGATTTTCTCTGGCGCACGACATGCCGGCTTCCCGAGCGCGGGCACATCGGCATATTCAATCGTTCCTACTACGAAGAGGTGTTGGTTGTTCGGGTGCATCCGGAGATTCTCCTCAGCCAGGGGCTTTCGGAAGAGTTGCGCGATGAGAAAACCATCTGGGAGCAGCGGTATCGCTCCATCCGGGACCTGGAGAGCCACCTCTATCGCAACGGAACGCGAACTGTCAAAATATTCCTCCACCTTTCGAAGGAAGAGCAGCGAAAGCGATTCCTCGAGCGCATTGATGAGCCGGACAAGAACTGGAAGTTCAGCGCCGCGGACATTCACGAGCGGAAATATTGGAAGCATTACATGGAGGCTTACGAGGCTTGCCTGAAGGCGACAAGCACCCATCACGCGCCCTGGTACGTCGTTCCCGCCGACGATAAGGAAAACGCCCGCCTGGCTGTTTCGCAAATTGTCCTGGATGCGTTCCACGAAATGAAAATGGCATATCCCAAAACCACCGCGAAACGACGGCAGGAATTGAAATCCATCCGCAAGCAGCTCGCGAATTGAGGTTTGAATCATGGCCCGTGTAGAGGATGTCCCGCTCGCGACCGGCCTGACGGGCGATGAAGCCCGAAGCCGATTGGCGAAGTCTGGCCCAAACGCAATGCCGGACACAGCCCTGCATCCGCTACGCAGGGCGTTGACCAAGTTCTGGGCGCCGGTTCCGTGGATGCTCGAGGCTGCGATCGTGCTCGAAATTGTCCTCGGCAAGTATGTCGAGGCGGGGATCATCGCGGGTCTCCTGGCCTTCAACGCTGCTCTCGGGTTCTTCCAGGAAGGGCGCGCTCAGGCGACTCTGGCCGCGCTGAAGTCGCGGCTCGCGCTGAACGCCTCGGCCCGTCGCGACAATGCCTGGACCACCCTACCCGCTGCCCAATTGGTGATTGGAGACATAGTGAAACTATCGCTCGGGGCCGTGGTTCCGGCCGACGTGCGCCTGGCCGGCGGATCGGTGCTGCTCGACCAGTCTATGCTCACGGGCGAATCCGTTCCGATCGAAGCTGGCGCCGGGTTCGAAACGTATGCGGGTGCGCTCGTGCGGCGCGGCGAAGCGGTTGCGGAGGTCACGGCGACCGGAGCGCGTACAGAGTTTGGACGCACCGCGGAACTGGTTCGCACTGCGCACGTCGAAAGTTCGCAGCAGAAGGCCGTGCTACGCGTGGTGCGCAATCTCGGCATGTTCAATGGCATCCTCATCGTGATGCTGGTGGGGTACGCCTACGCTCTCAAGATGCCGGGGAGCGAAGTCATTCCGCTGGTTTTGACGGCAGTTCTGGCGTCGATTCCGGTGGCGTTGCCGGCCACCTTTACCCTTGCGGCCGCGCTCGGTGCAAAAGCCCTGGCCAAGCTGGGCGTTCTTCCGACCAGACTCTCCGCCGTGGATGAAGCGGCCAGCATCGACGTGCTGTGCGCGGATAAGACCGGCACGCTGACACAAAACGAACTGACGGTAACCGCGGTCCACGCCATGCCCGGCTTCGACGAGCCGCATGTGTTGGGACTGGCTGCCCTGGCGAGTTCGGACGGCGGGCAAGATCCGGTGGATGCGGCCATCCGTGCCGCCGCCGCCAAGAAAGCAGCCTCCGACCTGCCCAAACTGACCAAGTTTGTTCCGTTCGATCCTGGCACGAAGATGTCGGAGGCGACTGCCACCGATCTGGGCGGCGCCACGGTGCGTGCCGTGAAGGGGGCCTTTACCGCAGTTGCCGGCCTGTCGCAAGCAACTCCGGATGCATCCAAGACAGCGAACGAGCTTGAGGCGAAGGGTTTCCGGGTCCTGGCAGTCGCGGTCGGTCCGCCGGCCGCGCTGAAACTTGCCGGAATCATTGCTCTCAGTGACCCGCCCCGAACGGATTCCGCCGCCTTGATTACGGAACTGCAGGCGCTGGGAGTCCGCGCGGTCATGGTGACCGGGGATGCCCCCGCAACGGCTGCCATCGTGGCTCATGACGTCGGGCTGGACGGCAAAGTCTGTCCACCGGGGCCTATCCCCGCCGATGTTCGCCCTGAGGGGTTTGCAGTTTTCGCCGGCATTCTTCCGGAGGGAAAGTACGACCTCGTCAAGGCTTTTCAGAAGAGTGGCCATACCGTCGGAATGTGCGGCGACGGCGCCAACGACGCGCCGGCGCTGCGCCAAGCGCAAATGGGAATCGCGGTGTCGACTGCTACCGATGTTGCCAAGTCGGCGGCCGGCATCGTGCTGACAAATCCCGGACTCGTCGGTATTGTCGCTGCGGTAAAAGAAGGCCGTGTTACTTTCCAGCGCATCCTGACTTATACGCTGAACTCGGTGATCAAGAAGATTGTACAGGTGCTCTTCCTCGCGGTGGGTCTGGTCATGACAGGGCACGCCATTCTGACCCCCATGCTGATGGTCATCCTAATGATCACCGGCGACTTCCTGGCTATGTCCTTGACGACGGACAACGTACGGCCATCCTCGATGCCCAATGCCTGGCGAATCGGCAAATTGACGATCGCAGGTGTCGTTATGGGGAGTTGCCTTTTGCTCTTTTGCACCGCCGTGCTGGCGTTCGGCAAATTTCGGATGGGACTTGGAATCGATGCGCTGAGAACCATGGCCCTGGTAGCGCTTGTGTTTGGCAGTGAGGCGACGCTCTACGCCATTCGCGAACGGCGACGCCTGTGGAGTTCTCACCCAAGTCTCTGGGTCATTGTGTCGAGTGTCTGCGATGTTTTGATCATTTCGACGTTGGCCACGCGCGGAATCGCCATGACTCCTGTGCCTCTATTCGTGGTGGGAGGAACACTCGGCGCGGCAGCGGTTTTCGCATTCATCTTGGACTTTGTTAAAGTTCCCGTGTTTAATCGCCTCAGCATCGCATAGAGGATAGATTCGAGAATATGTGCCCCACCATCAATGCTCGGTCGGTCCCGATTGGAAACTCGAATCCAATGTTCGAGTCGGTGGGAACTGAAATCTGTCTGCGAACGGCTCAAGAGGAAGGATTATGATTAACAATCAATCACAACAACAGTGCGCAATCGGCATGGTCGGCCTGGGCGTCATGGGGCGTAATCTCGTGCTGACTGCCGCCGACCGGGACGCCGAGGCCCTGAACGGCTTCGGATTAGAATGAACTCGGCGCCTCATTATGCTAGGGATTGAGCTTCGCGCGGTGCGCTACACCTGGACGGCGGCACTGGTGCTGTTGGTGTTGTGGCTGGTCTATTTGCTCCGCTCCACGCTGTTCCTCTTCATCCTGGCGGTGCTGTTCGCCTACCTTTTGGCGCCGCTGGTGAACCTGGTGGACCGCTTTCTTCCCTCCAGCAAGACGCGCACGCGCACACCGGCCCTGGCGTTAGCGTATGTGATCGTCGTGGGACTGGTGGTTCTAGCGGGGATTCTGATCGGCACGCGGGTGGTGGAACAGGCCACGGAACTGGCGCAGAGATTCCCCCACATTCTCGAGCGTTGGGAGGCATCTTTTCAGACGAAAGTGCCGGACTCACTCAAGACGCAGTTGGTCGTACGTTTCAACGATCTGATCGCCGCCCTGCCGGAATACGGCCTGAGATTTCTGGCACTGATGGGCAACCTGATCTATGTGGTGATCATACCGGTTTTGGCTTTCCTATGCCTGAAGGATGGACCTCTGATGCGGCAGCACATCCTGGCTCTGGTGGGACCCGGGCCGCGGCATGCCCTGCTGGACGACGTCCTGGCCGATCTGCATCTGTTGCTGGCCCACTACATGCGGGCGCTGCTGATGCTCTCGGCCATCGGGTTCGCAGCGTACAGCGTTTTCCTTTCGGTGCTGGGCGTCCGCTATGGCATTCTGCTGGGTGTACTGGCGGGTGCACTGGAGTTTATCCCGACGATTGGGCCGTTGGCGGCGGCGGCGATTGTCATCTTGATTGCGGGCGCATTCGGCGGCCACCTGCTGCCCATCCTGATCTTCATCGTAGCCTTCCGCATGTTTCAGGATTACTTGGTGTGCCCGCACGTGATGCGACACGGTGTGCAACTTCATCCGCTGCTGGTGCTGTTCGGCGTCTTTGCAGGTGCGGAGTTGGCGGGTGTCGCGGGGACCTTCTTGTCGGTGCCGGTGCTGGCACTGGTGCGGGTTCTGTACCTGCGGATCTACCAGGTGCGCCAGCAGGCGCAGGCGAAGATAGAATACCGTCTGGAGTGAGGTGTCACAGGCAAGCCTCGGAACTCCTGATGTCGCCCCGCAATTNNAGCTTCGCGGGTGGGGCAGGCGGTGCTCGCCTGCCCTCGATCCTATTCGAACAGCGGGCCTAATTCGGCGCGGGCGGGCAGGCGAGCACCGCCTGCCCCACCTTCGGGCTCACTGCAAATTCCACGACATCAGGAGTTCTGAGACTCGTCTAATGGATGCCGGTGGGCCCCTGGTAGACGACGCTGTCGGTTTTCAACAAGAAGGGCGCTCGGCCCGAGTGGGCTACCTGCTCGCGGGGCGACCGAAGACCTGTCATTCGGCATGTCACCAGGACGGTTGACCCGCGTCGACGGTTCGGCCGCCTGTCCCCGCGAGAGGCGTAGTTTCAGGCTGCACCGTCAGATAACGTAACGGCTTTTGCACCAAGATCTTCATCAGCCTGAAAGACGATATGGGGCGTGTGCCGAAGCCACTGTACGATATGGCTTTTTTGTCCATAATCCCTTCCAACTGCCAGCGAACGGCCGTCTACGCGGAACGTGCCACGCATTACGATGGTCCCGAGTCGCGCAGCGAATGCTCTTATGCGAACCGCACCCGATCGACTGAATCGCTGCCCCCGATGTTTTGCCAGGGACGTGCTTCGATCGCAGCATCGCGGCGCACTAGACACCTTCATACGGTTCCTCCGACGGCGGCCATTCCGCTGCAGAAGTTGCCAGAACCGTTTCTATATCTACTTTCTCCAAGAGGAGGTCGAAACAAAAAAGGACAGCCAAAGAGCTGAGTGAGCCACGGAATCCGCGACCCGGATCCTCGGCGGATACTCCCCCCAGGTTTAGTGACGCAACCCGCTCGCCGGTAACCGCGAGTAAGCCCAGCATAGATCGATGGGTAGTTCGCTTGACGATGGCGATTGCGGGCCCACGCTTCCGGCAGAAATGAGCAGGCGCAAGGACCCCCTCTCCCGCAGGAAAACGGGGACATACGGGCCAAAAGCTCGGCCGGCGACCCAATAACAGATGCTTCTGATCACTCCGATCCAAAGAACACAGTGCGCTATTGGATCACCCAAACAGCTAGTGAGGGCCGTGCGAATATCGGGCAAAGATCCTGCTGCTCACCTGCTGCTACTACGAGGTTTCAATACGAGGCGCCCGGGCCACGTCGAACGCTACGTCACCATGCCGCGGCGGACGGCGCTCAGCACTAACTCTGCGGTGCTGTGGAGGTCCATCTTCTCCATCAATCGCCAGCGGTGCGTTTCCACGGTGTGCAGGCTCAACGCGAGACGATTCGCGATGTCCTTATTGCTATTCCCTTCGGCGAGTAGCTGGTAAATCTGGCGCTCGCGGTCGGTGAGGAGATCGTAGCGGTCGCTGGTTTCGCGCGCGTCCTTGAGACGGGCAAATCCATTCTGGAAAATGCGCGCAACGGCGGGACTAAAGAAAGGCGTGCCCTTCTGTACGGTAAGGATGGCCTGCACCAGTTCATCGCCGGCCGAATTCTTGAGCACGTAACCTCGGGCGCCGGCCTTCACGGACCGCAGGACGTAGCGCTCGTCGCTGTACATGCTGAGAATCAGCACTGCGGTGTGCGGGGAGTGCTTCAGAATCTGGGCCGTGGCCTCAATGCCGTTGAGTTCCTTCATGGCGACATCGACGATGGCGACGTCGGGGTGGTGTAGC
>PLRZ01000391.1:365-6542 GCA_003164075.1 Bryobacterales bacterium | reverse complement strand
AGCATCCCTGGCGGTGAGTCCCCTCCCACCGCCACTCTCTGAGTGCAGGCCCCGAGATACCCGGCTCGGGGCCACTACTTTTTTGTCCCCCTTTTTTCCGCGGCCACGGCACTCTTTTATCAAGTCCCCGTGGAAAACTGCCGATAGCAGTATTAGCAGATCCCTGGATGGACCATGTTACGTTCAAGTCGACTCTCGGTCTGTTTCAAGCTAATTGGCAGCTTTGCCGCGTTACTGGTATTGATCGGCGCGCTCAGTTACTGTCAGACCTCCTGATCTTGCCCCGCAANNATTAGGCCCGCTGTTCGAATAGGATAGAGGGCAGGCGAGCACCGCCTGCCCCACCCAGCTCAGAACAGCCGGTCCTGCTTCTTTAACGTACCGAATGCGCCAATGTTCGCTACCGAAAACGACACGGCGTACAGGTTCTCGTCCGGCAGGCCCACGCGGTACACCCGCCGGAATTGCACGCTCAGGCCACAACAGTCCGTGTTGTAGGTCACCTGCATGGTGGCCCACAGCAGCTTCTGCTGTTCATAATCGTAGATCGCATCCACGGCGGCGTTAAAACCCCGTTTATTGGTGTTGCCGAACGCGGCGCGCGCGCGGAACTGGTTGGCATATGGGGTCAGCAGCGGGTTGCTGTGCACGTCGTTGTTCCCGCCCGAAATGTGGTAGTACTTCTTCCAGTTGTAATCCACCGAGAAGGCGCTGTTCACGATGGCGTGCATCCGATGGTCGTAGTCCGTCTGCCACTGGATGGAAAGGCCGCTTATGGGTGTGATCCGCAGCGTCGAGACCACCGGCGAAGTGCTCCGCGGGCCCACCAGAAAAGCGTAACCGGTCAGATCGAGCGTGCTCGTAAAAACGTTGGCCTGGCCGGGAACCAAAGCGCCGCCGAAGGTCGGGTCGAAATAGCGCTTCTGCTCGATCTCCCAACTGAAGACCTCGGTCACCGCGTCGCCGCGCTTGGCGAAGATCCGGTTGGCCAGCGAAAGGTCCAGTTCGCTGGTGTTGGCAAGCAGGTCGTTGTCGTCGAAACGAATGAAGCGGTCGAAATCCGTGCCGACCCCGGTGACGTAGTTATACTGGACGCGCGGCTCGATGACGTGCTTCAGCTTGTCCCCCAAGAACGTTTTCCGGTTGTAAATGCGTTCGAGCGACGGCAGAATCACGTTGAGCGAAAAATCCCGCGAGCTGCGCACTAGGTCCGTGCCGATCGCGTGGTAGACGCCCTGATCGAGGGTTTGCGATTCGGAATAAAAAGTCTCGTCGATCCCGATGCTCGGCACGAAGTGCACCGGCCCCAGGCTGAACGCGGTGGTGAGGTGCGGCGCAAACCGTATGCGGTCGGTGAAGGCATTGGTCTGGAATTGGTCGATCACCTGGGTCCCCGTGGCGTCGAAATACGGCAGGTAGCGGTACATCATGCCGGCGGACGCATCGAAGGAGTACCACAGCGGCAGGCCCTGGAAGATATCGTGGTCGCGGCTGGTGAGTTCGGCCTCCGGCAGCTTGCGGATAGTCACTGCATCGGCTGGCCCCAGGCTGGTCTTGCCGGTAACCGGATTGGTGACTTCCTGCTCCACGTTCTGAAAGGCCTGCGTCCGCGACGCCACCACGTCAAACGTGTACGTGCTCCAGCTCTTGTCGATGAAACCCGAGGAGGTAAGCTCGGAGCCCACGGTCTCATTGTAGGATTGCGACCAATCCTGCCGGAACAGAAGCGTGGTTGTGAAGTTGAGGTTGCCGCTGGCGGTCCAGCCGTTGCCCAATTGAGACTTCCCCACCCCATAAGCGGTCAACCCGCTGGGCGAGTTCGTCTGGCTGGTGGCGGAACCGAAAACAACCAGATCGAAGTCCGTTCCCGGTTTTGGCTTTCCGCGGATTTCGGCGTGGTTGCTCACCAGCCCGGAGTCGAAAATCTGCGCCTCGTATGTCACGTCGTAACTGCGGTTGATGGCCCAGAAGTAACCCGCCCCCACGTAAAACCCGCGCAACGAATTGTGCCCCGGGCTGGGTATCAGGAATCCGCTCTTGCGCGGTTCGCGCTTCATCGGATGGTAGAACCACGGGAAGAAGAAGACCGGAACGCCGGCCAGCACAAACGTGCTGTCGTATGCCTTGGTGCGGTCCCGCGGGATGATGTCGAACTTCTTCCCCCGCAGCCGCCACCAGGGTTTGGGTAGGGTACAGTTGGTCACCCAGCCGTTATGGAGAATGTACTTGACTTCGTCCCGCTCGGCCCACTCGCCCTCAAAATGAAAGGGCGCGGTTTGCGCATAAAGGATGCCTTGTTTGGGCGTGGTGACGATGCGCGGCATCGTCTCGCCGATTACCTGGTAGAACGTGCCGTGCTCGTTGCCCTTCTCGGTGTGGTAGTCGAGCTTGTTGCACCAGATTTTTTCGTTCTTGGAGAAGTCGAAATAGTAGACGTGTCCCTCGGCGTGCAAATCCTCGGTATCGCCGTCGTAGACGATTGTGTCGGCGCGAAACAGCATGCGTGAGTCCACAATCTCCGCCGGATGCCCGTGCAGCGTGCGCTTCTTCCCTTCCAACATCTGGGAACAGTCGGCTTGCTCCCCGGTGAACAAGGTTACCGCGCTCACCCAGCCTGTCACCATATCGACCGGTTGGCAGCCCATGGGGCCCAAGGTCACCACCCATTCCCCCACTGCCAGGGTGGTGGTGTCGACCGCGGGAGCAGGCTCCCTGGTCTTGACCGGCATCGCCGGAACCACGAGCTTTTGGGAGGAGCTTCTGGTCGGAGGAAATGACGCGGTGCTAACCGGATCCTGGGCAGAAGCTGGGGTCGTTAAAGCCAGTGCCCACAGTAATGTAAGAGACAAAACGCAGGTAGTACTCGAAGATTTCTGATGACAAGCCGGTACTATTGTGCTAAATACTATGAGAGAGCTGAATCGAGAGAGGCCCAATCGGCAAGGTAGCACATTTCGTGGGACTCGGGCGATCGGCATTAGGTTTCTGAAATGACTTGCAGCTATTGCGGATCGCACAACAGCGAAATTGAACATCGATGCCGCCGATGCGGACGCAGACCCGGAGACACTCTCAACGGCGAGTTCACGTTGCATCGCACCACCGGCGCCCTGGCGACTAAGCCCCGACCCACCGCCATGGTGGACGAGTCACCCTTCGTGCGGACTCTGAACCTGGCGACGCCGGTGCAAGGCAGTCTCTTCACGCCCAATGTGATCGCCATGCCGAACCGTGCGCCCCGCACCGGCACGCGTGTCAAAACCGCAGCCTCAACCACTGCCGGGACCAAGCCGCCCACGCGGCGAACCCCGCGCCCTCCGGCGGAGGGGCAAGGCGAGTTGGATTTCGTCGCTCCGGCGCCGGCCAACAAACCGAAAACCCTGGGGACAACCGTCGACGCCGTGATCTATTGTGAGGCCCCGGTGGCAACCTCGTTACACCGCGCCCTGGCCGCCGCGATCGACTGGACCATGGTCCTGGTGGGCTACGGGCTCTTCCTGTTGACCTTCATCCTACTCGGGGGAGAATTAATCGTCAATCGGCCGAATCTGATGATTTTCGGCGGCGCGTTGTTGCTGATTGCCGCCACCTACGGGCTGTTCTGGACCATCGCCGGGACGGAGACCGTGGGGATGCGCTGGACCCATTTGCGGCTCGTCACGTTCGCTGGTTTTCCACCGGACACCTGGCAGCGGGTGGCGCGGCTTGCCGGCACGTGTCTGAGCCTCTTCTCGGTTCTCGGAATCCTCTGGTCCCTCGCCGACGAGGAAAGTCTGGGCTGGCAGGACCACATATCGCGCACGTTTCCCACCGCCCACGAACTGGAATCGCGCGTCTTCCGGCGGCGCTAGCGTCCTGTGGACGTCAGACTGGCCGGCAAGCGAACGCACAATCTCCGTTAGTTCCAATACTGTTTGCTCTGTATGAACAGACCTGAGCTGAGATATCCTTTCAGTGAACAGCGTTGCCCTTAGAAGCTGTTAAGAAATAAGCTTGCCGATGCGCGTTCAGAGCCGCGACCGTAAGGGAGCGTTAGGCGCGAGGCGCGCGCGGGTCAGCGTGACGACGTAGGCGCAGCCTTACCCGTGCGGAAATTGAAAAAGCCCCGAGTTGGATAACTCGGGGCCTTGCACTCAGAGGGTTGGCGGCGGGAGGGGACTCGCCGCCAGGGATGCTGTCTGTGTTGCTTCAATACTAGCAATTTAAGACCTGATTGTCTATTATTATTTTCGTTTTTTTGCGCATCCTCTCCGGTAGCAGCCACACCTACCCTTTGTCGAAGCCCGCAGGGGGACCCGATAGCGCCATCCAAATAACCAAAGAGGTATTGAGCGATCCGGCCGTCCCATTGTAATTTTGCGGAAGAAGGCGGTGCGCAGTGATCGAGACCTATCAAGAGGATAAAGCTGGCAACAGGATCGGCGAACGCGAACGCCGCATTAAACGGCGATTTCAGATTGAGCAGGAAGTCCGGTACAAGATGCTATACGGACAACGCATAGCCGAAACCGGCGTGGGCAAGACCACGAACATTTCGAGCAGCGGCGTGTGGTTCTCGACGGAAAACATGCTGACATCGGGGATGCCAGTGGAACTGTCCATGAATTGGCCCGTGCTCCTCAATGATTCCTGTCCCATGAAACTGATGATTTACGGCTGTGTGGTGCGCAGCAACGAGAAGGGCGCCGCCGTGGCCATCGAACGATACGAGTTCCGCACTCAGGGTTCCAAGGCTTTCCAGCAGCCCGGTATCCCCGCGCCCGTGGAACTCCGCTTCCCGTCGTAGGGTGGCACTCCAATTGCTCCATTCAGAGCACCATGCTTTGGTTGGCAGCAATACTGATGGCGCTGTGGCTCCTGGGATTGGCCACAGCCTGGACCTTCGGGGGCTTCCTCCACATCCTGCCGGTTGTCAGCATCGCCGTCTTGCTCATCCGGGTGACCATGGGTCATCGGGAAGCCTAGCTTACAACGCCCGCAGCACCCGCGCGGGCAAAGTAATCACCGCCCAGACCAGTTCGAGAGCACCTCCCACCGCGATTCCGACAATGCGGAACGGTAGCAGCCACAGCCATACCAAAGGGTACAGCACCAGCGCCACCAGGGCCAGGGGCCAGCAGAAGAACAGCAGGATACACCACAATAGAAGCTTCATCACGGTCTTTCTCCGTTCTTAGCCTAATACGAACAAAGGCAAGCAATTGTTCCAGTCTGCTACCATAAAAACTCCGCTCTCATGTTGCGATTTGAGACCGCCGGAGAGTCCCATGGGGAGTGCCTGGTAGCGACACTCGTGGGGCTGCCCGCCGGTATACCAGTTTCGTTGGAAGCAGTCAACCGTGAACTTTGGCGCCGCCAACAAGGCTATGGCCGTGGCGGGCGCATGAAGATCGAAACGGACCGCGCTGAAATTGTGGCCGGAGTGCGCCACTCCCACACCATCGGCTCGCCCGTGGCCATCCTGATCCGCAATAAGGACTGGGAGAACTGGACGGAAGTGCTCCCCGTGGAGACTCTACCCGGCGGGGAGGATAAGCGGAAACCGGTCACCCGGCCGCGTCCCGGCCATGCCGACCTGGCCGGCGCGATCAAGTACAATTTCCACGATGCCAGGTATATTTTGGAACGCGCCAGCGCCCGCGAGACGGCCGCGCGGGTGGCGGTGGGCGCCGTTGCCAAGGCGCTCCTGGCCGAATTCGACGTCCAGGTGCTCAGCCATTCCGTGGCCGTCGGCCCGGTACACCTGGAGCGGCCCGTCGAGTGGCCGGAGTTAGTGGCGCTCAGCCGGAAGGACGCCGTGCTGCTGGGCTGCGTGGACGCCGCCGTCGAGGAGCGCATGAAAGAAGTAGTGGACCAGGCCTATCGCACCGGCGATACCGTGGGCGGCGTCTTTGAGGTAGTGGCCCATGGACTGCCGGCCGGGCTGGGGTCGCACGCCACTTGGGACTCGCGCCTTGACGGCCGCCTGGCGCAAGCCGTGGTCTCGATTCAGGCCGTCAAGGGAGTGGAAGTCGGCTCGGCCTCGGAAGGCGCCGCCAGCTTCGGGTCCAAGGTGCAGGACACTATCCATTACGATCGCGAGGCCTCCCGTTTCACGCGCGGCGCCAATCGGGCCGGCGGACTGGAAGGCGGCATCACCAACGGGCAGGATCTGCTGGTCCGCGGCCTGCTGAAGCC
>PLRZ01000391.1:0-359 GCA_003164075.1 Bryobacterales bacterium | reverse complement strand
ACCGAAACAGGCCGCAATTATGCAGGCTATCTGACACAAGTGAAGGATTTTTGATCTCTTATGGTTTACCCGATTGTGAAATTCGGAAACCCCGTGCTGGAGCGCGAAGCCGACACGGTGAGCGATTTCGACACGCCCGAACTGAACCAGTTTCTGGACGACATGTTCGAATCCATGTACGCCGCCAAAGGTGTGGGGCTGGCCGCGCCCCAGATCGGTATCGGCAGGAAGATTGCCGTGATTGACGTGTCCAATGGCCAGAACCCGGCCGACAAGCTGATCCTGATTAATCCCAGGATCCTGCATATCGAGGGGAAGCAGGTCGGCGAGGAAGGCTGCCTCAGCATCCCGGGCTTCCG
>PLRZ01000105.1:3382-3511 GCA_003164075.1 Bryobacterales bacterium | reverse complement strand
CATCAGAATACCACAGTAAGGCTGGGCTCCCGCTTCGGGCGCTAAGTTCAGAGGAGTTGCGACGGTTGGAAGTTCCGAAGAAACCTTGGTGGGGCAGACCGCGCCGCCCGTCAAGGGAGCGGTGCTGCT
>PLRZ01000105.1:0-3337 GCA_003164075.1 Bryobacterales bacterium | reverse complement strand
GGTCGCGGCTCTGTCAAATGCGCATGCCGAGACGCGCGCGGGAGCAAGCGGTTGGGTCTGAATGCACAGGATATTTATTCGCGGCTTCTAAGAGCCAATAGCTGAAGTCAGTGGCTTCCGCCCCACCGCTTCTCTACAGCAGCACCGTGTCGATCCGCGTTTCCACCCGGATCGTCACGGGCGCCGGCGCGTCCGGCCTTCTTTGCAGGAACTGCATCAGCTCCTCTTCCGACCCGTCGAAGTAGCCGTCCACCAGTTCGCGCACAGCGGCGCGCCGCGCGGCATCGCGCGTGGCCTGCGGAGCGTAGGCGTAACTTCGCCCCACCTTGCGCCGCGCCAGCATCCCCTTGCGCACCAGGCGGTCCAGCACCGTCATGATGGTGGTATACGCCAGCGGACGGGACTCCGCTACAATCCGCTGCACGGCTTTCACATTGCCCTCGCCTAACGACCACAGTGCCCGCAGGCACAGCAATTCGAGCGGCGGTGGCACTTCTCGCGCGGTCCTGGGCATCAACTTCCCTCGGAGGAATGAACCGGCTGCAATGCCTGTTTCAACTTGCCGGCGAAGGCCGATTCCACCTTGACCGGTGCAACCTGAACGGCGGCGGCCGGCGGCGGCGCCGCAGATGCGGCCGGCGGAGCGGGCGGCTCCGTTGGGGGATTCAGGAAGAGGTTCTTCTTCAGCACGGCGCGATCCAACGCCACATTGTAGGCCGTGAAGCAGCCCTCCACCTGGCGGTCGTTCTCGATCAGCGCCCGCATGGACTCCATTTTGGAATCCATGTCGTCGAGGTAGTGCAGCAGCAGCGCTTCGGGGAACTGCGGCAGCTTCGGAGAGCCGAATTCCAACTTACCGTGGTGGCTGAGAATCATGTGCTCCACCAGCGACCGCAAGGCCGGCGGAAATTCCGGGAGTCCGCGCAACTTGTCCCCCACGATCCTGACTCCGATACTGATATGTCCCAGCAGTTGCCCCTCGCTCGAGTAGGAGAAGCCGCGCTCGTAATTCAACTCGTAGATTTTCCCGATATCGTGCAGGATCACGCCGGTGAGCAGCAAATCGCCATCGATATACGAGTAGTGCTGCGCCGCCATGCGGGCCATGGCGCACACCGAAAGCACGTGTTCGATGAGGCCGCCCAAAAAAGCGTGGTGGATGTGTTTGGCGGCCGGCGCGCGGCGATACCGCCGGGCAATCTCTTCATCGTCCAGCACCGCCTCCAGCAATCCCTTGAGATGGACATTGGCGATGCCGGCCACAATGCCGCGCAATTCCACCCACATCTGCTCCTGGTCGCGCCGGGAGGAGGGAAAGTAATCGCCGAAATCGATCTCGCTGTCGTCCATCCGCCGCACTTTGTGGATGGTCATTTGCGGCCGGTTATGGAAAATCTGCACCAGCCCTTTGACGCGGACGAAATCGTCGCGGTCGAAGGCGTCGATCACTTCGGCCACGTTGTCCCACATCTTGGCGTCCAATTCGCCGGTGCGGTCGGCCAACAGCAGCGACAAATACAGTTCACCGCTCTTTTTTTGGCGAATCTCCTTGGAGTGGACCAGGAAGCTGGTGGTAATCAGTTTATTCGGTTCGAGCTCGTTCACGTAAGGAGATTTCATTGTTTGATGGGTGGCATGGGCGGACCGCTGTCCTCTTTGGCGGTCTTGGCTCCGGGAGTGGATTCCAACGCCTCGGGAGTTGCGTCCGGCCGGGCTCTGTGCTTGGACTTCGGCGCCTTCTCGGTTTCTTCCAGGGTCTTGACTTCCCCCGTGGTGCCGGGAATCGGCACGCCGAGCAGTTTCTTGCGCGGCTTGGAGCGCGAGAGAACTTCTTCCTTGGTGGTGAGCGCCGGCTTCAACTGCGCCACTTCCTGCCAGCGGGTATCTTTACCGGGAGCCGCGCCCGTGTCGACGTAGCCGTCCTTGATCTGCAGGAAGGCGTCCTGGCGAAGCTTCATCAAATACTCGCGCACCTTGGGTTCCATCTTCGGCCCCACGATGGCCTGTTGGACCTCTTCCCGCACTTCCTCAAACGAGGCCAGGCCGGCGTCGTAGTGCTCTTCCACTTTAAGAATCAGGAATCCCGGAGGATTCGTGAGCTTGATGGGGTCGGTGATGTAGCCCTTCTTTTCTTTAAACACGAGGGCCTCCAATTCCGGGCGCAACGTGCCGCGCTTGCTGGGGGCGCCGATGTATCCGCCATTCTGGGCCGTCTCCGGATCGTCGGAATTGTCGCGGGCGAGGTCGCTGAACTTGTCTCCTTTGCGGGCTCGCGCCACCAGATCTTTCGCCCGGTCTTCCGCGTTTTTGACCTGGTCGGCACTCTTGCCCTCGGTGGAAATCAGAATCTGGCTGAGAAAGACCTCTTCGTCGCGCACGTACTCGGTCTTGTGCTCGTCGTAGTATTTCTGCAGATCGTTTTCCGGAACCGAAATCTTTGAGGCCACTTCATACGAGACCACCCTTTGGGCCAGAATATCGCGCTTTTTTTGGTCTTTCAGTTCCTCGAACGACCGGCCGAGCTGCTGCTGGAGAAACTCGTGAAACTTGGTATCGTCGTTGAATTTATACTGCGCCTGCAGATTGTTGAAGTACTTGGCGACGTCGGCGTCCACGGTAAGGCCGGGCATGTCTTTGCCCTTCTGCACCAGCAGCAGCGCGTCGATCTGCTCGCGGAGAATGTCGGTGGCACGCTCCTTGATGGCTTCGTCCGCCTTGGGACCCTTCAGGCCCGCCTGTGCGGCGGCGGCCTCGAGCTCCTTGTGTTTTTCGTCCAACTCACCGCGGGTGATGATTTCGCCATTCACTTTGGCGACGATTTCTTCCACCGTCCTTACCACCGGGGCGGGGGTCGTCTGCGCGCTCGCGGAGATCGCGAGCATCGCCAAGCTTGGTACTACAAACTTAAAAAACATATTCCTAAGGCTCCTATTTTAGCAGGACCATCGCCTGGGAAACTGCCGATTGGGATCGAGATTCTCTAGCAATAGGTCTGCCGCAATCGGAGATGCTTCTTAGTCAATGACTTAGGCGGCAGGAGGCCTCGCTCGATAGTGCCGTTTCGGCACTATTGAGCGTTTGGTGGGCAGGATTGCCGGGGATGGGAAGCCAATCGCCAACAGCCAAGATCGGAACTCCTGACGTCGTGGAATTTGGGATGAGCCCGTTTTCGTGGCGCAGACACTCTTGTCTGCCGCGCCGAGACTCTGGACTCCTGATCTCGTGGAATTAGGCTGAGCCGGGGGGTGGGGCAGACTTCAGCCTTCCCCAGAGGGGACCCCGGACTTCAGTCCGCCTGCCGCCGGGTTCACATCATTCGCGGGTGGGCGGGCGAGCC
>PLRZ01000626.1 GCA_003164075.1 Bryobacterales bacterium | reverse complement strand
TATTTCAGATACCATGACCGATTAGTGACGGGATTGGAATTTAGTCATGGTATCTGGAATTCCCCCGGAATTCCCGCACGGGGGTCAGCGATTCCCGGAACGAAGTTCGCTGACGGTTTGTAACATCTTGGCATCAAAGAACTTATACACTGTTTCTTCATTGGTCTTTTCGAACCGGTCGTCGTGGTGCTTGCAGTGCCATCAGTGCTAGCAGGGACAAAGGGGCTGGCGGCACTTCTTTTGCGGCAATCTGACTTGCCTCTGTGCAGTCTGCCAATTTGTCAAAAAGGAGTGTAATAATGACCAAGCTACCCGCCTCTCGTAAACATCTTTCCGCTGACGCCTTGTTCCGGAACATCCATGAATCCTTCCAAGACATCTTCGATCCCAGAACCGGAAAACCTGATATCAATTTGCCGGATGCGCTGATGAGTGGATTGGCCGTGTTCGCTTTCAAGGATCCTTCCCTGTTGGCCTTCGACCAGCGAAGACAACAGGACGAGGAGAACTTGCGAACGATCTTCCACGTGGAACACGTACCCTGTGATACTCGCCTGCGAGAAATTCTCGATCCGGTCGACCCCGAACAATTGAGGCCCGCCTTCCGAAATGTCTTCACCTGACTAGCCCGCGGCAAGGCCCTGGAAGATCTTCGCTTTCTGGATGGCTATTATCTGCTGGCCCTCGATGGCACCGAGTATTTCTCTTCCTCGAAAATTCATTGCTCGCAGTGCATCGAAAAGCACCATCGCAACGGCACGCTCACCTACCATCATCAACTGCTAGGTGCCGCGTTGGTCTGTCCCGGTCACAAGGAAGTCATCCCCTTGATGCCCGAGCCGATCCTCAAGCAGGACGGCGAAACGAAAAACGACTGCGAACGTAACGCCCTGAAACGGTTTTTGCCGAAGTTCCGCCAAGACCATCCGCATTTGCGCGTTATCGTCACGCTGGACGCCCTATACGCCAATGCTCCCGTGATCCGCGACTTGCGGAATGCCTTGATCCCGGGGATCATTCGCGTCAAGCCGGAGGGCAACGCGTTCTTGTTCAAACAGGTCCGGCAACTCGCCGAGCAGGGTTTGACCGAAGAGTTTGAAGGGATCGGTTCGGACGACGTGTATCGCCGCTACCGGTTGGCGTGGAACGTACCGCTTAACGAGTCGAATCCCGACGTGTGCATGGACTTCCTCGACGTCTGGGAACCAGGTTCTCAAGACCCGGAGCAGTCTGACACTTTCATCCTTGATCCGGTACTGGGGCTTTGCCGCGAACGCGCCGAACTCTTGATGCGGGGCGGGCTAGCTCGTTGGAAAATCGAAAACGAAACATTCAACACGTTGAAGAACCAAGGCTACCACCTCGAACACAACTTTGGCCACGGATACCAGCACCTGTCGGTGGTGCTGGCGATGTTGATGCTGCTCGCCTTCTTGGTAGACCAGACCCAGCAGCTTTGTTGTCCGCAGTTTGCGGCCGCGTGGGAGAAGTGCATCAGCAAGCGGGCCTTGTGGGAACGCCTCCGTGAGATCTTCCACCAATTCCAGGTGCGTTCGATGCAAGAGATCTACGAAGCCCTGCTTTCGATACGCAAGCCGCCAGTGAATATCTTGTGGGATTCGTAGCTGTAGGTGCTTGTTCTCCCGCAAGCAAACGGACGATTTGACTTCCGCGAAGGCGGTTGCCGGGGAGGGTATGTCCGGTCGCGAGGCTCAATGGCCTGTTTCGGCGTCGCAAACGACGAAATCCTCATCCGATCGACGATCACCCCGTATTCCGGGGCACTTCCGTCGGCCACACGTAGCGATATTCCCCCAATTCTTCCCCAACTGCACCGCCCCTCGTCGCTAGCAATCCCTGTTCCGGGAATTGCTGTGCTCAGACAGTCTTTCGCAGCCACTGCCCGCCATTGTACCCGAGCTTGAAGGCCCGAAATCGCCAGGAAGTTCCTTTTAAGTTCCTTTTAGCGGAATTTTCGGCATGGTTCAGTTTTTAGGCTGTTTGGGTAACAACCGTGTAGGGAACGGCCTCCGTGCCGTTCCGCCCGGTTTGGAACGGCATCGACCCGCAAGCGGGTGCCCCGCCGTTCCCTACAGAACAGAGCGGCCAAAGTGTTACGCGGCTTTGAACCATGCGGAATTTTCTATTCCTTGAACGGAAAGGCGTGTTCCCAACGAATTCGGCCGTCAATCTCATGGCTGTGGAAACGAATCAGGCAGATTTCCTGTCGGTCGTTGGGACCCAGCACCGTCTTCCTCAGTTGCGTCCTGGTTTTCTGGTCGAGCCCTTTGCGCAGGGGGCTTTCGATGATTTCGCACCAGTCTTGGGAGGCGAATTGGCCCAGGAAACAGGAAAGCCAGCAAGGTGGCCGGAATTCGTCTAAAGCGCAACTTTGCAGGAAAGGACAGAAATCCGGGATTGTAGCGTAGCGCGACGCAGGCATGAACGCCGGGGCGATTTCGGCCTGCGGCCAGCAATGGGCGTAAACGGGCGTGCGGCGAGCGGAACGAAAGCGGCATAATGTCACGTTCCCCCCAGCCGCCGCTTTCGCGCAGGCCAGTCCCGCCTTGCCGCCGCTTGGCCAATCGTATCGACCACCGGCACAGGGCTGGCTGGAGCGGAAGAGGAGGCGCAACGGCGCCGGGCCAGTAGTGGTCCGTGTTCCGCTGCCATGCCCGCGGTGTCAGTCGCCGGGCCAAAGGCGTGCAAGGAGCCCCCAGTCACGCGGCGGCGACTTGGCCCCTCCGGCGAGCGCGGCCTGGGACCGTCTTTTCGTGTAGGCCTTTACCTGGTGCAGGAAGGCCTCCAGCATCGCCCGTTGGCTGCCCTCGACGGCCGAGTAGACGAGGTTCGCGATGGGGATCCCGCCGTGGTCCTCTCGAATTCGACGCGTGACCGCGCTGGAAACCGTACCCAGCATGCAGTTGAAACAGACTGCATTGATGATCCCGTCCACACCGCGGCGGGCGAAGTCGACCATCTTCGCCACATTGAGCACCAGAACTTCGTTTTGCTGCTCGCCGAGATACGGTTGTGCCATGTCCAGGACCTCCTGGTAGCCCGGCTCGTCCCCGCGCTTGACTTGCCCGCGGAACATGCGGCGGACGCGCCAGCTCTCGACGTTCTTGCGGAGCATGAGGGCGCCCAGAAGTGCGGCTTCGCCGAACGTCCCTTTCGTCCAGTCCCGGCGGAGGGAGAAGTCCGTGATGTCCACGAGGAACGGGGCCGGCCAGACCTCACAGCCCTGCTCCTCCAGCCACAGGAACAGATCCTGATTACCTGCTGGATTGATGCGGGTGTAGATGTCGCCGGCCACACCCACGACGGGCCGCGGCGTCGAGCGGTCGATCGGGATGAGCCGCAGTCGCGAGATCGCCATGGTCAGTGCTGCCGACAGTTCGTCCGTGGCGATGGCCGTTTCGATGTCCTTGATGTTCTGAAGATGCACGTCGTCCGTCTGACCGTGCTGAAGTTCGTAGGGCCGCGTTTCACAGACCATTTTGATCAGCAGGTCAACCGCTACGAGCCCGCGCCAGAGGCGGGCGCCGATTTCCACCCCGACAAGCGCCTTCAGCTCTTCGATCCCCGGCGTCAAGACCGCAGGGTCATGCACCTTCATCCGCTTGAGGAGTTGGCGATGGCCCTCGCCGTACTGGTGCAGGAGGCAGGGAATTGCCGTCCCGAAGAAGAAGAACACCTCGTCGCCCTTGCGCGGCGAACGCGCCAAGTGTACGAGGTCGCCCATGAGCAGGCTGTAGGGATGGCATTCCTCGCAGAAACACGGAAGTTATTTATCGTCCGTTCCTATGCCACTCCTTTATCCCCGTGGCACGAACTCGTAGACGTCGATGCGGTCGGCTGGTTCGGGCGCCCGGCTGTAATCGTTGTCCTGAAGTATGGGGTAGCGCTGCGTGGAGATCAGCTTGTAGCGCTGCTGCATCTCGTCGAGCCAGCCAGCAAAGGCCGCCTGATCGTAGGGTGTCAGGTGCGACCAGTATTGCAGGCAGACAAGCGGCCGCTGGTGCGACACACGGTCCAAGTCATAGCCCTGGCCGCGGGCGCGCCGCGGCGAATAGATCCACTCGTTGCAAACAAGTTGTGGCGAGATGCAATTCTGCCAGGTTGCGCCGGCAGGCGGAAAGGTCCGCTTCAAATCGGCGCTGATCGAGACCACTTCATGGTTACGTTCCATGCTGCCCCAAAACCAGCGGGCGAAATCCCGCTTGCGGATGTCCTGCTGCTCTTTGCCCGGCAAAACGAAATCGCGGGCGGTCGACAACACCGCCAGCATCAACAGGGCGATGAGCGCCGCTGTGGCGGGCCGGGTGAGGGTTTCGTTGCGTCGTTTTTCCACCGGCCGCGGTTGAGGCGCCGATCGATTCCGGCCGAGCCAGCGGAAAATCACGGCGGCCCCGATGCCGGCCAGCAGGCAGACCAGGGGCACGACGTGCAGGGTGAGCCGCATGTGGCCGCCGTACGGATAGCGGCGCAGCGCCGCCGCGGCCAGGTTCAAGCC
>PLRZ01000109.1 GCA_003164075.1 Bryobacterales bacterium | reverse complement strand
CCCAGGCTGGTCATCAGAAATAAAATCGCGCAGAACAGCAGCAGGAAAAAGTTGCCGCGGAAGGGAATATGAAAAATCAGCAGGGCGCCGCCCACAATCACCAGCAGATTCACCAGTCCCACCAGGGCGAAGGGCAGCGTCTTGCCAAGCATCAGCTCGATGGGGCGCATGGGCGTCACCATGAGCTGCTCCATCGTGCCGATCTCCTTTTCGCGGATGATGGCCTGCGAAGTCAACATCAGGGTGACCATCAGCAGAATGTTGGCAGCCACGCCGGGCACGAAATAGTTGCGCTTGGGAACCGCCGCTTGGCCGCCTTAACTCTAACGCCGGTCTCGCCATCCGACCCAGGTCCGGCGGTGCCAGGCGGTCAAGATCAGCAACGGCGACTATACGTCCGGGTGGATTCCAGAACCCCAGCGCGTTTCTGAGGACTGACGGTCACGGACCCTAGAAACGCGCGTTTCAGGTTCACTTCACGGGATTGGACCGTTGAGCCTCTTCAACTAGCGTGGTGTTGTGCCCTTGGACGACCAGCCACTTTCCGATACGCCTGACGAAGACCTCAGTGAGTACGCTACGTCCGGGGGGCTCAACCTGACCCGAAGGAGAGGTGAATCCGTCCGCCTTCGCAATCATGGTGACCAACACGCAGTCTGGGGCAAGCAGCTTCAGCTCCGTTCTCTCCGGCGCATGCAATTGACGATTCTTGAAGATGGTCTGGTGAAAAGCTTCATGTGCTTGGTAGACCTGCGCCTTGCCCTTCCACCACATACCGACAACGTTTACCCACTCCACGTCGTCCGTCATGTAGCTCACGAAGGCTTTCATGTCGTGCCGGTTCCAAGCCTCCTCCATGCCCTTGAGAGCTGCGCGAATCTCCACCGCGTCCTGCTCGGGAACGGAAGACAGTTGTCCAAAAATGGGAGTAGAGGTCATCATGGTCACCGCCAATGTATATGCCGCAAAAATTCGAATCATGCCTTACCCGTGGTGGCCCCGAACTCGATAGTCGATTCGAGGCACAGCTTTAGGGTAGTCGCTCAGCAGGTCCCGCGATAGGACAAATGCGACATTTCGCCTACCAGGTGAGTGGGAAGCAATACACGCTGGAGACGCCTGAAGCCAATAGGCGTCTCTCCCGTGAGCGCGCGGAAATCCCGCACCATGTGTGATTGGTCGAAGTAGCCAGCGGTAAGCGCAAGCGCGGACCAGTCTGGAACGGGCTCTTGCTGGCTCATCTGCAGGGCTGTTTGCAGTCGCGCTATTCGTGAGAACAGCTTCGGACCGAGCCCCACGCGATCCTCAAAGATGCGCTCTATCTGGCGCACACTCCGGCCATGATTCGCTGCGAGTTCCGATACGGGCAAGCTGCCGCGATGGGCCAACAACGAACGTGCAACTCTGCCCGCTAAATCTCCGCCGGTAACGGTCTTGCTCGAGATTAGCTTTTGCAGCAGAAACTGCTCGGCGATGGAACACCAGCCACTTGGCGGTGCCGATGCGAGCTGCTGCTCGAGTTCATAAATCGAGGGGCCGAGCACGGCATCGGCACTCTCGGCAGAGTTGGCGATAGAGCGAGCGGGTGTCTGAAAGAGAGAATAGAAGCCGGTTGGCGTGAAACCGATGTGGAACACCTTGAGAGTTCCAGTATGGATGAGGTCTTCTCGCCGCCTCGCATGCGGCCCCACAAGTACGACTCGAGGTGCGTAATGCATCGCACCGGATGCGACGTTTACAACGCGGAACCGATCTTCTAAATAGAACTCGAGGAAGCAGTCGTTCCGCGCGGGCAGCGGCATATAGATCTGAGTAGTGCCCAAAGCTGCTTCTCGGAGCAAAGTGATCGACAAATGAGCGTAGCGCGGGGATCGGTCTCCAGGAGCGGACCCGCATCGCCGACTCAGGGCCATTGTTTACGCTTGAATTCCGCATGCTTCGAAAGCCCAGATCTCCACATTGTAAACGTTCGAACCGCAATCTGACGGTCGGTAACGACAAGCACTGAATGTGGTAATCCAACAGGGACGAGAAGGAACGGGATCGAGTGGCGATCACGCTGCGACTCGGAGCCCACTGCCTATATCACGCCAAGAACTATTTCGGTGATTTCTACCGCAAGATGAAGTGGCGGCTTGGTGCACCTGAGGCGGTCACGGCCGCAGCTCACAAGCTTGCTCGCATGGTTCGAGCGCCACCGTTCGCTTGGCCCGCCGATTCGCCCCGCCCTAATCCAGCGTCTTCCTAAATCGCGCCGCGCTGAACGTCAGAATGGCGCTCCCGTAAACGAACAGGCACAGCATTTGCGGCCATAACACGGTAACTCCCACGCCCTTCAGAAAGATGCCGCGGACAATCTCCATGAAATAGCGCAGGGGATTCAAATAAGAGACAACCTGCACCACCGGCGGCATATTCCGGATGGGGAACATGAAGCCGCTCAATACAAAACACGGAGTGGTGAAGAAGAACGAGCCCATATTCGCCTGCTGTTGCGTCCGGGAGATGGTAGACAGGAACAGGCCCGCGCCCAGGCTGGTCATCAGGAATAAAATCGCGCAGAACAGCAGCAGGAAAAAGTTGCCTCGGAACGGGACGTGAAAAATCAGCAGGGCGCCGCCCACAATCACCAGCAAATTACACAGTCCCACCAGGGCGAAGGGCAGCGTCTTGCCCAGCATCAGTTCGATGGGCCGCATGGGCGTCACCATGAGCTGCTCCATGTGCCGATCTCCTTTTCGCGTACGATGGCCTGCGAGGTCAACATCAGGGTCACCATCAGCAGGATGTTGGCGGCCACGCCGGGCACGAAATAGTTGCGGCTGTGCAGGTCGGGGTTAAACCAGACCCGGCTTTCCGGCGCCGCCGGCGTCAGCACGTTGCGCGCCACGCCGGGGCCGCGGATCTCCACCTCCCAGTTCCTGTGAAAACATTACCCTATGACAATTGGACGGGGGGCACCGATTGGTGAGGCCTACAGCATAGACCAGACCAGCTCTGGTCTATGCTACAATGCCAAACATGGTAGTTCACAATATTTCCGAAGCGAAAGCGCAGCTCTCGGCGCTCATCGAAGCGGTGCAGAATGGGGACGAAGTCATCATTGCCAAGGCTGGAAAACCTGTGGCGCGCCTGGTAGCCTTTCACGGCCCTGCCCGGCCTAGAACGCCCGGGTCGATGAAAGGCGAGATCTGGATATCTCCCGATTTCGACACACTGCCGGACGATATGGCGGAAGCCTTCGGCATGAAGGAACCGCGGAGTTGAGGATTTTACTCGACACTCATCTCCTGCTCTGGTGGCTGGAAGCCAGTCCGTCACTCTCTGAGGCCGCGGGCGATATAATCCGCGATCCGGAGAACACAATATTCGTGAGCGCCGTCTCGCTTTGGGAGATCCGGCTGAAGCACAGCTTGGGCAAGTTGCGTCTGCCTCCGAATTTTGTTGAGAGGCTGGCGGCCGAGTCGTTCGAGAGTCTGTCCTTGACAGCCTCGCAGACCAGCCAGG
>PLRZ01000030.1:693-3031 GCA_003164075.1 Bryobacterales bacterium | reverse complement strand
CTCCGAAATTACCCTTTCAGCCCCGAATAGCAAGCGTTCGGACGTTCTTGCGGGTGCTCGGGCTGATCTATCTGGTAGCTTGTGTCCTTTGGAGTACATGCGCCGGGCCTGGTGGGCGCGGGAAGAGATTGAGGTGTACTTGCCGGTGGTGAGTCCGCGGTAAGTGCGTGCTTCCCCCGCGGAAGTCCCCACGGCAGGACCACGACCAGATCCGGCGGGACCGTGGTTGAACTTGTCCACGGAAACGACGAGCGCGGGGCGTGTTCCCGCCCGCTCGCGGCCTACCGCCGGGTCGAGATCGATGGACCGATATCGCCGCGACTGCGTTCGGACGCGCTCATTCGTCCTTCGTTCCATCAGCCAGCGTCTTGTCCCAGAGCGCACGCTCGGCTAGTTCCGCTTTCCACGCTTTGGGATTGTTGCGGAGCGTAGCGTAAGCGGCGTTCACCTCGTCGAGGATTTTCTCTCGTTGGTAATGGTCAATGGCTTCGTCAAGAAACGCCTGCATCGGCTTGCCTCCCGCTTGGCCAGCGATCGAAGGACTGCTCTCGAGCGGGGCGTGATGCGGATGTTGGGACTTTCGACCGTGCATCATGCCATCCTAACGTAACAGAAATGTTTGCAGGGACGTACTCAAACTGGTCTACGCGGCAGGCGCTCGGATGCTTGGCTTTAGACAAGAGGGCGAGATGCCCTCTACCGTCAATGTCGCTGGAACTTGACGCAGTGCCGCGGAACCCAGATTTCCGGAAACAGGGAGGCCGCCTTTCGGGTGGCGGCTCGAACGGTGACGGGCGTAACAGCCCGCCTGCTTATTGTTGCGCCGCTCTCTTCGCCGCCCTTGCCGCTCTGGCTTTCGCCAGATTTGCCACGAGGGCAGCCTTGCGTTCCGGGGACATTTTTCGTTTCGGCGCGGCTTTCTTCGCCGCTACCGGTTTCGTATCGTTGGCGTGGAAAGCGGCCCACCGCTTTTTCTGTCCGGCGGCAATCCGCTTTTTGGCCGCCGCCGACATTTGGCGTCGTGGTTGTGAAGCGCCTTCCACAATGGGAGCCGCCGGCCGGCCCGGGCCCTGGCCGAGTTGAGAGCGAATCTCCGCGATTGCGGTTTGCAGTTTCTGAAGTTGGACCTCGTATCCAACCAGCGCCGCCATCAGAATTGACTTGTCCATTTTGTATTCTCCTGATCTAACAAAAAAGTGCTGCTTTGTTTTGAGAATAGCAGACCGCGGGGGATTCGGCGCTGCCGATCAACTGTCGAGTCGGAAGTCAGCAAGAATTCATTGNNGAAACAGCAGGAGCACCGCAACGCCAAAGCAAATTCAGGTGGCGGCTTGCACGTGTGTGGCGAACCGGGGCCATTGGCACAGCCGTTGCGTTTCGCGGGAAAGGGCCGTCGGGCCCCGCAGGCGACGGCAAACCTCGCCGCCAGAATGCCGACCAAGAGCAACAACAGGTGCCGAATGGCCGCCGCACCGGTGGTTTCACCCCTTCTCGCACACCCTAGCTTTTCGTAATGAGGTTCGCTCTCGCCAAGAACCCCGTCGCCTTCTCCAGTTGTTCGCCGCTCACGGACCATCCGAACTTCGGGAGCATTGCGGCGATGTCTTCCAGCCTTGCCTTGCCGTTCAGTTTGGTGAGAACGTAGTACGCCTTCGCTGCGATAGACAACTCCATGTAGTCGAGGTCGCCAGCGTGCTTCACCACTGAAGCTGCGTCTTGAATCCTCTCCCAGAGGCCAGCCATTTGCTCCGCTTTTCGGTCAGCCATACGACGGCCAACGTCGGTGAGCTTGAAGTCGTATCGGGCCATCTCGAAGCCTCGATTATCGAAACCAAATGCGGAGGATGATTCGGAGATGTATCCGAGCGCCTTCAATTCGGAGTTCATGGACGCAACCTGCTCCGAGTAGGGTCCATAGTAGTGAGCCTCATAGCCCAAGTCGATGCAGAGCACCACGGACAGGAAGTAGACCCGCTTCTGGAGAAGGGTCTTTCCCCGCATGTCGCCATCAAACGCCTTGTACGCAAGCATCAAAACGTCACGAGCTAACATGTCATCGCCCCATTTCCAAATTCTCTCAAACACTGCACTATCGGCTCATGCAGTTTCACCGTCATCGACCGCCGTTCTGTCGGGTTGTCGTACTCGACAGGAGCGTAGATCGCAAACTGCGGTCGAACCATTTTTTCATCAATTGATCTAAACAAANNAAATCGGACGCCTCTTCAAAAGTCGTCTTTTCAGCACCCTTTGTCACCAAAATCGGCCCTTCATCGTCCCGAGACTGCACTCGCACGGATTTCAACGTGAACGAATTTACGATCACGAGGTTGGATGG
>PLRZ01000030.1:0-644 GCA_003164075.1 Bryobacterales bacterium | reverse complement strand
TGATGTCCCGAACGATCTCCTGACAGGATTCGGGAAGTTGGCTGACAGCCTCATCGAATAGTTGCTTCAGCAACCGCCTCGATTTAAGCCTGCCAACAATCTCGTGGCAATACGATCCCTTTAGAGTTGAACTGCCGAACGCCAACATGAACCTGGCATCGTCCCATTCCACGTAGCTGCGAACGAAAACCTCTGAACCATCATATCGGTAGAGGCGGCTCAATTCCTCGTTTTGATCCTCTTCAATTCCGAGCTTGATGGCTCGAACTATCATCTGATCGGTGATTAGGCGAACACGGTGGCTGTAAACCTGCGCCGTGAGGTAGTACTTCGCAAGAACGAACTGCTCCAGCGCATGTACACCGTCTGCCGAAATCATCAACTGCTTTCCCTGTGTTGGGTCGTCGGCAACCTGGAGTTCACGATGAAGTTGCTGGAGATCAAAGATTCCGTACTTGACGCCGCAGAAGTATGTGTCCCTCAACAAATAGTCTTGCTTGTCCGCATCCAGGGGGCCGGAAACGACGGATTTCAGGATCGGCTCTCCGTAGCCATACGACAAGAGAGAGATGATCTTCGAGATGGTGCTTCCGCCGATCAGGTGATTGAGGGCCGTATCGGATTATAGTGGTCCCAGGATTTCA
>PLRZ01000163.1 GCA_003164075.1 Bryobacterales bacterium | reverse complement strand
TGTTCCTGGTCTACTGGCTGCTGCCCAACCGCAAGATCGAGCCGGCCCGCGTGGCGCCCGTGGCCATCGTCGTGGGGCTGATCCTGGAAGGCCTGAAGTACGTCAACATGCTCTTCGCCAACGTCCTCCACGAGAAACTGGACCGCGAGTACAAGATCTTCGAGTACTCCGTCACCATCCTGCTGTGGAGTTTCGTCAGCGCCCTCGTCGTCCTGGCCGGAGCCCATTGGACCGCCCGCCGCGACACCGCAGATCCGCTATCGTAGATGATGGCATGAAAGACTGGACCTCGATCGCTAAAGCCGCCGGGCTGGATATCCCAGCCAAGGACGTCGGCCGCATTGCCCCATCCCTGAACGCTCTTGACGAAACCTTTCGGCCGCTGGTCCGGAATTTGACCCCCGAGATGGAACCCGCCCTCTCTTTCCGCGCGGACCAGGAGCGCGCGTGACCATCCGGGAAGCCGCCGAGGCGCTGCGCCATCGCCGTTTTTCCGCCGTGGAATTGACTACCGCCGCATTGGGACGCATCGAGCGCTTCAATCCGGCTCTGAATGCCTTTATCACCGTCACCGCGGAACAGGCCCTCAACCAGGCTCGCCAGACCGACGCCGACTTGGCCGCCGGCCGGGACCGCGGCCCTTTGCACGGCATCCCTATTGCCGTCAAGGATCTCTTCTACACCCGCGGCATACGGACCACGGCGGGCTCGCCGATATACCGCAACCTGGTCCCGGACTACGATGCTTTCGCAGTGTCGCGTCTGGAAGCCGCCGGCGCGGTGATGCTCGGCAAGCTGAACATGCACGAACTGGCCTACGGGATCACTTCCGCCAACCCGCACTTCGGAGCCGTGCGCAATCCCTGGAACGCCAAACACAGCCCCGGGGGTTCCAGCGGCGGATCGGGCGCCGCAGTAGCGGCCGGCATGGTGTACGCCGCCCTGGGCACCGATACCGGCGGCTCCATCCGCATCCCGGCGTCGTTTTGCGGAACCGTAGGGCTCAAGCCCACCTACGGCCGCGTCAGCCGTCACGGGGTGGTCCCGCTCTCCTGGTCCCTCGATCACGTCGGACCCCTCACCCGCTCCGTCCGCGATGCCGCCCTGGTGCTCAACGCCATTGCCGGGCACGACCCCGCCGATGGCGCCTCCTCGCGCCACCCCACGGTGGATTTCGTCCCCGACGAAGGCTGCTCGGTGCGCGGCCTGCGGATCGGCTTCCCCGAGAGCTTCTTCTTCGAGCGTCTGGATACCGACGTGGAATTGTGCGTCCGCGGCGCCATCGCCCGGACGGAAGCGCTGGGCGCTGAAATCAAGCCCGTAAAAGTTCCCGACATGGCGGCCATGAACGCCGCCGGCCGGATGATTCTGCTGTGCGAGGCTTCCGCCATGCTGGAGCCGCACCTGGCGGATCGAAGCCAATTCGGCCCCGACGTGCTGGCGCTTCTCGACCAGGGCCGTCTGCTGCCCGCCACCGACTACATCCACGCTCAGCGCTTACGCCGCCAGATGCAGCGGGAATTCGCCCAAGTCTGGTCCAGCGTGGATTGCCTGGTGACCCCGGCCACTCCCAACACGGCGCCGCGCGTGGGCGAAAACACGGTCAAACTCGGAGGCCACGAGGAAGACGTCCGCCTGGCGACCACGCGCCTGGTGCGCAGCATGAACCTGCTGGGATTGCCGGCGCTTTCCATACCCTGCGGGTTGAGCGACATCGGGTTGCCGGTGGGACTGCAGATCGTGGGACCGCCCTTTGAGGAAGCCCTGATTCTGCGGGTTGGCGCCGCCATGGAGGACGGCGGCGTGGGGATTCCCCCGTGCCCGGTGGCGTGAAGATCGACCGCAGGTAGCCTGATCGCTCCGGCCGCGCGACCGCAAAGGACTCGCGGACCCTCTTTTCCGATGTATCCCTGTCTTCTGCAAGGTCTTCGGAGAATTTTCTCCTCAAAACTGGATTTCAGGTTTCCAAATGCCATAATCTAGGTAACTTTATTGCTTACAGTGCGATAGCGGCCTTAGGCCCACCTGGATCGGTTTCCCGGCGTCCATCTGACTCCACTTCGCGGATAGCCGGGGTTGGCTTAGCTTGGCTAAACCCTACATTTAACAGGGAATTAACCCAGTGCTAACAATTGGTGCCAGACGTGCTTCGCATGACTCACTGCGATGTTGGTAGGCAAGTTTGGTCGCCGGACGGTAACCGACTACTGCTAAGTTCTTGTGAGGAGAGACTGCATGATGAGAAACATGACGAGGACGAAGTTCCCTGGGTTGTTAATAGGTGTGGTTCTGCTGGCCTCAGTGCTATCTGCCCAGTCGCTGACTACGGGCGACATCGCGGGAGTAGTGAAAGATCCCAGCGGTGCGGTAGTGCAAAATGCGGCTCTCACCCTGAAGAGCCTGGATACGGGTGCAACCCAGGACGCCAAGAGCGGAACCGCCGGGGACTACCGTTTCCGCCTGTTGAGGCCCGGCCACTATTCCGTCACTGCCACCCAGGCGGGCTTTCAGAAACTGGAGCAAAGCATTGAGGTTTCAGTCGGATCGGTGGCAACCGTCGACCTGGTCCTGACGGTCGGCCAGTCCACCCAAACCGTCGAGGTTACCGGCGCGGTGCCCCTGATCAATCCCGAGCCCAGCATGAATACGACATTCTCGCCGGAGCAACTGGCTGACTTGCCGGCTGCCGGCGGCGATATCACCACCGTCGCCTTCACGGTCCCCGGCGTTACTGTCAACGTCACGGGCGGATACGGAAACTTCAACCTCAACGGGTTGCCGGGGACGTCGAACCTGTTCACCGTGAACGGCGAGAACGACATGGACCCGTATTTCAATATCAACAATTCGGGCGCCTCCAACCTAACCATCGGCCAGAACGAACTGCAGGAAGCCACGGTCATCGCCAATCCGTACAGCGGGCAGTACGGGCAACTTGCCGGTGCCCAGGTCAGTTACACCACCAAATCGGGCACCAACCAATTCCACGGGAACGCCGTGTATTGGTGGAACGGCCGCGCCATGAACGCCAACGACTGGTTCAACAACGCCGAGGGCGCTGCCAAGCCCTTCTCCAACGCCAACCAATGGGCGGCTTCCACCGGCGGGCCGATTTTCAAGGACAAGACGTTCTTCTTCGTCGATACCGAGGGTTTGCGGTTCGTGCTGCCGAACGACGTGGGTGTGACCATACCGTCAACGGCTTTCGCTACCGCAGTCCTCAACAACGTCACCAACATCCATTCGGTCGAAGCGCCCGCTTACAAGACTATGCTGGGCCTGTGGGCCGGCGCTCCCGGCGCGGCAGCCGCCGTTCCCGTCCCGAACAGCACTTATTGCGCTGGAGTATCTCTGCCGGGTTTCAGTCCCTCGGCAGCCGGCACGACCACCAACCCCTGCGCCATGACCTTCCGCGCAACCCCAACCGCTCTCGGTTCGGAATGGATCCTGGCGGGCAAGATCGATCAGAAGATCGGGAATAACGATAACGCCTCCTTCCGTTACAAAGACGACCAGGGAACGCAGCCTACCAGCCTGGATGTGGTCAGCCCCAACTTCGATGCCATCTCCCATCAGCCGTCTTACGACTTCCAGTTGCAGGAAACGCACATTCTGAGTGCCCGCTCCACCAACCAGTTCACCGCATCGCTGAGCCATTATGTGGCGCAGTTCCAGCAGAACGCGCAGTTGGTGCAGAGCACCTTCCCCTATCAGATTTCGACCTCGACCGAGGTGCCTTTCACCAGTTTCAACTCCCAGGGATCCTTTCCGCAGGGGCGCAATATCACGCAGTACCAATTCATCGACGACGTGACGCTGACGCGGGGCGCGCACAACTTTAAGTTCGGCTTCAACTTCCGCCGGTACGATGTGAGCGATCACAACTTCTTCTATACCAATCAGGCGGCCTACTTCGGCTACAACACGTCCGGGATGCAGCAGTTCGTGAACGGCGTGGCCTACCAGTACCGCAAGTCGCTCAACGCCGAATCCGACGTGCCGGTGGCCATGTGGGGAGTGGGCATGTACGCGCAAGACGAGTGGGCCGTAGCCCCTAATCTGAAGCTCACGCTGGCGTTGCGCATGGAACGGAACTCCAACCCGGTGTGCCAGTACAACTGCTTCGCGAACATGACCGGGGCGGCCAATACCCTGGCGAGTTTTACCAGCTCCAACCCCGGTAACGTGCCCTACAGCAGCGACATCAACGCTGGCCTGCACCAGGCGTACACCGGTGTCAACTCGGTGTTGCCTTCTCCGCGCGTCGGTTTCAGCTATTCGCCCGGCAGCAATCACAAGTGGGTCATCAGCGGCGGCGCCATGATCGCCTATGACAACCCGCCGGCCGGGCTGGTGGACGATCTGCTGGCTAACCCCCCAGCCACCGTGGCCATTCGGGTCCGTCCCGCGGCCGGGACTTTGCCCTTCGATCCGGCCGGTGGCCCCGCCACATGGCAGGCCTCGGCGAATGCCTTCTCCCTCAGCAAGACCTACAATCAGCTCTCTTCGCAACTGGCCGCGCTGGGCTCGGTTTTCTCGGCCCCGGCACTCAACGGCCTGGTGGGAACCATCAAGGCTCCCGAGTGGTACGAGTGGAACCTGCAGGTACAGCGGGAATTATCGAACAACCTGTTGTTGACGGTGAACTACGTGGGCAACAGCGGCAAGCGCCTGATCTATTCCAACGCGTGGCCCAACGCCTATGACGAATACGGCATCTACCCGGGCGTTCCCGGTATCCCGGCGAACGTTCCGGTGGCCAACTATGGAATCGTGACCACCTACCAGAACGGCGCAGTTTCCAACTACGAAGGCATGAGCACCACCGTCACCAAGAGATTCTCCAACTCCATGGCGTTCCACTTCAACTACACCTGGTCGCATAATATCGACGAGTGCTCCAACGGTTGCCTGTTCACCGACGGATCGGGCGACTTCACGGGAGGACAGATCAACCCCCTGAGCCTCAGGGCCAATAACTACGGCAATGCCGACTATGACATTCGCAGCAATTTCAGCGGCGACTTCCTGGTGAATCCCACCATCCACGGCGGAAACCAGGTGTTGAAGGCGGTCGTGAACGGCTGGAACCTATCCGGCAAGATCTACTGGCGCACCGGGATGCCCTTCTCCGTAACCGACGGCAACTCCGCGCTCGGCAACGGCGGCGGCTCGATTTATGCGACTCCGTTCGGGAAGGGTTGGGGCGGCAGTTCCTGCGGTTCCGCCAACGCCTTCACCGGCGGCTCTTTCACTCCGTGCATCAACGCCAACGTCTACCTCAATAGCGCCAATATCGACGTCTTCAACGAGTGGTCGCCGCAGACGCGCAACCAACTCCGTGGACCGCATTTCTTCGACACCGATATAAGCCTGTACCGCAATTTCAAGATCGCTGAAAAGGCGACCTTTGGAGTTGGTGCGCAGGCCTTCAACGTGTTTAATCATCCGAACTTCGCCAACCCGGACGCCGGCCTCGGCGACTCCACCTTCGGGGCGATTACGGGTATGGTAAATTCTCCCACCAGCCCGTACGGCACCTTCCTGGGTTTCGACTCTTCCGTGCGCGTGGTGCAGCTCACCGGCAAGATCGTTTTCTAACGGCAACTTAGTCTGAGAAACGGCCGCGCGCCCCACAAGGGCCCGCGGCCGTTTTCTTTGTCCGGGATTCCCGGGTGTGTAGTCGATCCGGGGAAGGTCCGTCACTCCTGAACGCTCCCTCACGGGGTGCCCCCTGGGCCCGGCTCTGTAACTACAGAACTCCCGATGTCGTGGAATTTGCAGTGAGCCCGCAGGTGGGGCAGGCGGTGCTCGCCTTCGCTCGATCCTATTCGAGCAGCGGGCCTAACGCAGCGCGGGCAGGCAGGCGGCACCGCCTGCCCACCTGCGAAGCTCTCGCCATCGAAGGGAATGGCTCAGCCCNNCGCCACGCAGGAATTGCGGGGCGACGTCAGGAGTTCTGAACTAATTGCAAACATGCTGGCACGCGTTACGGAGCCGGGCCCAGAGGCCACCCCGTTAGGGAGCGCATTCCGCGCCTGCGCCACGAAATCCCCGAATCGGTTAAGCACCCGGATTCCCCCGCATCCTCTGCCGCGCCGCGTTGTATTCTTAACATAGGCAATTCCGGGCGGCGCCATGGCGGTTGGACTCCATCTCGTGCGGGTAGGGTGTGTCATCGCATTCGTCTGTGCCTGCCTCCAGGCGCAGGTGACCGTCGCTGGCCGGGTGGTGGATGAGACCGGCGCAGGCATCGAAGGCGCCCGTGTCGAATTTCGTCCCGCCGACGGTGGCGCCCCCGTCCCAGCCTCCTCCGATCCCGCCGGCAATTTCCGCGCAAATCTTGCCGCCGATGGGGAGTACGCCATCCGCGCCGAGCGCCAGGGCTTCTACCTTTATCAGGGTAAACAATCCTTCACCACCGGCCCCAGCCAGCTCACCGTCACGCTCAACCATGAGCAGGAGTTCTCCGAGAAAGTGGACGTCGTATACTCCCCGCCGCCCATCGACCCGCAGCAGTCCTCCGACCACAAGGAACTGGTCAACGCCGAGATCCAGGCCATCCCCATCCCCGCGTCGCAGGACTATCGCAATGCCCTGGCCCTGATGAATGGCGTGGTGCTCGACAACGCCGGCCGTCCCCATTTCAACGGCGGCTCCGAAAATCAGACCAACTACACCCTCGACGGGTTCAACATGTCCGATCCCGTCACCGGCCAACTGAATGGGCGCTTGAATGTCGACACTATCCAGTCCACCGACCTGGAGAGCAGCCGCTTCTCGGCGGAAAGCGGCCGCGGCGCAGCCGGCGTGCTCGATGTCAAGACCAAGATGGGGGATGATCGCTGGCGTTTCGGCGCCACCAACTTCATCCCTTCCGTCTCCACCGATGGCGGCCTCCATATCAACAAATTCACGCCGCGTACCGAGTTCTCCGGGCCCCTGGCCAAAGGCAAGGCTTGGTTTTACAACGGGCTGGATGTGTTTTATCACGACGACTCGGTTTATGGCCTGCCGCGCGGGCAGAATCGCGTGCGCGGCACCGACTTTAACGATCTCAACCGCTTCCGGATCGACCTGACCCGAGCCAACATCCTGACCGCCGGCTTTCTGTACAACCTCTCGGACAATAACCACACCGGCCTGAGCGTTCTCGACCCGGTCCCGACCACTCTCTCGCATCGCCAGACGCTCTACATGAGCACCATTCGCGACCAGCACTACTTCGGGCACGGCGCACTGCTGGAGGCCTCGTTCGCCGACAGCCGCAGCCAGCTCAGCGACATTCCGCAAGGCGACCAGATTTTCCAGATCACTCCGTCCGGCAACCTCGGCAACTATTTCGTAGCCCTCCAGAGGCATTCCTACCGGCAGCAATGGACGGGCAATCTGTATCTGCCTACCGTGCACTTTCTGGGGACGCACCAGGTGAAGTTCGGGGTCGACCTGGAGCGCGAAGCCTTTCACCAGAAGAGCATGCGCCACGATTACGAAGTCCTCGACGCCGACAATAATGTGGAGCGCTTCGTCACCTTCGCGGGAAGTCCTTTCGAAAGCCGCAAGAATTTCGAAGGTGCGCAGTATGTGCAGGACCACTGGAATCTGCGCGAAGGACTTTCTCTCGAAGGCGGCCTGCGTACCGAATGGAACGAGATTGTCCGCGCCTTGGAAGTGGCTCCCCGGTTTGCCGCGGCATGGGCCCCGCATTTCCTGCCGGATACGAAGTTCTCCGCCGGTTGGGGCATTTATTACGATGCCATCAGCCTCAGCATCGTGGCGCCGCAGCAGGATCAGGTCAGCCTGTCTACTTTTTATCTGCCGGGCGGAGTGGTCGAGGGGCCCGTGCAGACGCAGTTTCAGGTCTATGACAACCTTCTCAAGGTGCCGTACTACCAGAGCGCCAGCGCCACCGTGGAGCGCAAGTTGCCTCACCAGTATTACCTGAAGGCCGGCTTCACGCGCCGCGCCGGCAACCGCGGCTTCACCTTTTACCCCACCGTTCCGGTGACCCAGGACACGTTCTATCAGGGCGTGACTTACCTTCTAGGCAACTCGCGGCGCGAGCGCTACGATGCCGTGGATATCTCGCTGCGCCATACTTTCGCCGGCAAGTACGAATGGTTTGCCGGCTACACCCGCTCTTCGGCACGGTCCAACGCCGCCGTGGATTACAGCCTGGAAAACCCCATCTTCGGCCCGCAGGGCGCCGGCCCGGTTCCCTGGGACGCGCCCAACCGGTTCCATACCTGGGGCTGGGCTCCCCTGCCCAATCGCATCTTGCCGCACGCTCTGAAATTCGTCACGCGCAATACTTCCCTCGCTTATCTGGTGGAATATCGCACTGGTTTCCCTTTCAGCGTGGTGGACGAACAGGGCTTCATGGTGGGCCCGCCCAACTCCCTGCGCTTTCCCAATTACTTCAATGTCAATCTCAGCATGGAGCGCCGGTTTACGGCGATTCACTATCTTTGGGCATGGCGATTCGGCTTCAACAATATCACCAACAATCCCAATCCCAACGTGGTGAACAATGTGATGGGCACGCCGCAATATCTCACGTACACTCGCGGACAGGTGCGCGCCTTCAATGTGCGCCTGCGTTTTCTGGGACACCGCTAGGTACGATACCGTTCACTTAGCGGAAATCCCGGTGAGCGTCGGTGGGGCAGGCTTCAGCCTGCGGCGGACTTTAGTCCGCCTGCCGCACGTTTCACGTCGCTCGCGGGAGGACGGGCTGAAGCCCGTCGCAGACTGAAGTCCGCCCCACGACTCTCCGGGTCTGTTGGTACAAAGTGAACAGTATTAGGGCCAGTATGTGGCGCACGCAATCTTGACTCTAGCGCCCGTACGTTTCCTCACTATGGCGTTCCGAATGCAACCGGTGTATCGCGAGATAATGCATTGAGGAGGAAAGCATGAAACAGTTCGCATTCGGAGCAGCGTTGATCCTGTCGGCCGCGGCCATTGCCGCTGCCGCCGAGACCGCCGCGGAGCGTTTGAACGTCTCGGCGGAGGTCTTTCAGCAAGTCATGAACACGCCGGACAAGGGGATTCCACAAGATCTGCTGGCTAAGGCGCAGTGTGTGATCGTCGTTCCCGGGTTGAAGAAAGGCGCCTTCGTGGTAGGAGGCCAGTATGGACGCGGCTTCGCCGAGTGCCGTCACGCCGACGGGATGGGCTGGGGCGCGCCGGGCGCAGTTCGCGTGGAAGGCGGCAGCGTGGGATTCCAGATCGGCGGATCTTCCACCGATGTGGTGATGCTGGTGATGAATCAGCGCGGCATGGATCGATTGTTGGGCGACAAGTTCACTCTCGGCGCCGATGCTTCCGTGGCCGCGGGACCGGTAGGCCGCACGGCCAATGCCGATACCGATGTCAGGATGACCGCCGAGATCCTGGCCTGGTCGCGCTCCAAGGGCCTGTTCGCGGGTATTTCGCTGAGCGGCGCCACACTGCGCCCCGACGAGGAAGTGAACGCCGAACTTTACGGCCGCAAGATCGGCAACCGGGACGTCCTGAATGGCGGTGTCGAGCCCCCGCCCGCCGCGCACTCTTTACGCGCGGAGCTCGATAAATATTCCATGCGCCGGTAGTAACGCCCGCGAAAGCCATGCGTCCGTTTCCGGGCCGCGACTTTAACGGAGCGGGGGGCGCCTGGATCGCGAAGACGTTTACTCCCCGGCCCCCGGGGCCTTCCGGCGGTCTTTGCTCGCGCTACCATAGTAGGAGCATCATGGCGTCGCCGCCCATTCCGCCCACGCTCGACCATCTGGTCACCCGGCCATTCTCTTTCTATCCGCCGATTGTCAATATCGAGCACAACGAGTGGCTTTTCCGGAAAGCTACGTGGTCGGAGATTCAAGTGGTCAACTGCCGGAGCGGCGTCGAAATCTGGATTTCGCGCCGCTTCGTCGGTGAAGTGGCGCGTGTCGAAGATCCGGTCCTGATTGTCGGTTTGAACCGCGAACTCGAACTCAAAAGCGGCATGGTCGTTCCCTACCAGCGCCGCATCATCAAGATGCCGGTGGCCGTGGGATCTCCCTTGTCCGGCGGCAGCGTCCAGGGACGCAATGAGCCCGCGCCCGTGGTCGGCATCCGCCTGGAACCGAGCGACCGCCGCATGTTCAAGTTGATCCTGGTAGTGGTGGCGACGCTGGTGGTGCTTTACCTGGTGGCGATCAGTTTCACCCGGGTGGGAGAGTTGCGCCAGAAGAACCCCGTGTTCGTGGGCCGGGACCAGACGTACTTGAGCCTCAACAGCCGCGACGATTTTCTCGGCGTCACTCAGAAGATGGGTACGCCGGGAACCGACCGTCAACAGGAAACCGGCACCATTCTCTACCGCGCGCTGGGTTATCCCGATCGCCAGTACACCGTGATCCTGATGGGCCGCGACAAGGGCAGCATGACTTACATCGGCACCGTGGACCGGAACTGGCGCCCCATCTACTCGGTGAACGCGCAGAACGAATCGCTGCTGCGCGAACTTAAGCCGTTTTAGCCGCCGTCGGCAGAAGCGGCCCACGACTCCGGGCTTCTCAATTGCTTTCGGACCTGAGTGGCAGCCTCCGAACTCCTGCTGTCGGCCGGGGATTTCGGATAGTTGGGGAAATTGACCTGAGCCATGACGTGGCGCAGACACTCGTTTCTGCGGCGCCGAGACTCTTCTCGGCGCTCCGGGACGGTGGATGCCGCTCGCGAAGAGGGTCGAGATGAGTCTCGACCCAGCAGGCAGGAGTGCCTGCGCCACGAAAACGGGCCTGTCCCAAATTTCACGACGTCAGGAGTTCTGAACGTTCTTCCGCGCGGCGATATCTAAAGATACGCCACC
>PLRZ01000147.1:3645-7356 GCA_003164075.1 Bryobacterales bacterium | reverse complement strand
ACGTTGTGAACCATCTGCCGCCGCGGTTGCGAATCGAGATCGTGCGCCAGCACTTGGCGGGCATATTCCTCGGCGGAGACGCCGTGTGCTTGCGCCTTGGCGGTGAGCGCCGCCGCTTGCTCGTCCGGAAGGTCAATTGTCAGCGTCATAGGGCACCCTTCCTTTCATCGTATCCGGGGGAGCCTCAGAATGTCGTTCTGGGCGGAGTCCGGGAAAATGTCGAGGTAATCGTGGCGTCCCGTGACGCGGGCGCGCGATCCGCAGGCGCGCGGTGACAAATCCCGATTCCTATACTGTCCCCAAAGGAGCACGGGATGCCCGCCACTTTCAGCCGCCGCCGATTTCTCCGGGCCCCTCACAAATTCCACGAGATCGGGAGTTCGGAGTCTCGGCGCTGCCGGCACGAGCGCCACCCCCGCAAGAATCTCTGCCGGACCCCACACTCGCGCCGGAATCGGCTATGCGACTGTCGCGCGGCTATGGCAAAATGGCTGTAGAAACGAATTTTGGCTCAGGTGGGACCGAGGTAGCGACACGTGACCGGCATTTCCGACAGCCCGCGCTTCTTAGTCCCCAGCCCCCACCTGTGCGACGCCATCAATCGCCATATCGTGCAATCGGAGATTGAAGGCGGCGTGCACTTGCGGGACGTTGCGCCGGGTACGGTGTTGGAGGTGCGCACCCGGAACCGCGCGTACACCATCGAATATCAGGGCTCCGGTCAGGCGCTGATCTCCGGCCATCCGATCTTCTGCCCGGAGCCGGTTCTAGTCAATATTCACGGTTCTACTTGGGGTGGTTCCATGCTGAAGGAGCGCTTTATCGGCCGCGGTATGTGCCTGGAGTTCGCTCCTCCCACTAACCCCGCGATTACCACTTCGGTAATCGTGGATGTTCGCGAGAGCCGTCCGAAAGCAGCCTGATTCATCCCGCAATCGCGCTATCCTACGGTTTCAGGTTTGTAAATCCGAAACTGAGGTCTTATATGAAGCGCGCCAGTCCCCTGTTGTCATTGGCCCTTTTGTCTTGCGGCACGGTCCTGCTCCCGCTCCCCATGCATTCCGACGAGGGCATGTGGACTTTCGACAACCCTCCGCTCAAACTGTTACAGGAAAGGTACCATTTTACCCCCACGGCCGCATGGCTTGACCACGTGCGGCTCTCCTCGGTGCGCCTGAACGATGGCGGGTCGGGCTCATTTGTCAGCGCTCACGGTCTGCTGTTGACCAATCATCACGTGGCCCGCGGACAACTGCAAAAGAACTCCACGGCCGAGCACGACTACATCGGGAACGGCTTCTACGCCGCCACTCCGGAGCGGGAAATGAAGTCGCCGGACCTGGAAGTGAATGTGCTGGTCTCGCTCCAGGACGTCACTGGCCGCGTGGCCGCCGCGTTGCAGGGCGCCAGGAGCCCGGCGGAGGAATTTGCCGCCCGCCGCGCGGCCGTTGCCGCCATCGAACGCGAAAGTCTCCAGAAGACCGGACTGCGTTCGGAGGTGGTGTCGCTCTATCAGGGTGGGGAATACTGGCTGTATCAATATAAGGAGTACACCGATGTGCGCCTGGTGTTCGCCCCCGAGCAGCAGATCGCTTTCTTCGGCGGCGACCCCGACAATTTCACCTATCCGCGCTTCGATCTGGACATGGCGCTGTTCCGCGTTTACGAGAACGGCAAACCGCTCGAAACCAAGGACTATCTGAAGTGGAACGCCGCCGGAGCCGCCGACGGCGAACTGGTGTTCGTCCCCGGCAACCCCGGCAGCACGGCGCGGGCGGAGACGGTGGCGCAGTTGGAGGCCCGGCGCGACATCGGCGAGCCCAACTCCATCAAAAGCCTCCAGCGCCGCATCGCCGCGCTGGAGCGATATTCCGCGCTGGGCACGGAGCAGGCGCGCCAGGCAGGCAGTTCGATTTTCGGCCTCGCTAACAGTCTCAAGGCGCACCAGGGCCGCTACCAGGGACTGCTCGACAGGAACACCATGGCGGCGAAGCAGAAGGACGAAGCCGCCTTCCGCGCCAGAGTGATGGCCAATCCGGAGTGGAAGGCCGCCTGGGGCGGTGCGTGGGATGCCATCGCGGCCGGCGAGAAGAAGGCTGCCGCGCGCACCGCGGAGCGGCTCTATCGCAACCCGGATTCGCAATTCCTCTCGTTCGCCACCAGCATCGTGCAATACGTGGCCGAAATCGGGAAGCCCGACGCCGAACGGCTGGCCGGTTTCCACGACGCGCAACTGGAATCGACGCGGCTGCGGCTGTTCTCGCCGGCGCCGGTCTACCCCGCGATGGACACGGCGCGACTCACGGCTTCGTTGGAATTGGGCCTGGCCGAACTGGGCGCCAACGACCCATTCGTGAAGGCGGTACTGAACGGGCGATCCCCGCTGGAAGCCTCGACGGCCCTGGTGAACGGCACGAAACTCGCCGATCCGGCGGTGCGCCGCCAGTTGGTGGAGGGCGGGAAGACCGCGGTGGCGGCGTCGAACGATCCCATGATCGTGCTGGCGCGCCAGCTCGACCCCATGCGCCGCGAGCTCACTGCGTGGATGGAGAACAACGTGGAGAGCGTGGAACAGCGGGCCGGCGAGCAGCTTGGCAAAGCGCGCTTCGCGGTGTACGGCAAGTCGACTTACCCCGATGCCACTTTTACACTGCGGTTGTCCTACGGACAGGTGCAGGGTTATCCCATGAATGGCACGAAGGCGCCGCCCCTGACCACGTTTTATGGGTTATTCGACCGCGCGGCCGGTTTCCACTATGACGGGCCGTTCTACCTGCCGGCGCGTTATATGGAAAACCGCGATAAGTTGACCTTATCGACGCCGCTCAATTTCGTCACCACCAACGATATCATCGGCGGCAATTCGGGTTCGCCGGTGATTAACGCCAAGGCGGAAATCGTGGGCCTGATCTTCGACGGCAACATCGAATCGCTGGTGGGCGATTTCGTTTACGACGGCGCCGCCAATCGCGCGGTTGCGGTACACACCGGGGCGATGACCGAAGCACTTACCAAGCTGTACGGAGCGAGCCGGTTAATGGAGGAGTTAGCGGGGAAATAGCGCGCCGCTTCCGGTGACAGCGCACGTGAACTAGGCGGGACCGAAGTCAGCGGTGGGCGCCAAGGTTCAGCCCTCCTGATCTCGCCCCGCAATTTCTGCCTGGCGGGGAAAATGAGAGCTTCGCAGGTGGGGCAGGCGGTGCTCGCCTGCCCGCCCGCACTGAATAAGGCGCGCTGTTCGAATTGGATCGAGCGAAGGCGAGCACCGCCTGCCCCACCTGCGGGCTCCCTGCAAATTCCACGACATCGGGAGTTCTGAAGTTCGCGGATGCGGTGGTGGATATGGACTGCCTGCCGCTGAAGGCGAAGAAGCGCGAGGGGTAGCTACTGCAAGATCGGGAAGTCCTGATACCCGGCGGGCACGTAAAGGCTGCCCTCGGTGACACCCTGCGGCGTGAAACTTCGCAGTTGCCGCCCTAATTCCTGCGACGGAAGGCGGCCGGCCAGCGCGCTCGCGAAGGCGCTCGCGATTTCCGCGGTCTGCTCGCCGGATTCGTGGGCGAACTCCAGGCGGAATTGCGCGATACCGGCGGCGCGCCAATCGTCCAGATGACGGCTGGCCTCCTGCGCTTCGGCGCCGAATACCGTGTTGCGGCAACCCACATCGGCCATCACCGGGTGCGCGCGGCCGGCATCGTCGCGCAGGGCGAC
>PLRZ01000147.1:0-3631 GCA_003164075.1 Bryobacterales bacterium | reverse complement strand
GCGCGGGCCAGGTCGGCGACTTGCGCGGCGTTGAGATCGTGCGAGGGCGTGAGCGCGGCCAGGCCCATGGCGAGGAATTCGCCGGCGGAACTGGCATTGGCGGCGTTCAGGCTGAAATCGCCGGTGAGATCGCGATGCGAGCGGTCTCGCAGGAGGTGCAGCAGACCGGCGGAGCGCACCAGGATGGGGCAATCGCAGCTCAGCAGGAAATCGACGATGCGCGCTTCGCCCGGTTTGAGCACGCGTGGACTGGCGATGCGCGCTTGAATGCCCGCGCCGCGGACCCGTTCGAGCGAGGGTTTCAGACCATAGAGATCGAGGTAGTCGAGCGTGATGCCGGCGGGGCGGATGGCGATGGCCGCTTCGAGTTGCTCGGGGGTGCGGACCAGGAGGTGCAGTTGTGGCGCAGGCACTCCTGCCTGCCGGGTCGAGACTCGTCTCGACCCGCTTAGCGCCCCGATGAGTCGGGGCGTGGCAGACACGAGTGTCTGCGCCACCTGCAATCGTTCCACCGCCTCACGCCGCACGCGATTCAACAGCGAGCTCGGGGCAAATGGGCGGCCCTCAATGTCCAGTTCCACTCCCGCCAGTTCGTATGGCGTATTCCCCAGGCGTCCGAGTTGCTCGCGCAAGTATTCCGCGTCCACCGCGCGATTGGTCGCCGCGCCCAGCGGCGCCTCCGATTCCACCACCACGGACACACTGCCCACACGCCACTCGGCTGCCAGCGGGGCGCCTTCGCGCGCGGTCACCCGCACCGTCACGGGCTGCTTCCGCAGGGGCGTCGAGGCCTCCACGTACGGGCGGACCAGCTTATCGAGATCGGGATCGTGCGTGCGCCATACCAGGTCGCCGCGACGGATCCGCCTCAGGTCGAGGATGCCGTTGCCGAATCGCAATTCCCGGTTCAGCACCTCAAAAACGCGGCCGCCTTCTTCCGGCTCCTGCGGGCTGCGCCAGTCTGCCGCGTCGAAAACCACGCCGTCGCCAGGCTTCAACGCGGATGGCCCATCCAAGAGAACGCCTTGCTCCGTGATGCGCGCCACTTTTCCCATCAACACGCCGCGATGGCGTGGCGCCCGTCCGTTGACCACCGTCTGATGATTCGTGCCGAGCAGGAAATGCGGCGCCAAACCGCGCGAATACACCTGTTCCAGCGTCAGCTTGTCGGCGTGCAGCGCGCGGCCGGCCCAGGCATCGTCCACTGCCTGGCGATACGCCCGCGTGGTGAGCGCCACGTAGTCGGAGTCCTTGTAGCGACCCTCGATCTTGATCGCCGCGATGCCGATCTGTACGATCTCGGGAATCTGTTCCAGCGCGTAGAGGTCGCCCGGCGAGAGCAGATAGCGGGCATCGGCTAGGGGCTTGAGCGCGCCATCCACGATCAACTCGTAGGGCAGGCGGCAGGCCTGCGCGCACTGTCCGCGATTGGCGCTGCGTCCGCCCCAGGCTTCCGACGAGAAGCATTGGCCCGAATAGGCCACGCACAGCGCGCCGTGAACGAAGATTTCGAGCTCGCAATCGGTGACTGCGCGGATGGCGCGCACTTCGTCGAGCGAAAGTTCGCGCGCCAGGGTCACGCGGCTCGCGCCCAAGCTTTGCGCCAGGCGGACGCCATCGGCGCTGGTGACGCTCATCTGCGTGCTGGCGTGGATTTCGAGCGCGGGCGCAATCTCGCGGACCAGTTTCAGGATGCCCACGTCCTGCACGATCACGGCGTCGGCGCCGGCCTTGGCGATCGCGGCCAATACGCGCGCGGCTTCCGCGAATTCGTGCTCGAACACCAGGGTGTTGAAAGTGACGAAGCCCTTCACGCCGCGGCGGTGCAGCGTGGACATGACTTCCGGCAACTCGCCCAGGTCGAAGCCCACTTTGGCGCGCGCGGTGAAGTGCTTCAGGCCGAAATAGACCGAGTCGGCGCCGGCCTCGATGGCCGTGCGCAACTGCGGCCAATAGCCCGCGGGGCTCATGATTTCGGGCTTTCGTGCTGCCGTCATTACCCCACCAGCGTGCGCAGGTCGTCCACCCAATAGTCCGGTTCCAGCCGCGCGATGGCCTGTTGGTCGCCGTACCCGTAGCGTACCGCGCAGGTCTTCACGCCGGCGGCGCGGCCGGCGGCCATGTCGGCTTGGGAATCGCCCACCATGAGGCACTCTTCGGGACGCGCGCCCAGCGCCGCCATGGCGGTCAGAATCACGTCCGGCGCAGGTTTGTAAGGAATCCCGTCGGTGCCTTGCACGTGGTCGAAATATTGAATCAGTCCGAACTGCGTCAACACCGCGCGAGTGGTCGGCGTGCCTTTGGTCGTGGCGGTGGATTTGCGCCCGCCGAGCGCCGCCAGCGCCTCTTTGGCGCCCGGATAGAGCTTGGTTTGTTGGTGGCAGCGGCCCAGGTAGAGGGTGCGGTACTGCTTGATCAAATCGTCAATCTGCTGGGAACTGTATACCGGGAAAACGTCCTGGAACAGGTCGATCAGGTGCAGCCCCACGAAGCTCTTCAGGTATTCGAAGTCTCTCTCGCCGGCGCCATTGGTCACCAGCACCTGCTGGACCGCGCCGCAGATGTCGCGAGCGGAATCGAGCAGTGTGCCGTCGATATCGAAGAGGTAAACCGGAAATCGCGGGATCACGCCGGCTGCGGCCGCTCCCCTTCCGAGAGTCCGGGAACGCGCCGCCCGCCTTCCGGCCGGATCACTTGCTGGGTATGATCTTCGGAGTCTTTCCCGCCGTCTTTTTGGCGCGGCGGAAGAGTCTCGCCGTTGATGAGCGCCGTCACTTCCGCGCCGTCCAGGATCTCGCGTTCCAGCAGATTTTCGGCGATTTTCACAAGAGCCGCCGAATGCTTCTCGATGATCGCCGCGGCGGTGTCGTACCCGTCCTGCACGAATTTTTTCACCTGCTCGTCGATGCGGATGGCCGTCTCTTCGCTATAGTCGCGGTGCTGCGCGATCTCGCGGCCCAGGAAGATCTGCTCTTCCTTCTTGCCGAAACTCAGCGGACCGAGCTCGCTCATACCCCATTCGCAAACCATCTTGCGGGCCATGTCGGTAGCGCGTTCGATATCGTTGCCCGCGCCGGTGGTCATCTGGTGCATGTACTTCTCTTCGGCGATGCGGCCAGCCATCAGAATGGCGATCTCGGCCTGCAAATAGTCCCGATTGTAAGAGTGCTTGTCGTCGATGGGCAACTGCATGGTGACGCCCAGAGCCATCCCACGGGGGATGATGGTCACCTTGTGCAGCGGATCGGCATTGGGCAGCACGGCCGCCACCAGCGCGTGTCCAGCCTCATGGTACGCCGTGTTCTTCTTTTCGGCATCGCTCATGACCATGGACTTGCGCTCGGCGCCCATCAGGATTTTGTCCTTGGNNCATCATGACCACTTTGCGATTCTGCCGGGCGGCGTTCAGCGCGGCTTCGTTCACCAGGTTGGCCAGATCGGCGCCCGCCAGACCCGGCGTCCCGCGCGCCAGCACGGAAAGATTCACGTTGTCGCCGAGGGGAATTTTCTTGGTGTGGACCCGCAGGATGGCTTCGCGCCCCTGCACGTCCGGACGGCCCACTACCACGCGGCGGTCGAAACGGCCGGGCCGCAGCAAAGCGGGGTCGAGCACGTCGGGGCGGTTGGTGGC